>JAIBDQ010000244.1 GCA_024686135.1 Halobacteriovorax sp. | reverse complement strand
CTTGCAGCGGTTAGGTTGAGGCCTACACCACCGGCCTTTAAGCTAATGAGGAAGATAGGGGTTTTTCCATCTTCGTTTTGGAATAGGTCCACCTGGGACTGTCTCTTTTTGGCACTTTGGGAGCCGTCGATACGGGCATATTTCCAGTGTCTTTCAGCAACATGATGCTGGATGATGTCCAGGTAAGTTGTGAACTGAGAAAAGACGATGGCCTGGTGACCTTCCTCGAGGATTTGCTCGAGAGTATCGATTAAAAACTCAATCTTAGTTGAATCGATATTGGCGTAAGTTGTGCCTTTTTGTTGCCAGAGGCAGGACTGTCTTAACTGGAGGAGGCCTCTTAGTATCTCACCATACTTCTTTTTAGAAGGAGAGTTTTGGATTCTATTTCGGATATTTAATAAAGTCGCTTCATAACTGTTTTGTTCTGTCTCGCTTAGAGTAAGGTATTCATCCACCTCTATCTTTGGTGGAAGCTCAGTGAGAACTTGTCCCTTGGTTCTTCTTAGAATAAATGGACTGGCGTTCTTTCTTGCGAGAAGGCGAGACTTGCTTGTAGAAGTGGTCCTAATGAACTGTAAATCACCCCAAATACCTGGGACACAAAGATCAATGATATTAAAAAACTCAGAAAGATCATTCTCAACCGGCGTACCTGTAAGACAGATTCTGAAATCGGCCTTAATCTTTCTAGCTGCAAAGGCCCCCATAGAGCGGATATTCTTTAGGTGCTGAACTTCATCAAGAATAAGAACATCAAACTCGAGACCACCTAAAGTCGTTTCAGCTTCTCTTTTCATAACGCCATAGCTGGTAAGGACGATTTTAGTATCTTTTGGAAACTCTCGTTGGCCGCCATGATAAATATAGAGGTCCATATCGGAGAATTTTTGAATTTCTTTTTCCCAGTTTAAAAGGATAGTCACAGGACAGACGACTAGAACTCGGTCAATTTGATCGTAGATTGAATTGATAAAAGCAATTGTTTGAAGGGTCTTACCAAGACCCATATCATCAGCAAGACAGGCACCAAGTTTACTTTCATGAAGAAAACGAAGCCAGTTGTATCCCGTCTTTTGATAAGGTCTAATAATATCTGCAATCTTCTCTGGGACCGGATAATCTGGAATTTCTTCAAGAGTGGCCAGTTTTTCACAAAGAGTTTCTTCCTCAGGAGTCAAAGCGCCTTCAACTCCCAGCTTTTTAAGTTCAAACAGCTCAAAGATTCTGGCCCTATTAAAAGGAAGGATGAACTTGTTTACATCATCTTCCGTAGCAAGAGCATCACCCTCTGGGTTCTCTAGTTGCCCTTCATGAAGAGTATATTTCTTCATGAATTTTAGCAGGTCCTTTTGCTCTTTTGATAAAAGAACGAGACCATCCTTAGTTAGGGCCAAGCCTGTGTCTAGGTCGGCTTGTTTAATAATCTCTAAATCTTCCTGAGTTACATTCAACTGAAGGTCAAACCATTTGGTTGTAGTCGCTCTTCTCTCGAACCTGATTCGAGACTTCCAGTTCCCGATTTCTTTTTTATCGTAGAAGATCTGAACGCCAAAGAGTCCAACCTTATAGTAGAAGTCAGAGAGACCATTGAAGAGGGTGGCATTTGAGATAAGAAAATTTATATCTCGGTCCTCTTTATTAGCCTGCGAATATCTAAAGAAAAGTTCTCCAAAGCAGTCGTAACTTAACTTAACTAAGCTCGTGAGAAATTTATTATCATAAAGAGTGATCTTTCTGGTTTTATGATCATAGAAACGGGTCTTTTCTTGCCCGATAGTAAAACCAAGTAAGCTCACCCATTTTGATTTTTGATTACTGGTGGTTAGAAGCTTTTTGTAGTTCTCATCTTCTACTTCTAAAGACTCTGAAAGGGCTTTGATGAACTCATAAGAGTCTTTCTTTCTTTTAAAGCTAGAAAGAAGACCACCTTCAAAGGTAAAAGCACTTAGAAAATCCGGAGGCATAACCATGTTTTCTTCTGGGTCGAAGAATTCAAATTTTACTTCTATTTGCCCTTTTTTCTCTGTTCTTTTAAGAGTTACTCTTGATTGGATATCAACTTCTTCAATTTCTTGAAGAGGAATATTATCGATCACAATATCGCAAAGTTCTAGAAGCTTTTCGTTGGAAACCAGCTTGATAAGATCATTAACCGTAAGGCTTTTTTCATAAATTCTAATTTTTTGAATTAGATCACGAAGATCTGCGGGAAGGTGATAGGCCTCACCGTTAGACCAGTCAAAAAGATAGAGATTTTCGAAGAGTGAAATCTCCGCATGCATGGGACCTTCTTCAGGCTCATACTTAAACCTGAACATGGGCATGGTTTCAACTACGCCATTTTCTGGATTAAATCTTTCTGCGGAATCAATTTTTATGAATAGCTTTCCCGTAAACTTATTTGGAATGGGAAAGTTGATGACTTTATTATTTGCCAACGTGTACTGCATGGAAGAGTAAGTTGGGTTTGGTGGTGCTCCCATCAATTGATGAGGGCCACCAATTATTACACCGTACTCTTCAGCGCAAACACCCATGCTTGAGGTGGCCTTAATACTTGTGGCCGCATTACCTTCTAGAGCTTCGGGATTGCTGTCATGGAGAACTTGTAAGTGGTAATTGAGAAAGAGACAGCAAACATGAGGGCAATGATT
>JAIBDQ010000182.1 GCA_024686135.1 Halobacteriovorax sp. | reverse complement strand
CTTCGATTTGAATACAATCCGTAGTCTCGCTATATAAAAACTTTTCTTTGCTCAAGTGTATCCCCTTACAGATAAGCGAGCATTAAATCTAACGGCCATTAGAACGTCAAGGAAACATAGCTTGCCCAAAGTGATTCCTTGCACTTAAACTTATAGGTAGTGCAAAAATTTATAATAATACTCATTGCGTCATATGTAAGCTTAGGTTTTTCCGAAGAAGTGGCACCCAAGGAAAAGAAGACCGAACTTATAGATAATATTCATGGCAAGTTATCAGTGGGAGTTCTTAGGCTTAGCAATAGAATAGATCGTTTTTTTGGCTCTAAGAGGGCCGAAGATCACGCAAATGGCAGTAAGATTAAATTAACGTATTTAACAAATATATCTCAGGACGGGGACTTTGATCATGAAGGTCTTATTAAGTTTCGTCTCAAACTTCCTTACCTTGAGAATCTTCTTAAACTTTCATTTAACAAAGAGCCGACTAAGCAAGAGGGAAGGCCAGCAGATAAAAAAAGTGCTGGCGAAGCAGATATAAAGCCAATTCCTGAAAATAAGTTAAAAAAAGCAATTTTAAGTGAGCCCTCCAAATGGAGCATGAACTTTAATACAGGAATAAAAGTTGAAATTCCCCCGCAATTCTTCGCAAATTTACGCCTTAGAAGATCAATCTATTTTGGAAAATGGGAGTTTAGACTGTCTCAAGAGTTTTTTTGGTTTAGTCGTAGTGGTTTTGGTGAAACGACTACGATGGATTTTGATAGGCCTATTAGTTCTTCAGTTTTGTTTAGGCTTAGAAATGCGGCCACTTGGATGGATGAAACTGACGAATTTCAAACTGAACATGGTCCCTCAATCTTCTGGCAAATAAGTAGAAGAAGGGCCGTCTCTTTTAATGCTAGAGCTACTGGGAGATCTAGACCGAGTTTATATATAGAAAAATATCTAACCAATATTAGTTATAGGCAGCTTCTGCATAATAGGTGGTTTTATCTTGAGACTGGACCTTCCTTGGAGTTCCCAAAATCTAATGACTGGAAGGGAGTCTTTAGCTATTTGATCAAATTTGAGGCCCTTATTGGAAGCTATTAAATTTCCTTGATTTATCTACTTGTAGTATTAGGTCAAGCTAATGGTAAATATTAGAGTTATTTAAAAAAGTACTGGCCAAACAAATCCAAAAATCACTAAACTGAGAGTAGATACTTTACAACACAGTACAGCGAAGAGAGATATTTAATGTGCGGAATTATTGGACTTGTTCACCCGAAAACAGCTGATTTAAAGCTCAATAATGCTTCATATGAAGTTTATAGGGCTCTACTTACTCTTCAGCATAGAGGTCAAGATGCCGCTGGAATATTGAGTTACGATGAAGAGAAAGGAAAGTTCCGAGGTGAAAAAGATTTAGGCCTTGTTTCCCAAGTTTTTAATTTAGAAAACTTAGAAAAACTTAAAGGTCGAATGGCCATCGGTCATAACCGCTATGCAACTGTGGGAACAGATGGGAAGTCTGATCTTCAGCCAATAGTCACAGGTTACCCTTTCGGGGTTGGAATGGTTCACAATGGAAATTTAGTGAACTATCACCAATTAGCAAAAGAGTTTTCAGACAATTATAAAGTTCAACAACTAACTAATAATGACGTCGAAGTTCTTTTAAACCTTTGGTGTCATGGCGTTCAAGAAAAACGTGACTGGGACGCAGAAATTAGTTTTGAGCATATTAAAGCTAGTGCTAAAAATATTTTTGAAAAAGCCATTGGTGCCTACGCAATAGCCGGCCTTTTATCTGGTGTTGGTTTATTTGGTATGAGGGATCCTCAGGGGATTCGACCTTTAATATTAGGTAAAAAGATTTGGGATAAAGAAAAAAATCTCGTAAGCCATTGCCTAGTGAGTGAAACGACCGCCCTTAATTTTTTAGGTTTCGAATATGTAAGAGATATTAAACCGGGTGAGGTCATTTTTATCCAGGAAGATGGAGAGATTCACTCTGAAGAATTAGCAACTCCAAAATCAGCATCTCCATGTATGTTTGAGTGGGTATATTTTTCAGCAGCCGAGTCCACTTTCGAGGGTAAATCTATTTATGGAGTCAGACTTAATTTAGGGAGAGTTCTTGGTAGAAGAGCAAGAAAGCTCATAGAAAATAATGTTATTAGACCAGATATCGTTTGTCCGGTGCCAGATACCTCTAGAACTTCTGCCATAGCTCTAGCTGAATCGTTAGGACTGCCTTATAGGGAAGGGTTAATAAAAAATAGATACACTCAAAGAAGCTTTATTCTTAATACACAAGACAAAAGGGAAAAAGCAGTCGAGTTAAAGCTTTCTCCCGTTAGAAGTGAAATTGAAGGAAAAAATATTTTGCTAGTAGACGATAGTATTGTTCGAGGTACTACCAGTAAGAAGATCATTCAATTACTTAAAAAATATGGGGCTAAAGACATTACTATGGCCATTACTTGCCCGCCCCTTAGGCATGGTTGTTTCTATGGGATTGATTTTCCTAAAGAGTCTGAACTTATTGCTAACGATAAAAACTTAGAAGAAATTGCAGATTATATTGGTGCCAATAGAGTTATTTTCCTTGATGAGGCCGACTTAAAGGAGGCAGTTGAAAAGAATGACCTCTGTATGGCCTGCGTAAACAAAAAATATCCAACTTCAGTTGAGGCTGGTGAAGAGTTTGCTAGACAAAGATCATTATCAAAAGAAGGTAATGCGTAAAGCATAGGAGAGATCTTGGAAAAGACAGAATTAATGTTCGAAGGTTCAGTTAAAAATGTTTTAAAAATACCTCAAAGCGGTGATTTTATTTTTGAATATTCTGATAGATTTAGTGTTTTTGATTGGGGAGCAATGCCTGATGAACTTGAAGGGAAGGGCGCGGCACTCGCTTCTATGGCCAATTTCTTTTTTAATTATTTAGGTAAAAAGGAAAGCTGGTTAGACTGGGACTTACCTGAAGAATTAAAAAGATATAGATTTAATCCTCTTTTAGAGAGTTTTAAACGTCAAGGAATGAGTCACCATGGAGTAGGCTTAGGTACCGGTAATAATCAATACAAAATTAAACCCGTTGAGGTTTTTAAACCTAAATATCTTGGAAATAATGAATGGGATTACACGGTATACAGGGAAAAACCTGTAAATTGTCTTGTTCCACTTGAAGTAGTTTTTAGATTTGGTGTTCCTAGAGGTTCAAGTTTACTTAAAAGAACTGAAAACCCTGATTATGTAAAAGAGTTAGGACTAAAGCAGGCGCCACTTATTGGTGAAAAATTCGCTAAACCTATCATAGAGTTTTCTACCAAACTTGAACCAAGTGATCGCTACACTGCTTATGAAGGGGCGAGAGATATAGCTGGATTAAATGAAACTGAATTTGAAACTTTAAAGGATTTTGTTTCTTTAGTGGCTTTAAGAGTTAAAGATATTTTTAAAGAGATTGATGTAGAATTATGGGATGGTAAATTTGAATTCGCTTTTGGCGAAAAGGATGAGTCAGGAAATAGAAGTTTCACCCTCGTCGACTCTATCGGCCCCGATGAGCTAAGGCTTACGTATAAAGGGACTCAACTATCTAAAGAGACACTTCGCAAGTTTTATAGAAAGTCAGAATGGTATAAGACTGTTGAGAAATCAAAAATTATAGCAGATGAACGTGGAGATAAAGACTGGAAAGAAGTCTGTCTAAAAGAATTTAATGCAGTCCCACCTCAATTAGACCCAATTTTAAAAAATGCTTGTGAGGAAATGTATAAGTCATTAGCTCAGAGTTTAAATAAGAAATTTAATGGTGAAGATGTGTTTAAGACTTGTTGGAACCTTGACCAGGTTATCGAAAACATAGACGGAGACATAAAATGAGAGTTCTCATCCTTGGGGCCGGTGGCCGAGAACATGCTCTTGCTTGGAAACTTTCTAGAAGTTCAAATGTGAATGAAGTGATAGTATCCCCTGGTAATCCTGGTATGGAGATTACGCCAAAAGTCAGTACGGAAAAAATTGATTGGAAGGAAAAAGAACTATTCCTCAAAAATGTTATAACACTTAAGCCTGATTATGTTGTTATCGGTCCTGAAGATCCTTTGGCAAATGGTGTTGCGGATTGGTTAAGAGGAAGTGATATCCCCGTCGTTGGCCCAAGTTATGGTGCAGCTCAGTTAGAGGCCTCAAAAATATTTGCCAAAAACTTTATGGATAAATATGAGATTCCAACGGCAAAATTTAAGACGACCACTAAAGCCGAGGAAGGGTACAAGTATTTAGATACTCTTGATATGAAAGAAGGGATTGTCGTAAAAGCAGACGCACTTGCTGGTGGTAAAGGAGTTGTGGTTACCCACGATCTTTCGAAAGCTAAAAGTACTGTCTACGACTTTCTTGACAACCAAGATTGCAGCATTTCAACGAAAGAAATATTATTTGAAGAGATGTTACATGGAAAAGAACTCTCGGCCTTTGCTCTTTGTGACGGAAGTAATTATGTAACTCTCGGTTATGCCTGCGATTATAAGAGAATTTTTGATAATGATTTAGGCCCCAATACAGGTGGTATGGGGGGGTACTTGCCACAAGGATGGCCCTCTGAAAAAGTTAAGAAGAAAATCGATGAGGTCTTTAAGAAAACTATCGATGGAATGAAGAGCGAGGGGACACCTTTTAATGGCTTTCTTTTCGTAGGTCTTATGGTTCTTGAAGATGAAATCAATGTCATTGAATATAATGTAAGGATGGGTGATCCTGAAACTCAGATATTGATGCCAACTTTAAATGTAGATTTAAATGAGTATCTTTATAAAGCAGCGAAAGGTGACCTTGGTCAATCTCAAGATATTAGTTCTAAACTAAAAAGCTGCGTTCATATAGTTTTAACAAGCGACGGTTATCCGTCAATAGACGGTACACCATTAAAGCTTAATAACACAATTGAGTACCCAGAGAACTTTAACGACCCGACAGATGGTAATATTCATCTGTTTTTTGCCGGTGTTAATAAAAATAAGAATAACGAACTTGTTAATTCCGGTGGCCGAGTCATGGGAATAAGCGCTGTTGGCGAGACGACAGAAGAAGCAAAAGAGTTGGCCTATACTCAAATCAAGAACTTTAATTTTAAGGGGATGCATTATCGACAAGATATTGCCAAAATCTAGAAATAAAGTAGCTATCTTAGCTAGTGGTTCAGGCACGAATGCCGAGAATTTGCTTTCTTACGCTAGAGAAAAAAATAGCTTTGAGGTTGCCTGTGTCATAACAGATAAAAAAGACGCCGGAGTTATTGCTAGATGTGAGAAATTCTCTGTGGACTGTTTTGTTGTTCCATTTGAAAAAGACAGAGAGGTAACTCACTCATCTGCTAAAAAAATTCATGAAGATAAGATATTAAAGATTCTAGAATCTCATGATGTTAGATGGGTGTTATTAGCTGGTTATATGAGGATATTATCAACTGATTTTATAAAAGTCTTTTGGGACGAATCTCTACAAAAAAGTAAAATTATTAATATTCATCCAGCCCTACTTCCTTCCTTTCCTGGAAAAGATGCCTATGAGCAAGCTTGGGATTCAGGAGTTGAGCAATCTGGAATTACTGTTCATCATGTAGATTCAGGAATCGACACCGGACCGATTATTATTCAAGAAAAATTCGAAAGAAAAAAAGACGATAATTTACAAAGCTTCAAGGCGCGAGGTCTTGAGGTTGAATATAAGCTCTATAAAAAAGCCATTGATCAACTATTTGCCACATAGGATTAATAAAATGAATTACTCAAGAGTAGAAATTACAAATAAATATCAGGGTCATCATCTAAGCAGTTGGGTTAATGAAGCAAGAGATGTTTTTAAAATGGATCTTGAGTCGATTAAAGAAACGCATTTCTTTTTAATGGAATCTGAGAATAGTAGTTTAGTACAGGCAGCTAAAGAGGTACTTGCTGATCCTGTATTAGATGATTTTAATTCCGCAGATTGGGATGATGCTGAAGCTGGATTTGCAATTGAAGTAGGTTTTAAGCCAGGTGTGACAGATAACTCTGCTAAAGCTGTAGAAGATGCTTTTAAAGTTTTAAGCTGTGATACAAATATTTCAACCGGTAAACTCTATTGGGTTTATGGTGATATCGATAGAAAGGACGCTGAAAGATTAGGTGGGGAAATATTAGCCAATCCACTTTTAAATCATATTCAAGTATATACAGTTAAG
>JAIBDQ010000233.1 GCA_024686135.1 Halobacteriovorax sp. | reverse complement strand
CTGAGGCTTAAAAGGGGAATGAGGATAAAGAGTTTTCTTCGAGTTCGTTTTAATAGGGGATTGATTAAAAAGTAGAGGCTAGACAGATGAACGCCGGATGGGGTGAAGAGATGCGTAAGGGCAATGGTTTGAAACTTCTTTTTGATAGTTGGAAAGATCTTTCGTTTATTTCCACTTATAAAAGCAGATAACAGTCCTGCTAGAGATCTCTCTTTAAAGGTCG
This sequence comes from Halobacteriovorax sp., assembly GCA_024686135.1. Lineage (GTDB taxonomy): Bacteria > Bdellovibrionota > Bacteriovoracia > Bacteriovoracales > Bacteriovoracaceae. The sequence continues at coordinate 3,172 of JAIBDQ010000233.1, read as the reverse complement.
CAGCAATATGTTGATATTGCTTCAATGTGAACGAGCGCTCTTTATGACCACTAACACGGGGGGTAGGAGCCTTCATATAGGAGCAATACAGGAGAAGAAAACCCACTAAATAGACCAAAAAGAGACGCCCATTCACGTGCAAACCATTGAAAACAAGTGAAGTCGGGATACTTACTTAACACTTCGAAATTAAAGCGATATGTAAGGGGGTAATTCATAAATTGCAGAGTTAATAGTGAAAAATGCTTTATTAAAATCAATTCAGAATTTCTTTGAGGAAGATGATCTTTCAAGAAATTTATTTTATCAAAAGTCTCTTCCAGCAGATGAAGTTCTTTGCTCGTTAAAGATAAAGAGCCCTTTGATTCTTTCAGGTCTTCCTTGGCTCGAAGCTTCCTTTCAATACTTAGATGAAGACTTCAAACTTCCAAAAGAGATTCTTAATGAAGAGGGTAAGCAACAGAATGCAGGAGATGTTTTAAACTTCAAACTTCCCTTCAATGTGGCCCTGAATGGTGAGCGAATCGCGCTTAATTTATTGTCTCATGGCAGTGCTATTGCAACTTATACAAGTCAGTTCGCTGAAAAAGCAAAAACGAAAAATATAAAAATTTTAGATACAAGAAAAACCACACCAGGCCTAAGGGCCTTAGAGAAGTATTCCGTTAGAATCGGTGGTGGGTTTAATCATCGTCTAGGTCAAACTGATCTATGGATGGTTAAGGATAACCATAAAACTTTTTTTGGTGGACTAGAAGAGGCTGTTGGCTTTTTTAAGTCAGTTGGATCTTTCTATAATGAAACAGAAGTAGAGATTCATGATCTAGAAGAACTTAAGAAAGCACTAGAGATGGGTATTCGTCATCTCATGCTTGATAACTTCCATCCAGATGAGATTAAAGAGGCTGTAAAGCTTAAGAAAGAAGGAATCACATACGAAGTAAGTGGTGGAATAAACCTTGATACAATTGAAAATTACCTAATAGAAGGTGTGGATGCGATAAGTGTTGGAAGAATTACTTATGGTGCACCACCGGTGGATATCTCCTTAAAATATGAGCGCGTATAATTTTGATGTACTAATTATAGGTTGCGGTGTTGCGGGATTAACGACAGCGCTTAGACTTGGTGAAAGTGGAGCCAAGGTAGGCATTATTACGCGTGAAAAAGATCCTCATATCTCTAATACCTATTGGGCCCAGGGAGGAATAATTTTTCCTGAAAAAAATGATGGGCTTAAGAAAGATATTAATAAAGCTTCGAGTAACACATCTTACCCAGAAGCTGTCTCGGTTATGAGCAATCGAACTCAAGAGATCCTAAAAGAAGTTTTGATTGATAAAGCCAAAACTGATTTTGAAAAGGATGAAGCCGGGGAGCTTTTGTTTACTAAAGAAGCGGCTCACTCTGTTTCTCGTATTCTCTATAAAGGTGACTTTACAGGAAAAGAGATTCAGGTCTCCTTATTAAATTATTTAAAAGATAAAAATAGATTCCCAAACGTTACATTGCTAACGGGCCATACTGCCATCGATTTATTAACTCCGATACATCATGGTGTGAAGATCACCCAAAGATATGAGAAAAATAAAGTTCTAGGAGCCTATGTACTAAACCAAGAAACGGGACAAGTAGATAAAGCACTATCAAAAGTAACTGTTTTGGCGACAGGTGGAGTTGGATCTTTATATTTACACCATTCAAACTCTGAAGGCGCTAGAGGTGATGGGCAGGCCATGGCCAAAAGGGCCGGTGCAACAATCACTGATATGGAATTCATTCAATTTCACCCTACGACTTTCTTTGATAAGTCCTCTCATCGACGATTCTTAGTTAGTGAAGCTATTAGAGGAGAAGGGGGAGTTCTTATTAATAGTGAGGGTGAAGCCTTTATGGAGAAGTATCACCCGGATCGTGAACTTGCTCCCCGTGATGTTGTGGCAAGATCTATTGATCAAGAAATGATTAGAACAAAGCACGAATGTGTTTATTTAGATATTAGCAAAAAAGACAGTGAGTGGATTAAGGACAGGTTTCCTACTATCTATGAGCATTGCTTAAAAAATCATGTGGATATTACAGAGAGACCAATCCCTGTCGTTCCCGCAGCTCATTATACCTGCGGTGGAATTAAGTCTGACACCAAAGGAAGAACTAATTTAGAGAACCTCTATGCCGTTGGGGAAGTCGCTTGCACCGGACTTCATGGAGCCAACCGATTAGCTTCCACTTCACTAGCTGAAGGACTTACTTGGGGTTATATAGCAGCAGAAAATATTGAAAAGGAACTAAATGCCATAAATATTTACTCAGAAGATCTTATTCAGGAATGGAGAGTTGGCGATGTTCCTGCGGATCCTGCTTTAATTCATCAAGACTGGCTAACTCTTAAGCAAACCATGTGGAACTATGTGGGATTAACAAGAACTCCCAATAGATTAAAAAGAGCTCAGGCCATGTTTTCTGAGCTCTATGATGAAATTCAAAAATTTTATAAAGATGCAATATTGAATGATGAATTAATTGGCTTAAGAAATGCAGTTGAAGTTGGTTATATGGTTCTTAATGCATCAGCTAGAAATAAAGAATCCGTTGGTTGCTTCTATAGGACCAACTCTTAACTGGTTGCCCCACTTAACATTAAAATAAATAGAAGAGTGATAAAAAGATTTAGTAAGTACTGAAGTAGTTGTGCTTTTAATTCCATGTTCTCTCTCCTTTCTTACCTATTCACTGGGGAAGTGCCAGCCGAGTCTCGTTAGGAACCCGGCGTGGAAAAGGTAGGGTTTTGATAAGTTCGGGGGCAAATCCTTTTACCAAGCTCCGAATAAGATATTTAAGACCGCTTCGCATTTAGATAAGTGCCTGGCAGATAAATCCTTGAAGCGGTCAGCGTTCATCTCTAGCCAGAATTTCGTTTTTTTTAGGCGGCCTTCTTTCCAAAGTGGCTAAGAAGGACATTCATTGTTTTAGTTGGGTCCTGAGTTCCATCCTCATTAAGAGGGGCATCTACCCAATCGACATCCTCTGTCATGAAACAGCCCTCTATAACGTTGTCCTCCTTGGCAACGAAGTAGAGAGTTTTGGTATCCATTCCGCAGTGAGAGAACTCGCTCTTCTTGAGCGGCGAACATTCCCACTTACAGTTCTTAAAGTTAGTTGCGATGAACTT
>JAIBDQ010000170.1 GCA_024686135.1 Halobacteriovorax sp. | reverse complement strand
TTTGTATATCCATTAACACCACTTCCATAGAGGTCTCTATAAAGCTCTTCACCTTTGGGGTTTTTGACTAAAGCACCAAAGCTTTTATCTCCATCAGTATGGGTTATACGAGCTCTTCCATTTTTTAACTGACTAAGTAAAGTGTTACAGTTCTTTGGAAGCCAACCACTCATATGGGAAGTGTTCTTAACACCTAACTCTGCTTGTTCAATATGAAAGCCTTTATCAACATTTCTAAGTACTCCCACGGGTACTTGCCCAATATTAAGTAATCTTGAGAAATGATAGTAGGCCAGAATTGAAGGAGTATAAGAACAGCTTGTCGAAACCTTATATTTAGCTAGCTTGCTCCCTCTCTTATCAATCTTAGTGCATTCTTCATTTATAAACTGCTCTCTTGATAAATCACTATCTACAGCAAATACTTCAAGGGCAGGAGAAGTGTTTTTAAGTTTTGGACATACGGCCAAAGTATACTTGCTTCCCTTTTTCTTGTACTGAAGCTTATCGCTATAAAAATCCATTTTACATAGCTTCTTCTCTGTCTTTAGATCGGATTTAGAATATTCAATCCCAAATTTCTGTCCAATTTCAGAAGTCGTTTGGCAAAGTTCATTAACGCCAGTTAGAGAAGTAAATTCCGTAGCTGATACTGATGCGGCCGCAGATAAAAGTGCTATTGGTATAAAGATAAGATTTTTCATGTTGGAGGAGTATCAGTCTCCTCCAGAGATTCCTAGAGAGTTGTAATTATTACTCTCCAAGCTCCTTTTTAACCAAGTCATGACGACGAATACTTAAGTGAGAATAGGGCTTAATTTGCTCTGGAAGCCCTGTTTTATCTACTTTTTTGCCATCTGAACCATGAGCATCAAGGGTCACGTGTCCGGTCTCTAAATCGATTAAAACTGAGCCATACCCTCTGGCAGACCTTGCTGAAGTTCTTTGATCTAAATAACGATTTCCGTGTCCAAGGCAAGGCATGGAAAGGATGCGTAAAGAATCTTCAAGGGCCTCGTTATTATGATGAACCACGCCGGGATAATAGGCATGAGAATGTCCGAAAACAGCCAAACTTAGGTCTCCATCTTTAAAGATCTGCTCTAAAGAATTTGAACGTTTTCCTTGCTGTTCGTTGCCTAGAAAAGCGTAGTACTTCCCTCTTCCATTACTAGAGTGTTTTCTCTTTGAAAGTACAGGATAAAGTGGCACATGTCCGTAGGCGATTCTTGCTACAGCTGATCTCGCTTCGTTGGAGTTAAGTTGATTCTTCACCCAATCTCTTTGAGTCACACCGTTAACAGTTCTATCCCTTAGTGAGTAAGTTCGAACATTATCTAGAGAAATAAAGAAGACCCCTTTGTACAAAAAGGAATAGTAGAATGGATAAGCTTCCGTTGAGACCATTGTTACACCAAGCTCTTTATCTTCCCAAAAATCTTTATAGTAACCCCTCTCCCTATCAATACTTGCATCATGATTCCCTGGAGAAGGAGCAAAAGGAATTCCTTTGGCCTTAATGGGATTTAAAATCTTTGCCTCAAACGAGTTCCACATTTCTTTAAATCTAGATGGTGGAAACTTCTTTTTATAATCCTCCCCACTGGTGAAGTCGCCAGTTCCGATAATAATGTCAAAGCCTGATGAGAGAATATGACCCATTCCGGATTTTACTGTGCTGGCGTAATTGGGATCACCAAGGGACCCATTCAGGTCACCAAGAATTCCAATCTTTAAAATTCCTCTGGGAGTATTACCAGGGGGAGGAGTTGTGCCCGGTGCCGGTGTTGGCTCGGGTTTAACAATTGGCTGATTGTTATCTACATCATTAGGACTTTGTCCTTCAGCTATTTCAGCTTCATTACATCCTAAAAGAAAAATTAAAAGTATAAGTGAGAGTGTTGTACGCATTTTTCATCCTTGAAGTTTGCGGCCGCAGTCCTTGTCGCCAGTCTTATTAAACTGGTACCCCTATTATATCGTGAATCAAAACCTAGTTGGGAACATGTAAGACAATTGTTAACAAAAAACTGACATAAATACCTGAAATAACACACCGAAATAAGGGCTTAAACTGTCTAAAATCCATACAGGGCCTATAGCTTTTACAAATAGGCCCGTTCTGGGACTAATACAAGATAAACTTAATAGGATGAACAAAATCTTAATAACCCTATTTCTAACGCTGCTTAGCTTAGACTCTTTTGCGACTAGTTTAAGTCCACGGGAAGTCATTTTTAAAACTGATAGACAGGTTTACTCATTATCAAAGATTCAGGACCCGATTGAAAAAGCAGACAAGCTTAGGAAGATCTTAAATAACTTTACAAGATTCATAGTTAAAAAAGGAATTGAATATAATAATAGGCTCTCTTCCGGTTCACCACTAAGTGGTGCCCAGCTTGAAGTGCTTTATCGTTTTATCCCAACTTATAGAAATATCTTAATTCAAGCTCAAATTGATTTAAAAAACCCAGAGGAAGCCGGACATGAAGAAAAACTTCTTTATCTTCATAATCATTTAAAGCTACTTCAAAGTTTAAAAACTATCCATAAAGCCTACTTTAGACCCGATGAAATGAGAACTCAGATTCATAATGCTTTTAGAAAAGCTGAGCAAAGCTCTGTAACTAGAGATGAGATCTTAAAACTCATCAATCAAGTTGCTTCAAAAGATAATCAAGAAAATTTAAAAAGACTCTACCGAGACCTTATTGTAAATGGACAATCGGTTAGTCATGATGGCGATCAATTAGCAGCACTTATCAAAAGAAATAGCTTAGGTAGAAGACTTGAATCCGAGGGTTTTATAAATATTTGGACTCATACCTTCTTTGATGGCCTCGCCCGTTTTGGAACTAATGTTGAATACATGCTCTCAAAAGGCTTTGGTAACGTCATGGGAGAAGTTAAATTTAGAAAAGGCTTCCTTTATCAGAATACTGAAGCGTTAGCGGAATTTAAGCCAAGGTTAATGCCTCTAGATATTATTATCGAAAGAAGTCCTTTTGCCCTCACTGATATGACGATTCCAGGTCATTGGACCCATCCTGCCATCTGGCTTGGGACGGAAGAGCAACTAAGAGATCTAGGTATTTGGAATCATCCTATTATTAAACCCTATCAAAAAATGATTAAGGCCGGAAAAAATGTTTTGGAAGCTCTTAGACCAGGAATACAAATTAATCCCCTTGCTTCTTATTTTAACACAGACGAAATTCTTCATATGCGCGTTCCAGGAATCTTGCAGGATAAAGAAAGAATGCTCGGGGTATATCAAAGAGGTTTAAGTCATTTCGGTCAAAAATATGATTTTAACTTCGACGCAGCTTCGACAGATGTCATCGTTTGTAGTGAACTCATTTTTCAGGCCTTTGGTAATATCAATTGGCCAGCAGATAAAGTTCTTGGAAGGCATTCAATCACTCCTGATAATATTGTGGAAATTATATTTTACGAAGACTCTCCAGTTGAGTTTGTTTCAATCTTTGGAGTTAACGAGCAAAAGTCAATGTATGAAATCGATAAAGATGAGATGATGCATATGATGGGGTTTAGTTTAGATAAGTATAAGACTCTCGAAGACGGCGAGAAACGATACAATAAAGAAGTCACAGAATGTAAAATCAGGTCTTCTCGAGTAAGAGTGGGTAGCAGAAGAGAAAAGAGGCTTAAGATAAATAAGTGTGACCAAGTACTTAAGCCTGCCGTTTATAAAGCCCTTTAAGAGTCAAACTTATGTATACTCTGCACGATACCGTTTTCTAATCTTACAAAATATCGGTCATACACATAAGTTTCGCGTTTTCCAGTAGCATCAATGGACTTATTAAAAACCCTTAAAGGTTTCCCCCAACAGATCTTCAAATAATCTTCTGGCATCCCTACCGCCAATCGCCCTTCTCTTAAAACTTTCCAATAACGAGCAAAAGTTTTCTTTGAGTAAGGGTTTTGCTTTACGAAACCAAAGCTTAAACGATCTGCAAGAATATCATCTGCAATATCAAACTTCTTTTGAACATTTTTAAACTTAAGCAAAGTCTTAAAAACCAAATTTTTGGTTCCTGATTTAAAAATAAAATTTACATAGCTATGACAATCGATAGCACGATCGAGCGAGTACCACGTACCTTCTTGCCTTTTCATGCAAGTAAACTCACTTAGCTTAATCGATTTTAAGAGAGATTTTTCTGTTCTATTGAAACCAAACTTCTCCGCATGTCTTCCGGCATACCAGTTGCTTCCAATTAGTTTATCTCTTTCAAGGTGAATGGCCTTTTGTGCCTTTAGTAGAAGGTTTTTTTCTTTAGCTTTAGTGACCTTAACTTGGTCCATGCATCCGGTTAAAGTAACTATCCCTAGCAAAAAACAGATCAGTAGAACTGCTCTCATAACTTACCTCCTGTAAGTGGCGTGCACCTAAATGCACCTTTCTACTATATAATGAGCAATTCAGGTGCCAAGTATTTGAACGAGATTTTAAGGTATTGGAAAAGAGATTTTTGACGCTGGTGCCTTTTAGGGGTCAAAGGAGTGGCACCTAAGCCCTAGTTATTGAGTCAACTGTCGCCAATCGAATTGGCTGATAGTCTTCCCATCTTCCCCTTTAAAACTATGACCTTCAACTGTTCTGGATACTGGAATTCTTCTTTTGCTTTTAGAGGATAGGATAACGTTATAAGGCCTTACTAAATTAAGTCTTTCTCTTTCATAAGCAGTTAAGACTTTCTTAAATGATTCTTTCTTTAAGCGGTCTTTTAAAAGCATGCCCATTAGGACAAGAGTAAAGCTCACTGACAAAATCGTAAGCTCTGGAACGAGGAAGCTTCCTAAAAACAGGATAAAGCTAAACAGGATGGCCTGTGAAAAACTTACTGTTCCTTTTGCAGTTAGCTTTGCCTCATAGGGCTTTTTGCTCTTTTTCATTTTTCGATATTGAGCAACAGCATTGGCCTTTCTTCTACGCAGACGAATCTCTTCTCTCTTCACTTGAACTGGATTAACTTTATTTTTTAATTTTATCTGCTCCATACTGGGCTCCTTCTACGTTTATAAATACAAAGAATATGCCAAAAACAACCTCCTAATTTCAATACCTTATGAAGTCCAAACACTCAAAAATGACTGGACCGTCTAAAACTTAAGCAGCAATAACCGAGCAATATGCTCAAATCCTAAAGTGTATACATTTAATCGGGCATCTTGTTAAAATTTTTCATCTTAAAAAAATCGCATAAACATGGAAGCTTATGTCTCAAATTGTTGTAGCAGCGGGCCGTGCAAGTAAGAAGCTTGCCATCTGGTCTTATACTTTCCTGACTTTTTTACAAGTCAGTCCGGTCGGTGGCGCCGTTGCAAAGTGGGCCCACTATTGGGGAGCTAATAGCAGCAAGATCATAACGCTTACAACGATCAATACAACGATGACTTTTGGCACTGAGTTTATTTCAAGATCAATTCTTTCCAATAGTTTAACTAAAAATAAAGAATACAAATTTATTGTTGGCGAAGGCTCTTGGTACAATAATATAAACCGCCAATCCCTCATCAATATTTGGATGACTTTCTTTGCTTCTTTATTAGGAGCTCCGGTTTATTTTTTCCGTCGAAGGTCCACAAGGTTCCTGTTCTTTGTAAGTTTTGGTGTCTTTAATTCGGCCCTAAGCCAGGGCCTCTTAAGTTTTCTTAGAGAAGGATTTCTCCTTATTAGTGCGAAACGCCTACTCTTTGATTTCTTTTATAACGGAAGTTTGAAATTTTTTATGTTTGAATTTTATCGTAAGCCTATAAAGCATAAGACTAAATTCTTAAGTCTTTATTGGGTGCGCGGTAAGCAAGATGTTTTAACCGGTATTTTTAAAAACCTTATACTAAACCTTTTACGATTTAAGGGATAACAACAGGAGAAAGAGATGAAATTTTTATTAATTCCTTTTCTAATGCTTGCATTTTCTTTTAACGCTTTTGCTGAGGGTCAGCCCGACTTTAGAAAGCTTCAAGAGATTGCTCGTATTATTCACTCAGAGAACACGTCTTACAAGACTGACAAAGGGTGGGAGAAGATTACCGAACTGATGAATCAAGTTGAAATTTTTGACGAGTCAGTTAAAAGAATGATGAGCACTTTTTGCTCAGACGAACCAAACAAGTCGGTTCTTATTGTTGGTGAGCCAAGTGATACATTTAAGTATCTTTTTGCTCGTCTTGCTAAAATGGGTCCAGAAGAAGGATGTAAGCGTCTTTCACATATGGATCTTATCACTGCCAAGCTTCAAGGTTATATGTACGTTGGTACAACTGAAAGAAACTGGCGAGACTTTATTGAAAAGCCTGCTTACAACAAAGATGTTGTTCTTTATGTAAACAACCTGGCTCTTCTTATCGGTATTGGTACATCAATGAACCGCGATGTGGGAATTGAATCTACTTATATCAACGCCGTTAAAACAGGGAAACTTAAGTCAGTGGCTTTCCTTAATAAGTATGATTACAAAAGGCTTATTCACGGAAGACATGCTTATGTTCTTAATGGTTTCCAAGAAACTATTAATATTGAAGACCTAAAGATGGCACAAGTTGATAAGCTCGTAAGAACTTATATCAACATCAACGCTCCTCATATTAAGATGAGCGATAAA
>JAIBDQ010000148.1 GCA_024686135.1 Halobacteriovorax sp. | reverse complement strand
GGATTGTTAGAATTTCTGCAGCTGCTGAAATGCTTGGTGATTCTTACTCAAAGTTCATGGGAACTGCTGCTAAAAAAGGTATGAAGCTTAACAGAAAAATGCTTTCTGAAATTGCTGCTACTGATGAAACAGGATTTGCAGCGATTCACGCCGCAACTAAGTAATTCAAAAATTAAATTTTGATATAAGAAAGCCTCCCTTTATGGGAGGTTTTTTTGTGCCCATTGAAAAACTGCCTTAAAAAGACCTCAGAAAAGTTCACTTACTCAAGATTAATATTTTAATAAACACTATTTATTTTCCTTTATTGTTGCCCTAAGTGGCTGTTTATAATAGGTTAGTTAAGAGGTCCTTTGTATTCATTATAAGTATTAACTTAGATTTTACCGATAAATGGGTACGCTATGAAAGAGGTAACGAGCTTATGAATAAGGAAACAGTCCTTTTGTGTGATGAGAATACTGAGTGGCTTTGTGCTCTTAGTGACTTTATGTCTCACTCAAATTTTGCGTCAGTCACTTGTATGACGGGGAAGGAAGTACAAAAAGAGCTTTATGATAATGGTGAGATCACAACCTTAATCATGAACTGGGAGACGGTAAATCACTCGGCCTTAGAGGTTCTTCGCTATATCAAGTCCATGAAACCTAGCCTTAGGGTTTTTCTTATTTTTGAAAAACAAAATGTTCTCGATGAATCTGGATTAGATAAAGAGTCGCTAGTAAGGCTCGGGGTGACAGCCTCTTTGATCAAGCCGTTTAATAATCAAAAAATAATTGATCATTTAAAAGGTGGTCAGAAGTTTGATTCTTGGAAGGATAGTTCAGAGCAAAAGGGAAGTGAATTTAAGCCAGAAGAAATTCAGGCAGACGATAGAGAATTCACAAGAATTAAAATAAAGGACTTTGCATCCGGTGCTAGAACAGTTTTTGATCACTATATTAAAATTGGATCTAAAAAATATTTAAAGATTCTCCATAGAGGGGAAACTTTTAGTGTCACTCGTATTGAACAGTATGTAGAAAAGGATGTGGACTACTTATATTTTAAGTCTGCTCAAAGAACTGAATATATAAATTACCTCAATAGTCTCATAACTAAGCTTGCCACTAAAGCTATGGTGAAAAGTGATGTAAAGCTGAACATGATGAAGATGGGAAGCGAAATGCTCGTGGCAGAGATTTATACTCAAGGTCTTTCTCCCGCACTTCTTAAGGAATCAAAAACGATTACTGAAGGTGTCCAGAAAACTCTAAGAGCAAATAATGATATTTATAACTTACTAAGAAACTTTGTAGAGGAAGAGCCAGACGCTCATACTCAGGGGTACTTAACTTCTCTCTTTGCAGGCATGATTTGCATGCAAATTCCCTGGGCCGGCAAGAGAACAGCGGATATCGTAGGTCAAGCCTCATTTCTTTTGGACCTTGGTCTTTTAAAGATTCCACCAACTGAAAGAAATATAGATCAAAGTAAAATGAAGCCTGATGAGCTTAAGAGGTTTCAAAGCCATCCTCTCTTATCCGTAGAGCTATTAGAGCAATATAACTTTATCACTGATGCTGTAAAACAGGTCATTCTTGATCATCATGAGTATGTAAATGGAGAAGGTTACCCAAAAGGTATTAGTGGTGGTCAGATTTTTCCACTGGCTAAGATTGTGTGTTTTGCATCAGAGTTTGCGGAATATATCTTAAAAGGGAAACTGTCTCCAGTAGATGGAATGAAAGAGCTCTTAGCTAAAAAGAATCTATTAAATAAGTACGATGCGGAAATTGTGAAGTGTTTCGTTTCAAGTTTAATGCAAAAAGAATTAGCTAATAAAGCGGGATAGATAATGATTTTTTACTTCGGTAACGATCAAAATTTCCTAGATAGGATGGTTGCATTTTACGCAGGCAACCCGCTTACGAATAAAGTTACTGTAGAGAAAGAAGTCTTCAGATCAAATACGATCCTAGATAAGATGACCGGGGTTAGACCTTACGCCATTGTTTTGGACTTCACTAACACCTGCGAAAATATTGAAGAGCTTTTCGTTAAAATAAACTATCTTAAAAAATCTTCAAAGTTTCGAGGTATTCCTGTCATTGGGCTATTCACCGATAAAGAGGACTTTGAAGGGCATAGGCACCTCTTTGCTCTTGGACTAAATTACCCTTTTATAAAAGGGACAGACGAGAGAATTCTTTTTAGAGACATTCATTACTTAAGCTTTGAAACGGATACTCCATTTGCTAAGTTTGCTAAGGCCCAGTTCAATAATCTTTCTTATCGGGCAGAACAGTTGGCTTTTATTTACGGGTATACTAAAGATTCAGTTCTGATTGAGTCTGATCTTTTTCAAAACGATGATACTTCAAGGATACTTAGAATTTATCTGGTGGATAAAGTAAGAGAGCAGGAGCTGAGATCAAAGAAACTTTTTGAAGTAGGGGTTTTAACAAACTCACTCAATAGAACAGAATATGAAATTCCCTTTCTCGGTCCTTGGGATGACCCAGAGTCTGACCTTATTCATAAAGATAGTTATGAAACTTGGATTGAGGAAGGCAGTGAAAGCCTACAAACCAAGAATGGACGAATTCTTATCGCATCTGAGAACCCTGAAGACTTTAGACTGGCGGGTGAGCTAGCAACAAATTTTAATTTCGACATTTACGTCACGGAAACCTTTGAAGAAGCTAAGGTTTACTTAGAATCCTATAATTTTGATGTGATTTTTTACCGTTTAAGTGAACAGGAAGAGGAGCAAGGATCTGAGTGTAACTTTGAAAACCTCTACCGCTTAACAAATGCAGTTAAAAACTCAGAGAATGGAACCCATACGGTGTTTGTTGCCTTTAATTCACCTTCAAGAACGAATGCTATTCGAAAAGCTCTTGAGTACGAGCATATTGTGTCCGTAGAAGGGGATATGACAGGGGAGCAACTGAGTAGCTATACAAATGTTTTTCAATCAAAAGGTAGTAAAAACTCTTGTTCGACAAACTGCTATAGCCTTGGAAGCAAGAGTAGCTCATTAGGCTTTGTTCTGGATATGGAGATTAGCTCTATGACTGAGCATGAACTAACGTTCTATTCAAGCGAAGATATTCCTATGTATTCACTCTTAGATATTGATGTGCCAACTGAACTACAGCTCCTTATTGTTCCACCAATTATACATCTGGAACATGGTTCTGCTGGTAAACACTATATGGGATTTATTGTCGGTGGAACTGAGACCGATTATGAAGTTGTGAGAAGTTTTGTTAATAGAGCGATTATTAAAGGTCTTACGTCCTTTACAACTCTTCCCATGGAGGAAGAGGATACCGAAGAGGGAATGCCAGAAGCTGTTGAAGCTGGCGCAACGGAAATAATTATTTCAGAGAAAAATAAGAACGATGTCACCATAAGTGAAAACAGTGGTGGAAGAGCAGAAGTTGTTAGAAAAACTAATTTAAATGGAAAAACTAAACTATAGGGTTTGTTATGCCTAAAGGAAATTTACTCATAGTCGAAGATGAAAAAGTTCTAAGCGATCTCTTGAAGGACTTATTGGGTCCCCATGCCGATAGTGTCGCTGCTGCTTACAATGGGCGAGAGGCCTTGGATGCTATTGAAGCTCAAACAATCCATGCCATTGTCTGTGACATCAATATGCCTGTTATGAACGGAATAGAGTTTATCGCAAAGATGCGTGAATTAGGACATAAGCATCCGATTATTTTTTATACGGCACACGGAAATGAAGTCCTGATGAGAGAGGCCCTCTCTTATGGAGCTTTTGATTTTTTAGCCAAACCTAATTTTGATAATTTAGAAGGAACAGTAAGGCAGGCTTTAGACCTAGGTCTAAAAAGTACTCAGCCAAATGAAAGTATAGAACAAGAGTTAGAGAATATCTTAGACAAAAAGTAACGTCTTCTTTGGAGAGTGGCTTGAAAAAGTATATTCCTTTTTTCTGTATAGTCTTATTGGGTGTGTTCACATTCACCTTTCCTTATATCTCTGGGAAAATGACGTCGTCTGGACTAAATGGAAAAAGGTTGGACCTTGAGAGCCCAAAGTTTTCACTAATCGACATAAGCGATAATATTTTTACGAGTGCTAAGTTAAAAGGAAAATGGAGCTTTTTAACTTTCGGTTTTTCTAAGTGTACAGGAACTTGCCCCATGAACCTGAGCAAACTCTCTTCAGTCATTGAAAGTATTGAATCAACTGACAAAAGGGTTATTGAAGATACGCAGTTCATTTTTATATCTATTGACCCAGGAAGAGATAATAAAAGAAGCATGACTTCCTTTTCTTCAAACTTTTCCCCCAAAATAACTCCTCTTCTTGCGGGAAAAGACCTGGGGACTAAAGTAGCTAAGGAATTTAACGCCTATGTGTTAGATACTCCCCATGAGGAGAAGGACGAGGATTATCAAATCAATCATGCGGGTTTTTTCTACTTGATAGACCCAAATGGCATTATACGAGTGATTTACCTAGATAAAGAAATTACGCCAGAAAAGCTTTATCACGACTTAGTCGTATTACGGAGTTCATATGGAACAGCTAGCATCTAAAAGTATGAGCGAGTTTGATGAAGAATCATTTGTTCAAGATGAAGACTTGATCTTACAGGACGTTAGATTAAAAGCTGATAAGTTTATTCTGTTTGCCCTATGGGCTCAGCTCCCCATTGCGACGTTTTTAATTCCTTATCAATATGGAACTCAATTAGAAGGTTTTCTCGGTTCATTGATTGTTTGTTTAATTGGAAGTTTTAGCTACTGGACCTCTCGAGGAACCTTTGGCCATAGTCTTTTAAATGGTGTTCTTTTATTGGCCTACTCGGTGATTTATATAACTCTGGAGTATGGTCGCATAGAGATGCACTTTCATGTTTTTGTCTCTTTTCCAATTTTGCTTCTTTATAAAGACTGGAGGGTTTACCCCTTACCCATATTACTTACGGCCTTTCATCATGCGGTCTTCAATTATTGTCAGAGCAATAATATAGATTTTTTTGGATTTCCCTTAATCGTCTTTAATTATGGCAGCGGCTGGGAGATTGTTCTTTTACATGTGGCCTTTGTGGTTATGGAGACAAGTTTTTTAATCTACTTCTCAACCGTCTTTAGAAGGGAGCATCTCTTTATTGCTAACGCTAATGATATCTTGGCAAAGCGTTTATCAAAGAGAACGAAAGAATTAAATGATAAGCACGCCCTCCTTGCTAGCTCAGCGAAACTAACAAGTCTTGGTGAAATGGCCGGAGGGATTGCCCACGAGATTAATAATCCTCTTGCCATTATTAAAGCATCCTGTCTTCTTGTTGACCGGTCTGTCCCCGCTGAAATGGAAAAAAGAGATGTTGTGGAAAAGCATTTGGGACAGATTGATGATACGGTTCAGCGTATCACTAAGATCGTTTCAGGACTTCGGAACTTATCTCGATCAGAAACGATTGATGAGGTTGAACCTCATACCTTGAGAGAATGTCTAGAAGATGTGGTTCTTCTCACGGGTTCGAAAAGGCAGAATCGGGAAATAAACCTTAAGTTTCAGATCGAAGATGAGGTTTATAGTAACGAAGTTAAAGTTCAACTCGTTCAGATAACCCAAGTTTTCATGAACTTATTCAATAACTCCATTGATGCACTTTCAGAAAGTGAAGGGGAGAGGTGGATTTCAATTGACTATAATCAGACAAGCGATTTTCATCAGATATACTTTCGAGACTCGGGTACAGGTATTACCACGGATAAAGTTGATAAGATCTTTGATCCATACTTCACTTCAAAAGAGTTTGGGAAAGGCACTGGTTTAGGGCTCTCTATTAGTCGAACCATAATGGAAAAACATGGCGGGCATCTTACTCTTCTAACAGAGGAGTCAAACACTTGTTTCTTAGTTGAATTTCCCTTGATGAAAAAGGCGGCATGACTTTCGTCAAGCAGTTCTTAAGGACTGGATTGACGGCCTGTGACCTTGAGAGGGATAATTTAGATTCAAGGGGATTGGGATGAAGATAGTTGCTGTTTTGGCCTTATTTTTTAGTTTTGCTGCACAGGGAAATGCTCTCAAGCTAAACCGATATATTGCCATTGAAACTTGTTATGAAGATGGAGAATGTGTAGGTCCCGCTGCCAAGAATATTGAGAAGTCGAGCATTGAGTTTGATATGCAACCTTATGCTAAAGCGGGAGACCGTGGCATCACAGCTTCTGATATGCAAATTGTTCAAGATGGAAAGACACTTTTTAAAAGCGAGATTCGTTTAGTAAAAAAAGAGAAAACAGATTTTTACTATGTTTATATGATGCTTAAATCGGGAACAAGTCGAAACGGTAAGGTCAGTATCGCCAAGGTTAAAGACTTAAAGAACTTTAAGCAACGAATCCTTTTAGACGAACCTATCAAAACTAAAAATGGAACTCTACAGGCCCAACTTATTGTTGGACCAGCTGTTCCTGTCACTAAATAAGCTTATTCTCCAGATTGAGCTTTGGTCTCTTGTTCAACCAGGACTTTAATTTTATCTGCAAAATCTTTTTTGATTTTACCAATGAATTGCAGTTCAACTCTTCGGTTTAGTCTGTGATCGTCAGCCGTGGTTCCTTTTGTTTTTAATCTTTCTTCACCGAATCCAAGGTAGAAGACCCGTTCACGGTCAAGGCCAGATTCAATTAGGATATTCTTAACTGAGTTGGCCCTATTTTCAGAGAGTTTTTGATTTAGAGTGGCCTTTCCAACAATATCAGTATGGCCTACGACTCGTACAATCTCCCAGGAGTTTGGATTATCACTTAAAAGCTTGGCCACCTTCTCGATGAAGCTAGATGAATCTGAGCTTAGACGATATGAACCTGATTTAAAGTTAATGACTTGCTCACCGAGCTCTATCACTTCTGCCGCAACCATTTTTACAACTTCACGGTCACGGTAAACTATTCGCACGGGTTCTTCCTTATTATCGATAAAAGGAACACCGAATTGAAGTTTAACCATGGCGATATAGCCCGATCTATTTCCAATGGATAGCATTTTATGAAAGGAGAGACCGGTTCTAACTCGAAAGCTTTTAAAAGGAATATCGTAGTTGGCCACAAGCCCTGCGAGGGACTTAGTTGTCTTCTCATTATTGGCATTAATTGTAGTGCTAGGGCCGGCAAGAATTTCTTCCCCTAGAGTATGTTGATAGCTTAAGCCAACCGAAACTCTGTGAGTCAGGCGGTACTCAGGAACAAGTCCCACGTAAAAGTTCTCTGAAATAAGTTTAACGCTATCAATTCCTGATTTGTTGTTATCTAAGGTGATATCCCAATAGCCCGCTTCTAAACTGGCGGCCCACCACTTGCGGTAATAGGTCAGAGTGGCCGTGAAGTTTTTAGCTGAGCCGTCCTTGTCTCCCTTGTCTGCGACTACATCTGTAGAGAGGTCTGCCTGTCCGATACCAAACCCGATATAGCCATAAAGGTCTCGGTCAACATCAGCATTTGTGTCAGCCAAAGAGGAAATAGAGAATAAAGCTATTGCGATCAGGGATAAATGTTTCATGACGATAGTATAAGTATCTAATTTTATATGCGCAAGTCGTCACATAATCTCTAAGGGCTTAGAATCCTTATATAAAGTTTACCTTATAGGGTTACAGATAGTGACTGGAATCATAGATAAGGGACATGAAAAAT
>JAIBDQ010000047.1 GCA_024686135.1 Halobacteriovorax sp. | reverse complement strand
GGGATCATCCAAGGTTCAGAAACTGATCCAACTGGTGAAGTTATCGTTAATGCTGAAATACCTCTTTCAGAAATGTTTGGTTACTCATCGGATCTTCGTTCGATGTCTGCAGGTAAGGCAACTTACACTATGGAATTCGCAAGATACGCCGATTGCCCATCAAACATCCAAGAAAAAGTTATGGCCGAACGAGCAGAAAAACTAGCCAACGATTAAGATTTTTTAAAATTACTAATCATAAGAAGCCCGCTTTATGCGGGTTTTTTTTGCTTTTTTATACGGGGAACCACTTCTTATTCTATTACCTAAAAGAGCACTTATGTTGTTATTAAGTGGAATTCGACGTAACTTGATTGAATAGAAATCTCTCATAGCAAAGGATGCATAATGAAGAACGGGAATAACGAGTATTCAGATTTTATTCAGGCCGCAAGCGCGACCTATGCTTGGATGTGTGCCTCTGACGCAAGAGTTACTTTGAATGAGGGAGAAGGTTTTTTTAAGCATTTAGACTCACAGCCCTATCTTGATATGGGATCGTTTAAGGAGTTTGAAACTTCATATTCAGAGATCTTTAATAAGTTTCAGTCAAATTTTGATGAGGCCCCTCAAGAGACCGTTAAAAGGATAGAAGCACTAAAATATAATCGAAAATATTCCGAAGAGTTGGTTAGAATCGCAAGGAAAGCACTCGCTATTGACGGAAGACTTGAAGAAGTTGAAGAGAATGTTTTGAATGATATTTGTACAATTCTTGATATTGATGAGTCAGCTCTAGTTTAAAATTTAAAAATTACTGAATACAAAATAAAATTTAGGAGAATTTATGAAAAACATTCTAATTATTATGTCGCTTTTTTTTACGGCTTCAGTTGTAGCAAGTGATAAGAAAGAGCATAAGCACAAAAGTGAAGATTCACATCATAAGCATGCGGATCACGCACATCATGACCACCATCATAAGCATCACAAAGGACATTCTCATGTTCATAAAAAGGGATGTGGGCATGAATCAAAAAAGCATGATGGCCATACGGACTATAAGCATGATGGACACCAGCACCATCAACTAAATGGTCATACTCATGACTGTGAAGGTCCGGATAAGAAAAAGAAGAAATAGTATGCTTAGGCCCTTTTTTAAGGGCCTTTTTTTGGTCTAGAGTAAAAATTTAAGTAAGGTTGCAGGTATCTTTAGGAAGAAATAAAGCATTTTTTTCGTGAGGCTTGAGTTGGCCAAAAGCTTTGATCCATCTTCTGGGCGTCCGTTTTTACCAAGCTTCTTAGAGCTCTTCATTCTTAGCTCAATATTGTTTTGTACGTCGTCTCTTAGAGGCTTGCTGTTTTTACAGAAAATGGCCATCTCTGTGTTGTAGTAACTTGAACGGTTGTCGATGTTAAAGGTTCCAACCATAAAGGCGTCGTCGTTAAAAACAATTGTTTTTGAGTGAGTTCCCCAAACAGCGTCTTTTACTTTTTCGTTCATGACCTCTGATTCTCCAGAGAAGAAACCAGTGTAGATATAGGCATTAAAATAATCGATAGGAGTGTACTGTCTTACTTCATCAGAAAATACAGTGGCCACATAAATGGCGTCAGTTGAGCCTAAGCTATTGGTAAGGATGTTCACTGTGATCTTCTTTTCAAGAAGCTCATGTAAGGCCTCTCTACTTCTTGAGTTGTTAAGGAAGTAGGGAGAGTCTAATGTTATTTCTTTATCTGTTAACTTCATCCAACCGGCGATTTCTTTTCTAAGTAGTCTAAAGTCACGGTGATATTCTTGAGAAGATACTCTTTTGGCAAAATCTCCACCTTCACGGTCTGTTGCAAATCCAACATGGGGACAAATACTTTTATCAGTGGTGGCCAGAGCCTTTTTGCCGTAGGAAAGGGCATAGTTTAGGGCCTCTTTTTCTTTCTTTGTGGCTTTGTAAATACTCTTTGATTCACGGATGCGGTTACGATGTCTTTTTACTCTTTCTTTATGCTGTCTATTCCTTTTTTGTCTTTCTTTATATGAAACAACTGAATCGCCGGCAAACTTAATGGGTTTTTCTGGTCTAGCTGGAATTTCGACAATGTCTGAGGCCCAGTACTTATCAAAGGAGTCCACCATGGTTTTTACAATGGGGCCTTCTAGCCAAACATCTCGGTCTAAAAAATTAAAGGTTTCACTTAGGTCAAAATACTCGTCGGCTATATTTCGGCCGCCCGTGATGGCCTCAACGCCGTCTCTTGAAATCATCTTACGGTGATTTCTAAATTGAACGGTACTGATTTGAATAATTGAGGCAGCGTTATAGTATCTAACTTCAACATTTTTTCTTCTTAAGGCGTGTGCATAATATTCATCGAGGACAAAGACGGCGGCACTTTTATCAACTAGGAGACGAACTTTTACACCTCTTTTGGCCGCGGCGATCATTTCGCGCATGATAATTCTACTGGCCGTGTCCGTATTAAAAATAAAATATTCGAGCTCTAAGGTTTCCTCAGCCCTTCTCATTAAATCAACTCTGGCCCATAAGGAGCCAATTCCACTGTTAAGAATCTGCATTGAGTGGTCTTTAGCGATATTATGTCGGTAAGGATAAAGCTCAGCATTGACGTCACTATCTGCTACTGAAGTAAAACAGCAAAAAAATGTAGTTAGGGCGATTAAGTAGATCTTGGCCTTGAACATTGTCTATCCTTTTAGATACTGCCTAAAGATTGATCAAAATTGGGATCAATTCTATGGGAAATCGTTGTTTTTATTAAATATTTGCAAGGCATATGCCATAGTATTTAGCGCGAGGTTTTTTATGAATATAGATATTTTTACGGCGAAGAGATCACATTCGGATTTTATTCTTAAGTCACAGTTAAAGATGGCCCTTGAAACTGAAGAGTTAAAACTTGATGAAGAAACTGTCAGGCTTGGGGTGGCCGCAGTTTTTGATGATGAAAAAAAGGGAAGGTATCTAATTGCTGAAATTGATGGAAAACCAGTCGGAGTGCTTTTATTAGTTCCCGAATGGTCAGAGTGGAGAAACGCTACAGTGTATTGGATTCATTCTTTATTCATTGAAAATGAGTTCAGAGGAAAGGGAATCTATAAGAGGATGTATCAGCATGTTAAGGACGAGGTTCTAGGTAGTAGTGGGCTCGCTGGAATCAGACTTAATGTTGATAAGAGAAATGAAAAAGCGGTTAAGGTATACCAGGCGTTAGGTATGAGCGATGAGCACTATCGGATGTTTGAGTGGCTTAAATAGCACTTACCTTGACCATTAGGTTAGACTTATATATAAGGTGTCTCTAATGTTTTTAACCTTTGGGATTAGATATGATTGAAACATCGCAATTACAGACACTTGTAGCAGTTACTAAGGCAAAAAGCTTCTCAAAAGCCGCTGAAGACCTTCATGTTACTCAATCCGCTATTAGCCAAAGTATAAAAAACCTAGAAAAGAAGCTCGAAGTTAAGCTCTTTAAAAGATCTGGGAAGAAGGTTGTCCTTACTCCAGAAGGTGAGAAACTATACGCTCTGGCCAACGGTTTTATCGCTAAACTTGATGACACTCTAAGTGAAATTCAGGCCGATAAAGATACTATGAGTGGGAAGATCAGAATCGGAACATTAACTGGTTTTGGTAAGTCTTGGTTAGCGCCTATCATGCTTGATTACGCAGAAAAGTTTCCTGAGATTAAGGTTGGAGTAAACCTTGGTTTTCAAGAGGAGCTTGTTAGAGAATTTGAAAACTATAGGTTAGATTTTTTAATTCTTCCAGAAGAGGCCCTTCCAAATGTGGGAGAGAAGATCTTACTTGGAGATGAAAAAACGGTTTTAGTTTTTCCTGATAGTGAAGAGTTTAAGTTAACTAAGGATACAACACTAGAAGAGCTTTCAAGTTATCCCACTATTCTTTTTGAAGATGAGGGAGACGGACTTTATATGAGATGGTGCCGTCAAAGATTTGGACGAATTCCAAAGGTGGTAAATGGTCGATATATTATTAATAGCCATGGGAATATGCTTCAGGCCGTTCAAAGAGGCCTTGGGGTTGCTGTAGTTCCAAAACATGTTATTGGCAGAAGTTATTATAAAGACAAGGTTGTCACATTTGACGACCTTTTAGATGATAAAAAAGAGGTATCTAATGGTAAGATATACCTTGTTTATCATAAAGGTTCAGATGAGCTATTGAGAGTGAAGAAGACTCTTGAGGTTTTAACTTCATCGGAGACTCCTCTTACTCAAGTTTAATAAAACTATGAAAGAGTTTAAGAATAATGAAATTCTAAATGAGCAGTTTCGAAAAATCTTTCCTGAAGATGTTTACGAACTTATTGTTCAAATAAGTCGCCAAGGTTTTGGACTTACCTTAATTGGTGGGGCCGTTCGAGATTATATTATTGATGGAAGTCTTTCAAATGACCTTGATTTTGAACTTAGACATAGTTTTGAATATGAAGAAGACGAATGGAAGAAAATGATTATAAGACTTGGAGAAGTTTTAAAAAATAAACATTCTCATTATGTCGAAAACCTAGGTTTTGAAATATTAAAAGTGAAGTTAGGCTCTTATGAAGTTGAATTATCTTCTCCCCGGTTAGAAACTTATTCTGGAATTCCACCATTTGGTCATAGTGAATTTGACGTTAAATTATCATCTAAACTTTCATACAAGGATTCATTTTTAAGAAGAGATTTTACGGTCAATGCCCTAGGAATTGAATTTGGGGTCCCTGGTTCGGACGATGAGTTTAAGTTTGTTGATCCTTATAACGGAGTGGCAGACTTAAAGAATAAAATTTTAAGACCTTGTAGCGATAATTTCTACTTAGACCCGGTTAGGTTTTTAAGGCTTATTAGGTTCTCCAGTCGATTTGACTTTACTTTTGAAGGGGACCCCTCAAAGTTTGATTTAACAGAATTAACCGCCCATTATTTTTTTCAAGAAAGTCTAAAAAGTTTTTTTCCAATTGCGAGAAAGTTTTTTAATGCGGTGGAAGAGTATAAAATACAACTGGCCATTGATTTAAAGGATCTTAGATTTTTAAGTCAAACAAGCCTAGGGGAACTAGGTCCCTTGCTTAAAGAAGAGGTTTTATTGGCCTTAACTTTTTCAAGCGATAATATTTCACTTGATGATAGAGCTTCTTTTTGCCGTCTTGCCGGTATGAAGTCCGGAGCCGCAGAAGATTATGAAAATCTAAAAGAAAGCTTAAACAAGTTAAAGAACTTGAATGATGGCACAATAAAAAGATTACTACGTCATTCAAACTTTGTTGAGCTATTGGAAGACGATAATTTGATTGAAATGCAAAAGTTGATGCAGCTGTATAATAGGCACCGTTTTGGAACTTTAGAAGTATTAGGGAAGATCGCACCAGAGTCACATAAGAAGTTTATTTATTTTAAGAACTTATTTGGAAGCGAAACTAAAGGGAAAATCGTTGCGAATAAACTAATGAATCTTATTGATAAGAAAGAGAAACGATCGATTATCTCTCTCTATTGTCATCTACTTGTTTATTTTGGTTTAAGACCTGTCTTACCGGAGTCTCGGTTTGGAAATTAATATCGAATCAGCTGATAAGGTTCAAAATATACCCCTCGATAAAATTAAAGAAATATTTTTTGAAGCCAGTGCCGTTAAAGAGTTTAAAGATCTTGAGCATAAAGAGAGGTTCTTCAAGCGTTGGTGTGGACAGTATTTAGAAAACTATCCGAGTTGCTTTTTATTGGCTTTTGAAGGCGAAAGGCTCCTTGGTTATTCCTGCTCTCATCCCAATAGTCATTTGGCCCTAGTCGAATTTTCGATTCCAGGCCAAGAACTATTTAAGCATTTATTTGACGAGTACCCTCTCCATCTTCATATAAACTGTCACAAAGAGAGTAGAGGAAAAGGAGTAGGAAAGAAGCTCATCCTCGCTCAAACCCGACTGACAAGTGTGGGTATTCATATCATCACTGAAAAGAGTGCAGATAACTGCGGGTTTTACCGTGCTCTAGGCTTTGACCGAGAGGAAGAGGCGGAATTGAAAGGACATGCCCTCCTTTTCATGGGACGCAAGTCGATTTAAAATAAAAGAAATCTAAAGAACAAGGAAGTTCCGATGCGATCTATTGCTAATATGACCACGATGGTCTTTTTCTTATTAATTTCTTTTAAGGCCTATTCTGTGGACATGAATGTCCCTGCTGTCAAAATTAAGTCAGATGAAGCACCACTTTTTAAAGATGACTTAGAACTTAAGGGAATTGAATTGGCCTTTAAAAGGCAAAAGGCAGCTTTTAGAAGATCTCGCTTAAGCGGTAAGTTAACCATTGCAGGAAAAACTTATAAACTTTCAATAATTGAAAAGACAGTTAAAGATTTTGAGAAGGAAGTTGAAAAAGTTAAGAAATGTTTTTCGAGAAACTCTAATGAGGAGTGCTGGGAAAATTTTAATAATAGATTAAGAAATAAGTTTGATTTTTATAGACCTATTGTTGCTCAGGAGTCCGGTAGAAAACCGGCCTTAGCTCCTACAGAAAGAAACTTTGCTCATTTCACGGGATATTATTCACCAACTATAAAAGGCTCCTTAAAAAAGACAAAAGAGTTTCCTTTTGCGATTTATACAAAGCCGAAATCTGATAGAGAGCGTCGGTACACCAGAGAGCAGATTATTTTTGAAAATAAACTGGAAGGAAAAGGGCTTAATTTATTTTATGTTAAAGATCTCTTTGCTCTTTATTTGTTACATTTAGAAGGTGGGGGACGAGTTGAAATTCAAACATCAACTGGACCTAAGATGTACTATCTAAGTTATCAGGCCCATAACTCCAACAAGTTCACCTTTTTATCTAAGTATATGATTAAGAAAGGGATGATTGATGATACTTCTATCGATTCACAGAGGAAGTACCTCGCTGCTCATCCGGAGAGATGGAGAGAAGTCTATTCTTTTTGCCCTGGATATATTTATTTCAAAGTAACGAAAACGGAACCTCTTGGATTAGAGGATATTCCTTTAACTCAAAGTCGCTCTCTTGCTCAAGACAGAAAGATTTATAAAAGAAAAGGCATGCTGGCTTTTGTAAGAACAGAAAGACCTATTAGAAACGACGTTGGAGAGCCCGTCATGACAAGCTATTCAAGATTCTATTTAGATCAAGACACCGGCTCTGCTATAAAGGGTGAAGCAAGAGCCGACCTTTACTGGGGCTATGGTGACGAAGCAGAGCTGGCTGCAAATACAATGAATGAAAGAGGAGAAATCTTTTTTCTAATTGCGAAGTAATTCACAAGTAGCATTTCCGTACTCAAATTCTTTAACCGTATCAAGTGGGACAATTTCTATATTTGTCCCTTCTATCTTTTTCAAAAACTTTTCAGTGGCATCAACTGTTCTTTTATGAATATCGTGCATGAGAACCACTCCACCGGAGAGGGGGGTTCTTATCCGGTAAGCCTCTTTGGTATAACCACCTGAGATCTTTTTAAAGCGGTAGGCGGTACCACCATTAATATTTGCCATTAGAGTTTGCACAATATTATCTGAAGTCATATTTGAAACCCAGTCAGAGGTGTCTATATCCCAAAAAGCAAAGTTAATGCAATTTTCACCAAAAAGCTCCTGGCTAACAGCTTTTATTGTGTTCAAGTGATGATAACCGCCGTTTCCTCTTCCGTAAGCACCATAAGGAAAACGATAGTAATTTTCTCTTTTGGAATAATGATCTTTCAGACCAATAACGGTGTTTTTAAGGCCAGTCGCGAAGACTCTTTCTGATTCGGTATTTGAATTAGTATGGACCCAGTCATGCCCCGCCAGAATATGTCCTTCGTCGACAATTCTTTTGGCAATTACGGGGTATTTTTTTATTAACGATCCCATCGTGAAAAAAGTAGCTTTAACTTCATACCTTTTTAAAATGTCTAATAGGCGAGGCGTATTTTCTGGATGTGGTCCGTCATCAAAAGTGAGGACAAGCTTTCTCGTATTATGAAGGGATTTGCTTAAATATTGTCTCCATCCCCGATGTGAAGAGTTGTAATTGATATCTAAATCTGGAAACTGTTTTTCTAATTGTAATAACTCGTCAAAATGTTTCGAACAGGAGAAAGAATCGTAGCAAAACAGTAGGGTGGCTATAGTAAGTATTCCGATTTTCATAAAACATCCTTGTCTTGTTTAGTCGGGTATAGGCGTGAATTTTCTTTAGAATATCCTTTGACATGAAAATTCGTCAACCACTTCGCTATTGATGTAAGACAATGGGAAAAATATTCCAAACAGGTAAATTTGGTTAGCACTGTTTCTTATGGCATACTGAAGTTAGGAGAAGTGTGTAGGGCCCACCGTCAAACACAGAGGTTAATATGGTAGATTTAAGAACCATTTTAGATACCCACAGAAGTCGGCTCAAGAAAGAGTCGGTTGATGTTACCGAACAAGAGGTAACTAGCACTCCTACCGTTAGTGAAATTCCCGATATTTTCTTTGATGAAGTTCTTATCGATTATAAGTTAAACCGCATGGAAGTCATGGTCTTAATGTATCTCTACAGAAGAGTATGGTGTAAGCCTAATCTTTATAAAGTTTATGGAATTAGTCAGCTACTTTCTCATACAGAAATGGCCAAAAACCTAAAACTTCCTATGGAGAGTGTTTACCAGGCCCTAAGAAAAATAGAAGAATATGGATTTATCTCAACTATAAGATCAGGTCAGTACTTTGTTCGTAAGTATTTCACTAAGGAATACGACGAAGCCTTCGGCCAAAATTACGACGACTTTGAAGTCTAATTTCGTTATTTCGCCTATCTAGAGCCCTTTTTGGCAGTTTTTACCTAATCAGAATCATTCCCAAATTGTGATATAATTTATTTAGATATCTGCGCCTATTTTGGCGCAAAGGTAGAAGATTATATGGCTACAATTCCCGGGGCGCCGAAAGAAAAACCGCGGAAAATTCTCTACGTTGGCGATGATTCAAGTTATTGGTCGAATATCCAAAAACGTTTTTTGAGCTCCTATAGCAAAATAAATTGGGAGTTCATAAAAGTATATGATCTAGAAAAGGAAGAATACCAGCGAGCCTTTATAAATATTTTGGAAAAAGATGCAGCTATTATTTATGTCGATTTTTCAACTAGAACTGAAGAGCACCTAACTATCGCAAATTTTCTATCGAGGGAGAACTCTCTGAAGAACCAACCACTAGTAGGGCTTGTTCCTGAACCTGGAATGATTAAAAAGGTTCAGTCCTCTGGTGTTGATATTTTACATATTAAATGTGGTGAGTTTCACGATGTTGTTTGGCAGGCGATGAATTTGGCTTTCCCTGGGGAGTCGGGAACTCCTGATTTTGCTGTGGCCAAAACTCTAGCTGAATCTAAAATCTATGATGATTTTAGAATTGGTTATTTTGCTCCCACTTATGTTCACTGTGAGGGGAATCTTAAATTAAATAAAGGTGATATTATTGAAGTTGAATCTGATATTCCTAAGTCAATAGTTCCATCAAATAAGTATATTATTAAACATATCGACGATTCAGATTTATATTACGATTTCAAATATACATATGATTTGGAATATGTGTATGTAGATGAACCTGATTTTGAAGCTGATGCAGAGGCTGAACTTATCGGTGTTGAGGATGAAGAAGAGCAGAAGAAAATTTTAGCAAAAGCTAAAGATTCAATTAATGAAAAAAGAGAAGAGTATAAAGCAAGACTTAGAAAGTCTAAGAAAGAGGTTAAGGACTGGATCTTAGAAAACTCAGATCGATCACAACCAAAAGTAACCAAAATCTTAGTGGTAGATAAAGCTTTGATGATGTTAAGGAATGAGCCTCAGCCCGTAGATAAGCAGCCTTATACCTTTAGATTTCAGACTGAACTCATGCCAACAATGGTGGAAATCGATCAGATTAGACCCAATATTATAGCTGTTCAATTTATGGGGGATCAGTTTATTGAAACCCGCGAAGAAGACGAGCCCGTTAAAAATGAAGATGGATTAGTTTTAACTGAAGACGAGGCTAAGAACTTCCTTGCTGTTGAAAAGAAAAAGGCCGAAGAGGCCCATATGGCTCAAATTTCTAGAATCTTAGAAAAGGTTAAAGATACGGAAGATTACGATCCATTTATTATTGTTTTTAATTCATATAAGCATTCTTCAAAATCACTACAGGATGGTTATCAGTATCAATTGATCATGGCCCATAAGGGACCTATGGAGATGTCTATTATTTTACATATGGCCGAGATGTTTGAGACCAAACAAAGAAAGGCTTATGAAACGAAGATCAAAGCTAAAGTCGCGGGTCTTAAAAAACAAGATCCGGTAAAATACAGAAAATTAAATGAGAATGATTTTAAGGAAAAACGTTATTACGTAAGTAAAGTAAATCCACTGAGTTTTGTATCAACAAATTATCCGATTGAAGTAGAGTCCGTTTCTGAGTCAGAAGTGACAATCCTTACCGAATTAGATTTGGAGCAAAAGACTTATCGCTTACTTAGTCCTTGTCCTTTTTCAATTGCCATTGTTCCTCATCCTGACGGAAGAATGAAGAATGATGTTGGAGGAAAGAATCAATACCGAGCTTTGATTCATACCGTTGGTGAAAAAGAGAAGAAGGCAATCCGTCAATATGTGAATGAGATTTTCTTTAAACCTCTTGCTGAAGAAAGAGAGAAAGAACATGAAGCATTTAAAGAGTTAAATGATAAAGTTCATACAGAGATTGAGAAAAAGAAAAAAGAGGAAGAAGAGGCTAAGGCCGCTGAGGAAGCGGCCAAAAAAGCTGAAGAAGAGGCGGCTAAAGAAGAGGTTTTTTCAGCAGATGAAGAGATTTTTGTAACCGAAGAAGAGGACAAGAAAGAAGCATCATAAAATAATAACCGAATTACTCGGTAAAGTTTTCTCCCGTAGACAAGTTCCCCCAAAATTAAATAGAATTAATCGTCTGAGTGAAAAGGTGAACTTTATGTTGCGAATATTTTGTATTCTAGGGATTCTTTTATTGCCTATAAAATCAATGGCGTTATTAAATGTAGGTGGCTATGTTCCATTTGGTCTTTCGACTCAAAAAACGGAAGATGGCGGAAAGAACACCTTTTCTTTTAAGCCTCTAATTGCAGTGAACACAGTAATGCCTATACCAAATATGTCCCATGTCTTTTTACCTGAATTCGGTTATATCCCACAAGGAAAGGAAGCAGACGAGTATAAGAAATCCACAATGTATTTTCTCTTAGACGTGGGTTATATGATTACTGATAGATTCTTACTTCGCTATGGTCTTGGTACTTTTATGACAAAAGTTAGCGGAGATGGAGCCGCCATACAATTACCTAATGGTTCTGGAACAGCAACTTTCTTTAGGCCTAATAAAGGTGAGACCTCTTGGAATACTACGCTTGATCTTGGAGTTGAGTACGCCATAGATGCTAATAACGCTGCTAGGATTGAAACCTACCTTTTCTCATGGCTTAGCTCAGCTAGAAAATTCAGCTACTCTTTAACTTATGTATATTACCTATAGGAAAATTATGAAAAGTTTAATCGTTCTAATTTCTTTGTCTTTTAGTTCCTTAGCCTTCTCTTTTACTCTTACGAGTCAGCCACCATTAAAGTTCTCTAAGAATAAAGTGGTTATCAATGTCGCCTCAAATAATTGCGATCAATCTGTTACGGCGGGAGAGTTGTTAAACTTAGTTGAAAAAGCAGCAGACCAGCATTGGAATAAGGTCGCAACCTGCGCGCTTCAGCTCGAAAGGGGAAGTGTACTCTCTGGGGTCGATGTAAGCGCTGATGATACTTCAACGGCCATAACAAAAGCTCCCCTTGGAACAATCCTTATAGGTTGCTCAACGACAGTTACGGGGACGACCTTAGGTGTTGGCGGTAACGGTGGAAGCGATACAGGGGTTGTATTAATAAATGACTCCAATACAAGATTTGCCAACTTAAGTGAAAAAGATAAACTCGCAACACTAGCTCATGAGATTGGGCACGCCTTTGGTTTAGGCCATTCAAGCGATCCTGTGGCCTTAATGTACTATTCGGTTGGTGGAACCATTAGAGAAGCACTGACACTGGATGATTATGATGGATGCACCTATCTTTATCCTCATGACTCACCGGGTTCATGTAATAGCATCGCTCCAATTAGTGATGATAAAGGATCTCCTAGTAATAGACTCAACTTCTTTGTGCTCTTTCTATTGGGGATAGCTGCCAGTGTTCTTATGGGTCTTGGCCTAAAAAGAAGAGATTGATGCCATAGATGTCAGTTAGAGTCAGTCTCACCGACCAATAGGGCAGGTTATCCTTTTCATTTCTTACACCTCTAGCATAGCTGTGCACTTCTCCCTACAATGAGTTATCCCAGTTTTAAGTCAAGGATTCAAGGAGGAACCATGATGGCCACACTAAAGAGCTTTTTGCTTGTTTCAGCTTTTGCAATTTCATCTTATGCAAATGCAGGAACGGTAGAGGCATTTTCTAAAAGATTTGAGTTAATTAAAAAAGAAGGAAAGCTTGTTGCTATTAGAGACAGGAGTCTCAGTTTTAAGTTTTCGATCAAGCCTTATTTAAAGTTTGTTAAAGAAACACTTCTTGAAGAACAAAGAATTATGGCCTCTAAAGAAGACTATGCAGCGGAACTTGAAGAGTTATTTGCTGAAGAGTTTTATGAGAAGGGTGATCGTAATAACCAAAATATTCGATACTTAGTTCGCTCCATGGAAGAACTTAAATCAATTGATGTTGAGAAAGTCTTTAATGACCCAGGATTTAAAGAAGTTGTTACTAAGTTTGAGAAGAAACTTGGGGATGCCATGCTTTCGCTTGACCCTAGAATTGTGGCAAGACTAGATAATCCTACCTTCTTCTATAAGAGAACTGTCGGTTATCAAGCTGTAAAATGGGCCTTGAATTTTGCTAAAAGTAAGCTCTCAAGTGTTCCAATCTTAAATACGGCAACCTATATAATCGTTAGAGTTGAAAAACTTATCCGCGAAAGAAGACTATTTCATCAGAATATGATGATGCATTATTTTGAAAACTATAGTGAAGAAAAACTAGGGATGACTCATGAAGAAGTTAACCTAACTTGGTCTTCGATTTATGAATCTAGAATTCCTTGGTATGCCTTCTGGGAATCAAGTGCTGCTAAGGAAAACTGGAACAAGTATGGTGTGACAAAGTTCTTTGCTGGAGTAAGAACAGCAAATACTAGATTCAGAAAGTATCAAAGTAATTACTCTAGAGTAGGTAGAAGGTTTAACTTCGCTTTTAGAGGGGCTACTTATAAAGATCAGGACGTCATTGTAAATATGGTTGATTCTCAAAATCAGTTTAATATGAAACCGGCCATTGCTTATTATGTTCACAGTCCATCAAAGATTAAAAGAACGAGAGTTGTTCTTCAGTTAGCTGGACTTGGAATTAGCTTTGTACCTATCCCAGGGTTTATTAAAAATATCGCCTCTAATTATTTTAAGTCTTTCTATGAGACTCAAAAGATTACTGAAGGTGCTCTTTATGGATATTTCGAATCAAATGGAGCGAAAGAAGATATGGCGGTCCTAAGAGATCAGTACCTTAACCCATTTGATAAGCTGACGATGTAACTTCCTGAATTTATTTAAATAATATTAAAGGCGATCTTATTTAGGTCGCCTTTTTTTTTGGTTTTTTAGGTGCTAGCCTAAGTCTATGAAAACCCTAACTTTGTTAACCATTCTGCTCATCTCAAAAAGTCTTTTTGCAAAGAGCCTTAATTTGGAAGTTTCTTCTACTATAAAGGCCAATAAACGAACAGAAAGTATGAGCTCTAAACTAAGAGTGGAGTTGAACAAAGAGTTTACCCTGCCAAGTAAGAAGTCGAAGATTCTTATGCGAGTAGAAGAGCTTAAGGGCCTCTCTAGAGGACCTGGTGGGGAGCGTCCAGTATTGGTCAGCGCCGAGATTTATCATATACACAACGGTGAGCACGAGCTTGTGAGCAAGCCCCATATTGTCACTCACCTAGGAAAAGAAGCGAGCTTTACAACCACGGACCACGAGGGAAGAGAAGTAAAGCTTACCGTCAAACCACTCTTAGTAGAGTAATCATTTCAAGGGTTCTTTAACCAAACTTACATTCGTGTTAGAAAAACTCCGGTTTAGAAAATCTTAAATTTCAGTTGAGGGCGATTATCTTGGAAAAGGTAATCGGTGGTTTAGATTCGTAAGAATCAATTTCTCCTAGTTGGCATAGGGCCGTCTACTCGCGAGGTAGGCGGTCCTTTTTATTATCAAATTTCAATCAGAGTCATCACTTGGTCTAATTAACTTAGTTCTCTTTCTAATTGGGTGCAAGATGATAATCGTTGAGGCACTAAGGCCAAAAGCTATTTCCCATCTAAATCCAAAATAAAGTCCAATGATAACTAAAACCATCATGAACCAATAGATTTCAGGAGCGGTATTTTCACTACGGCCATGACCTTTTTTTATATGGTAGATATCCCTAGAGAGACAAAATAGAAGCCCAACAGCGCCAATCGCAATTGTGGGGTATGAGATAAGGGCCAGATCAGATTCATGAATCATAATTCTTTTTACTTAAAATTATGGTTTTTGTCATTAGAAGCAAGCTAAGCCTTTAAATCCAGCTAATTAAGCTAAAATTAAGGCAAATCGCCTAGGTTCCCGAAAAGGGAATTGTGAGAGTTTATCTTATTTTATTAATATTTCTCTTAGGCTGTGCCTCTGATTCTTTTATCAATCGAGATTTCTCGAGAGGACCTGCTAGTCAATTTCAATGTAGTGAAATCATTGAGAATCTTTTTGGAAGTCAGAACAGAGTCTTTGAAACAAAATTTTTAAAAAGAATTCGTAAACTAAACTCTGTCCTATCAATAAACGATAGAAACTATCTTAAAGAAAAAATTGATCATTATGCCATACACTTAAAACAAAAAAGAGAATTACTTAAGCTCCTTAAGAAGAAAAAAAATCTTATAGATAATGAATTTTTAATAAAGGAAATCGAGGTTATTGAAGAGGGCTTGGCCCGTGCACCTCCAGCGAGCGCACTGTTGTCATTAAAGAATGGATTAGAGAACGGAGGGAGTCTTACTTCTACAAGGCAAGAAAGCTTATATGACTTGATAGATTATATAATTGAAGATATCTCCGCTAATAAAATTAAAAAGATTGGCAAGCAGGTTCCATTAAACTCGAGTTATTCAGGAAGACAATTTCCAATGGAGAAGTTAAGTCTTAAGCTTCAAGAAAAGTATCCAAAGGGAGTCTGGTTTGATGAAGAAGGTTTCCCTTTATTTTCTATTTATGCCACGAGAGCTGTCGAAATTAAAATTACAGGAGCCGGGCGCTTTGATTTTATGCGTGCCAATGCAGCAGCTGGATTTGAGAGAGTTCCTGATGATATGACCTGGCATCACTATCAAGACGGTAAGACCATGTTACTTATGCCAAGAGATATACACGATGCTGTAAAACATAGCGGAGGAGTGGCCTTTGTTACCAAGAAAATAAAGAGAATAAAGGGGGCATTACCGGCAGGTACTGAATGGGCAGGGGAGCTCTATCCTGTGGAAAGTCTTCCCGTTAAACTTAGAAAAAAATACCCAAAAAGTGTTCGTTATAAAATAAATGGACACCCTGATTTAAGGACCTATACAGATCTAGAAGTAGAAATTGAGTCAACGGGTAAAAGGCAATTGGATTTTAGATTGGCCAATGCTAAAGCTGGATTTTCTGTACTTCCAACTGGAAAGACCTGGCACTTAAAGGAAGATGGGAAAACCATGCAGTTAGTCCCTAGGGACTTACTAAAGGCCATACCAAATACTCCACTTTGGTAAGAAAATGGGCAGAGAAAATTCACTAATTTCACGCTAAGTATATGTTTCTATGAGGATTTTTTTAAGTCCTTAGCTCCAAGCGGCATTAAGCTTAAAATAGGGTTTACAAGGAAAGGTCGTGATAAAGCTAATGGTTCTATTATCTATTTTCTCTTTTAATCTTTCGGCGAACGAATATAAGTTTCCTTTTTATGAATACGAAAAACTTGTTCAGATTGATAAGAAGGCCTGCCGTTTAAATATTAAGAATCAGCATATTATTGTGGAAAAGCATTATGAAGCCGATGTAAAACTATTGGCCATGCAGTGGCTTGGAAAAGCGCCTGGACTTAGAGATGCACAGCTTGTTTATCAAAGTTTACCTGGCCTATCACTTCAAAATAGAATGAGACATAGAGATATGTTTGTCGTTGAGAAAATTGCTCACGAGGTGATTTCTTGGGAAAAATTAATGATTGAAGACCTCGGTGGAGATGCCGCAGGTAATAATTGGAATCGTCTTCAAGCTAAATCTAGCTCAATAGTTGTTAAGAAGCTTAAAACAAGTCTGACCTATTTAGAAGAGATGGAAAGAACTCTTCTTAATATCCTAGGTTACCAGTCTGCTAGAACTAGCGCTTATTCTAATGAAGAGGACTCTTCCGAGAAAGGAGAGTATTCTAATGGATTTAGGCCAGGACTCTATGAGGCGACCTATGCAACTTCAGAATATGAAACAAAACATAATAAATCTTGCATGTGGAACCCAGATAGAAAAATTCAAAAGAGAAGGCCATATTGCGGATATGTATGGACTCACGGTGGGAATTTTTATCTAGAAAGATGCCCCGGTGATGTGCATCCCTTTGGGAAGGGGCATGCCAAAGGGGCCGGAGTCGCAAATGTGAAAGATATTTTTAAATTTAAGTCTGTGGAAAAGTGCGAGCCTAAACCCAACTGTAAAAAGAACTGTTTTAATTTCTGCTTAAAGAAAGGTCAGTTTGACCTAAGTAAGCAGGAGGAGCTTGAAGATGGAGAGTGTAAGGCTTTAGCAGATCCACTTTTCCCTGCACCGGATGAGACTCCATTTGGTAAACAAACTAAAAAGTATACGACCCTTACAGAATGGTATCTTGAAGATTATAAAAAAAGTTTCTCTCACTTTCCTAGCTTTAAATATAACAACAGAGATAAAAAAGATGTGGCTAAAGAAATTGAACGTTATTATTTAATGACTGGCGAATATGAGAAAAATGATTGCCGTTCAGGTAAAAGAAGGTTTCTCTTAGAAATTCTAGATTCCGTAAAACAATTAGTATCGCTTGAGAAAAACCTTATCGAATATTATGAAACTGCAAGTTCTTGCTATATAAAACTTGCTGAGAAGATAGAGGATGCCGCCGGAGTGGGGGTTAAGCATCATGCTCTAGATACGCTAAATACAAAGAACTCAACAGGACCTTCTGGTCTAATGGCCATAGAGAAAGGTAAAACTGACAAGGAAAAACCAAAAGCACTCTCAGAAGAAGAGCAAAAGCAAATGGATGCTTCCTTTTTGGGCCTTACGATAAAAGAGCAAAATGAGTATCTCAAAAGATTAGAATTAAATGGTTATAAATTCACAGAAAATCACCTAGGTCTTATCTGTAAAAGAACTATGAAGAAAGAGTTTTGCGGTGGAACAAGAAAAGACAAAAAGTGATTCTCCGTCTTGACGAAAAAGCAAAAAATAATTTTTGATTACTGGCCTTTTAATTGGTAAAAGTGGCGTCGTACACACCACTAGGAGACCAAATGAAGTATCTATTAGTAACTTTTTGCGCGGCAATGAGTTTAAATCTGTATGCTAGCGAATGTAAAAGTTATGAAGCTCAGGTAATTGGCGAAATCGTCAAGGTTAGTAAAGTTCAAGATGTATGTTTTTACAAAATTGAAGTTTCTTCAATTAATGAGCATCTTTTCTGTCCATTAACTAAAGAGGAAATTGAAATTGGATCTGTTCAATTTGAAGCTGGATATCATGAGCAATGCCCACATCGTTTTGGTGGAAATTTCTCTGGAATTTTAGTTAAGGGAAGGGACGGAGTTATTAACTTCGATTAATCAAAAAATTAATACCTTGTGGAGAGCTCCATACAAGCAGTCACTCTGTTTGTTGTAATGAAAGGAACTTTTTTCTTAAAGAGCTTTTTCATTACTGAGAGCTTATCCACGGTCCAAATACCAATTTCCTTCTTCCACCATTTTGCCCAAAAAAGAAAATGTTTTCCAAAGTAGCTCACATCTAAACCGAGCCCTCTGCCTGCAAAAGGTGAGAAAACGTTTATATTAAGCATCCTGATCTCCCCATAGAGTGGGTATTTGTCTTTTAACTTATAGGCCTTCTTTAAATATCTTCTTTTAAAACTTATAAAGCGGGTTTTATCTTCTTTTCCACTTCTCGCTCTCGCTATTAAATCAAGCGTTTCCATTGAGGGCATATCTTTTAATTCAATAAAAAGATGGCCGTCATATGCTTCAGTTAAAATAAGAATATCTTCGAGAGTTGGAATAGTTTCCCCATTTTCTAATAGGCATTTCTCTTCGATCTCAGAAAAATTTACTTTCTTGATTTTCTTTTTTAGTGGGCAGGAAAATCCTGGGCGACTCTTAGCAACTCGCTTTAGCTTCTTGTCATGAAAAACCAGGGCAACACCATCTTTGGTATGCCTTAAATCAAACTCAATCCCATGGGCGCTTAATTCCATAGCAGCTTTAATAGATGCTCTTGAGTTTTCTAAGAAATTTTCATTATCTCCTCTATGAGCGATACAATTTTTTGCCATAAGGTCATTTATGACAAAAGAGGAAATGAGGAAAAAGAAAAGTATACTCTTCAATATTAAACCGATTGAATTTCTTTTTTTCTATCAAAAGAAGTCCAAGTTAAAAGGGAGAATCCTATTTGTATGGCAAAAAAGCTTCCTAAGAAAATTGCCCCGCCTTCACTAAATCCATATGAATGAAGTCCACTAGCTAAAATATAATTTACTCCAAACCAGGCCATCATGACTGACATAAAGGCGAGGGCCACTAGAGGGATAAATCTCTTATTTGGGATCCAGGCAGTATACCGTCCATGAAGGATGGCCATATAAAGACAAAGAACAATTAATGACCATGTCTCTTTCGGGTCCCAACCCCAAAATCTACCCCATGAATAATCGGCCCATACTCCGCCTAGCAATACACCACCGGCAAGGAGGACAACACCAACCTTTAAACATAAATAGATTAGATCTGCGTAGTACTTTTCATCTTGAGCATCAATTTTTCTTAATCTCTTTTTCAGAAGGACAGTATTAGCAAGAACCCAGCTTAAGGCCAGAGCACCATAACTTAAAATAATACTGGTTACATGAGTAGATAGCCAAAAGTTGTCTCTAAGTACTGGCACTAGTGGACTTATGGAGTCACTTAGCATCCCTGTTGAAAAGTTCATCATAAAAAGACAAAGAACATTATAGGCAAGTCCAATAAAGACAAAGGTTTTATCTTTCTTAAAGTGCCCAAGAATCAAAGCAATTATCAGCGCTCCGTAACCTGAAAAGAGTACGGTCTCATACATATTTGTAATGGGAGCTCTTCCTGAAAGGTAAATTCGAGCCGCTATCAGACCTGTTTCTAAAAGAACAATGAAGACACTTAAACCTAAGGCAATATTAAATCTCTTGAAAAGAGTAAGGGCCGCTAGGGCAAGTAAAGTTAATAGCATTGAAACTTG
>JAIBDQ010000133.1 GCA_024686135.1 Halobacteriovorax sp. | reverse complement strand
GTCACCTGTACTGGGATTGAAAGTAGTAATTGCATATTCATTAGTATTTTTAGCGCATAATGTTATAGAACCATGACAATTAACTCCCAATACCATTTTTCGGTATAGAAAAACAGGTACCTGTGAGTTCATTTGAACTTTTTGAACAAACCAATATTCTCCGTTCTTTGTAGGCAGAAAACTATTCTCGTTAAAATGGTCGTCATAGACTTTACTATAAATAGCTTTATTTGTAGTTAGATCAATGGCTCGCACTTGAAAGGCACTACTGGAAAGCTTGTGACTACTGGCCTGAGCAGATAGATCTTGTACAATCTTACCTCCTACCAACTTAACCTTTATTCCATCAATTAGGTTAACTGCATAAAGAATGTTTCCAATTTGTGAATAATTACTGAAGGCTAAGCTTGGTAAGATGTTTGCCTGTGAAAAGCCCTTTATAAAACTTGATGGCTGACTAGTGCTTACGACTTCAACTTCGTCGGTAATTGTCTGTACATCGACAGTTAACTCATTGGGCTCCTGATAGTGAGTTCCCGAATTTCCTGGGTTTGCAAGACTTATAACAACCCTATTTTTCCCGCAGCCACAAACAGTTAGAACCACGATCAATAATAAGTACTTCATACATTATCCCTTCTCTTTTTTAATTATAATAACAAATCTAGCATATCAATTTGGTAAATTAACATTAAAAAAAGCTAATATCCAACACTGTAAAGCATTGACGATGGTGGAGGTGGTGAGCGCCTCATCACTTATTTATATTATTGAGTGTATTTCGAAAGTAACTACAAAGTGCTACTTCGAAAGAGTCGTCGCTAAAATAAATTCATTTGCCAACTTAAAAAGCTTCTTTTTCTTTAAACTATCCATTTTCTCAAGCATTTTTACCATCATGCTCATGCGATAGTTCTTTTTAAAGAACTCCTGATTATCTTTAATGAACATCCAATAAAGCCCATCCCAGATTTCACACCAATCATCTTTTTTATAATGACTCATCTTGAGAATATAATTGCTTCCACTAATATAAGGTTTAGTAGCAAAAACCCCTCCGTCACTAAATTGTGCCATTCCATAGACATTTGGACCCATTACCCAGTCACTGCTGTCAACATACATTTCCATAAACCATTTATGAACTTCCTTTGGATTGACTCGACAAAGAAGCATTAAATTAGAAATGATCATCAATCTTTCTATATGGTGATTGTAACCGTACTTGGTAACTTTTTTAATAGCATCATCTAAAGGAAGTATTCCAGTATCTCCTTGATACCAACATTTTTTTAATTTTCGTTTATGTTTAAAGAAGTTCTCGTTTTCTTGAAACTCAGAATATTCTTGATATATCCCATGTATAAACTCTCTCCAGCCAATAATCTGACGGATAAAACCTTCTTTTGAATTTATACTTACATCGGCTTTAAGCGCCTTCTTAACAATCTCTTCAGGAGTAATAAAACCAATATTAATATAGGGACTAAGAACCGAGTGATACAAGAAGGGATCTCTTAAGTCTATTGCATCCTCATAAACTCCAAAAAGTTCAAACTTGTTTTTCAAAAAGAAATTAAGTTCTTTTAATGCTTCCTTTCTGGATGTTGCCAGCCAAAAGTCGCTGCTTTCGCCAGGATGATCTGGAAAGAAGAGCTCAACATCTTTTACTACGGTTTCAATGACCTTATCGGTTTTTGATATAATATTTGATTTGAGTACATCAAATTTTTTAGGGATTTTCTTTCTATTCTCAGAATCAAAACTAAATTTTCCGCCCTCAGGATCCCCATCCTGATCCATTAGTATTCCTGTACTTCTTCTCAAGCCCTCGTAAAAATTTTTCATAAACGGCTTTTTAGTAGAGCGATTGTACTTTGAGAATTCTAGACGACTTACCAAGAACATAGGTGATTTTAATTCTTTGAAAGAGATATCATTTGACTCACAAAATATCTTTATTTCATTTTCAAAAAATTTATCTTCAATTTCATAGGTTGAAATTATTTTCACTTTCTTTTTTAAGCAAAGCTTTCTCAAGCATTCAAAGAAATGAGCTTCTTTTTTCAAGCTATAATAATTAACATCAAAGCCGTTATCTTTTAACTCCTGACTATATTTTCTCATACTAGCAAGAAAAAATATGATCTTATGCTTGTGATACTTGTAGTGCGTACAAAGATTTATATCTTCACACATAAACACTAAATTAGATGTTTTTTGATAATATTTAACTGGAAATAGCTGGTTACCAAGAATAATTTGAAGCTCCATTTAGAGCATTCCTTTACTTACAAGTTTTATATAAAAGAGATAAAAATTTATAGACCCAAGCACGATTGCAGGTGTTGACTGAATAAAAGAATCTCCAATCTTAAACCTCACATCAGTGAAGAGACATAAAGCTCCATAAATTATGGATGCAATTCCACTAAAAATAGTCAATAATATTGTCATAATTCATTATATAACAAATTTCTTAGGAGGCATAATGAACATTATCACAACACTTATCCCAAGCCTTAAAATCCTTACTCTTTCTGCTGTATTTTTCGTTTGGTTTGTTAGATATCAAAATATTGTTGAAGAATTTAAGAAATATAATTACTCATCTAAACTAAGAGACTTTGTTGGAATTCTAAAAATAGCGTCAGTGCTTCTTATTCAAACTTCATCGTCAATTAATGTGAAAGTTGGAAGCGCAACTTTAGCCTTTCTAATGCTCGCCGCATTTATAACTCACATAAGGGTAAAAAACTCATTCGGTGAATTCATTCCTTCTCTTACGTTGTTAATATTTTCTGTTATTTTCTTCTTTAATGCATAGATCGAAGATTGCTAAAAACTAAAACATCATTATCGGAGAGAATCGTTTATATATTCAGTTAGCTCCGTGACTCTTTTTCAAAAAGCTCGTAGGGCAAATCCTATCTTTAAAAAAGCTTCTTTTGCTCTTATGCTTAAGCTTACTGAGGCTGGGCTTTTTTGACCGTTCTCGCCAACGCCTAAAGCTAGCCGGCTTCAGATTTCGCCTCATTACTTTTACGATTTCGCCGTGGCTCAGTCCAAATTTTTCAGTAATTGAATCAAAGCTAACTCGATCTTGCATTGCGAGCTCAACGATTATTTTTGAGACATGGGGAGGGAGCTTTTTCCAATCAGTAGCCATGCTTAACTCTACCTGATTTAGGAATTAGATTAAAGCCTATGAGCTTAGACATTACTTATAGTACTTACGATAAGCCCTAGGTCGCATTGCAAACTGAAGATACAAGGCAGGATAAACAAGAAAGTCTAAGACCTTAGCACCGGTGGTAAAATTAATATCATCGTGAATTTCTGACTCATTTTCAGAGATCTTTACAATTCGATGTGTGTGATGCCAATAGCTTAATGGAGGAGGAATGACTTTGCCCTCATCAATAAAGCCACACTCTTTATCGTTATCAAAGTCACTCGTTATAACACTTACCCACTTCTGCTTTAATGGACCGACCCTAAGATGAACTTCATCATTTGTTTTACACCCATCAAACCTTTCAAGCCCTAAAGGCATTAGAGGTGGCTTCAAAGCCAAAAATAATTCAGAATTAAATCCTTTAAGTATTTCGCGATAATTCATAGGGATTCGAGTTTTGATCAATAAATTCATAGATGAGACCAACGTTGCTTCATTAGAAAAGAAAGGATATTCCGAATTTTTTCCAGAAAATACTATTACCTAATTTCCATACCGTATGAAAACGAGGGTGGACATGCGAGTGAAGTTTCATTTTTAATCCTGTTTTAGTTTTGAAGAATTCAAGTAAAACAGGACGAATAAGTCTAAAGCTTAAAACATAACTCCCATAGTAATAGTGTAGTCCTCTGTAGTTGTCTGAGATCTTTCCAATCTCACCATGAACGCTTAAAAAAGGACCATGATGGATATTTTTCTCTCCTTCTCTAAAATCACCTTCCCTGAGACCCCTTTCAAACTCAACCCGATAAGGAGGAATTTGTCCCTTCGTAAAGGTTTCTCTTTTTTGGAGCTTATCCCAAACACTATTTCTCTTTTCATTTTCCAAATTGAAATCTATCTCAAAAAGATCTTCTTTTAAATGTTTAGGGCAAACAATATTTCTGACAATCATAGCTATATTGTAACAAAATCCCTGATTAAACGACATTCACCAAACCATATACAAAGGAATCTAAAGGTAGATTTTTAAGAGCGAAGGGGCTCGGACCCTAAAGAGAATGGTTTGCGACTCAGGCGGAATTTCAAATAGTTAAACAAACAAAGCCTGTATAATTTATAGAAGCTCCCCCTTTCTCATTGCCTTCTAATTCTTTACTAAGTAATAAGTTGCTCATTGCAAAATTAACAACTTAGGAAATTCAATGAAACGTTTAGTATTAATAGCATCACTATTTATTGGCCAATTGGCCTTCACTGCTGACTTTAGACCAGTTGAGGAATTAAATGATATTGAGTCACTTAAGTCAGAAATATTAACAATTGCAGAGTTCTTCAAAGGTCAGGGCGATCCAGATTGTAAGATTCAAGATACAATCGATCCTTATGTTTTAAAGCTCGTTAAGTTAGCGCCTCAAAAGCCTGCTTCTGAAAGAATCGACCTTATTGCCGGTAGATGGCAACAAGTTTGGGGCCCATACGACAACAGAAACAGTGGTAGAGTTGTAGACCCAACTTTTGACCCGGAAAACATTTTTCAAGTTGTTTCTCCTGATGGTTACTATTGGAATGTAGGTCGTAACCTCAATAAAAAGACGGGGAAAGTTAAAAGAATCGGTCTTCTTAGAGGTGAATATGAACCTGCTGATGGTAACAACATAAGAATTAAATTTACCAAGCTTAAAAAGCTCAAAGTTAAAAAGATCCCTCACGGATTCAAACTTACAGACTTACCTTTCTATGCTGAAAGAAAAAAGTTAAAGGGAATGAGAACAGCTCTACCTGGTCTTTTCGTTCGTTTATTTTTCCCTAAAGGGACTCTTAGAGAAGTTTATACCGACAAGGATCTAAGACTTACTTACGGCTCTGATGATAAAGGGATTCTTACTAATTACCTTTATGTCTTAAAGAGAGTTCCTTAGGCCAATTAAGATTGGTGGAGGTGGTGGGCGCCTCACAACTTAGTTAAATTATTGAGAGTTTTGTGTAAATTACTACAACCCCTTTAGTTTTCAGTAAAATCATCGTGACCTGGAATGTTCTCTGGGTCAGGATCAATAAAGTTAACCCCAAGGTGTAAGATTCGTGAGCCTGCATCACAATTGGGATTCACATTTTTTCCAATCACTACACCTTTTTTATCTGCGATAACTTCTTCTTTGATTTGACCAAAGACATCATAGACATTTGCAATGACTTGCCCTTTTTTAACTTTATCTGCGAGGGAAGGAAGAACATCAACAATCCCTCCTCTTTTAGAATAGATCCAATAAGAATGATCACACACAATGGCATCATCAGTTACCATGTCTTTGACTTCACCCTTAATCATTTCGTAATGTCTCATGGT
Organism: Halobacteriovorax sp.; assembly: GCA_024686135.1. Taxonomy (GTDB): domain Bacteria; phylum Bdellovibrionota; class Bacteriovoracia; order Bacteriovoracales; family Bacteriovoracaceae. The sequence continues at coordinate 2,715 of JAIBDQ010000133.1, read as the reverse complement.
ATTCAGGATTCCTTCTAAAGTTTCGTCAATCAAGTTATGCTGAAAAGCACTTGAATTACCAATTTCTATAGTAATAGCAGGAATATTATTATCATTGGCCCAGCCTCGTAAGGTGCCCTCTTCATCAAATTTCTTCACAATGATCTGAGGGTTTTGCAGATAAGCTAATGACCTAGTCTCTTCACTTTCAATATCTGCTCTGATGTATAAGCTATTTACCCTTCCATGGCTTGCTGTATGCAAATCCAATAAATAATCAAACTTACTAACAATTTTAGAGGTAAAGTAATGAGCATACAGGTTACTGGTAACCCCCTCTGGCTTACCAGGCATAATACGATTCAAATCTACCGCATCAGAAAAATATCTTTGTTTGGCCAAGTATCCAGGAACATTACTAATGGGGATTAATACTAATGTTCCTTTTAACTTTTTAGGATCAACTTCCTCGATTAACTTAAAAATTGTGGAGATTCCATTTAGCTCATCCCCATGAAGAGCAGCATTTATTCCTAAAACGGGACCATCTTCTTCGCCCTTAACAACAACAAGAGGAATACGCCAAGGAACGCCTAGAGAATTATCCGTCAAATGAACATGAATTCGGTGAACCTCGCCATTTTCAAACTCATCTAGATTCAGTTCTTCTTTCGTCTTAATAATTACAACTTCATTCATACTCATACCATAATCTCTTTAAGTAGTGATTCATCGTTATCAAGTGATTTAAAAAGTTTTGTTCTAAACAGGCCTTTAGAATTCACTAGGTTTTGCGCCATTTTATCAATAGCAATAACAGTAAGAATAGTTTGAATATAGGCCTCTACTAAATCATCGATACCAATTCCAAGAGAATTAAAATCCTTTCGATCCATTAGCAACAACCGTGACGTTTCCGAATCCCACTGGTTCTCGCCTATCTTTTTCGATAGGTTTGTTCCTAAGATATCCCAACTGCTTCCCTTAATCTCTGCTTCAAGAGGCGCTTTGGCCCTTCTTGCATAAAGAGCACAGGGTAAAAAACCTTCTTTTGAAGCACAGACCATAACTCTTAAGTCAGAAATATAAATATTTCCCTTTGTATTTGGGACTGTCCCAACATGAAAGAACTTTCCATGCTGACTCGTTGAGCTCCATTCGTAGTGGCCAATTAAGCTTTGAACAATAAATTGGTCATAGGCATACTCTTCCTCCATAAAGGCATTTAACTCTTTTTCACTAGTAACAGTCCAAACACCTTGGCCCGCATTGGAATATGGGTTTTTAATTACTGCCTTACCACCAAAGCGCTGAACCCAGAGAGGAATCTCAACCTTGCTTACATCTTTAATCGTTTCGGGCATGACAATTTTAAGCCCCGACTCTCCAAGCTCAGAATTAAAAAGTTCATAGGCCTTGTTCGCCAGGAGCTTATTTCTTCCTCCTGAAAGGCATACTAAGGTAGAGTTGCATATAAATGTTTTTGTAACAGTCGGAATTCGATTCCATGGCTTTTGAGTCACATATCTTACACAAGCTCGAATCGGGACATCTTCACCATTTTCAAGTTTTAAGATCATCACTCCATTTTCAAAACGTATGTGCTGCTCTTCATTATTGTAGTGAGGGATTAAATAAATTTTTTCTTTTGTTATATCAGCCAGTGTTTGAGCATAGCCTGAAGTTTCCATATAATTTTTATCATAGACTACGGCCAACGCTCCCTTAGGTAGCTTCTTTTTCTTTTTAAGAGCTGGCAAAAAAGCATTTTCTATTAAAAACTTATAACCTCTATGCTCATCATAATCACTTCGGGGAGGCATAGACTTTTGTCCTGATGGACAAGAGTTCGTTTCTAGAACGACCATTCTTCTATTACCTAATTCAGTGGTTACATAAAAGAGGTCAGCTCCCCCCCAAAAAAAATGTTTGGGAACATAGGAAAGAATGCCGTCGAGAGCCTCTTCATCAATTTGAGGATTTAAGTGCAAGTAGCGTTTAATGATTCGCTTTTTATCCAAATTAAAAAAGTGACTAACTATCGGATGTAACTGAGAGTTCAAGGCCTTAGGATAAAAGTGATTATCCTGTTCAAAGTTATCTGGTTCTATGAGTTCAATTATATTTTTCATTCGAGAATTCTATTCCCTTTAATGAAAAAAGAATCCAAAAAAAAACAACGCTGGGCATCTATAGTGGTGGAGGTGGTGGGAATCGCCGTCGTTCGCTTCACGCTCTCTCCTTAAGTTGTTCGGCTTCATTTTATCTTCCTGATAAAATGCCGCCTCCAAAACCCAAAGAGAGATCTTATCCAAACCAGCTCAATCATAAACAAAAAAACCAAGCAATGCTTGGTTGTTTTGATTCTGGTGGAGGTGGTGGGAATCGAACCCACGTCCAAGACAGTTTTTGAATAAGGTACCACGTGCGTCTCCTGCGGTTTTTGTCAGCAGGCAAGACTGTCTAGTTTAACTTGCAACTAGCAACGCCCGGTGACTGATTAACGAGGATTCCCGGCGGCCTCAAAGTGTAGTTAGACAGCACACTCAACTGCTTTGCTAGATTCTGTTTATTGGCACTAGCGCCTCATGAATGGTGTTGCCTATTAGGCAGCCATTGCAGGTGCAAAGTCATTGTTTGCAATTATGTTTGGTCTCCTTTTTACTGGGCCAAGAGACCAACCCAGACACGCACCCCAAGCGTCCACTGATCCTGTCGAAACCAGGGCACCCCCGT
>JAIBDQ010000179.1 GCA_024686135.1 Halobacteriovorax sp. | reverse complement strand
TGGAACCCACGTCAGTGGAATTTTGCTTGAAGATAACAACGTCAAGTTACTGCCTATCAGGCTCGGAAAAGTCTTAGGTTACCAAAAAAATTATGACGCCATAACATTGGCCGCTTTACGAAATGCTAGAATTGTAAATATGAGCTTTAGTCTGCCGGATTTGAACGAAGATATTAAGGGAATCAAGGATGGAATTAAGGATAATCCTGATATTTTATTTGTTGCGGCAGCGGGGAATGCTAGTAATAAGAAAAATGGAAAAGTTAGAAATATCGACACTGAACCATCATATCCCGCATCTCTTAGCTTACCAAACCTAATTTCAGTGGCTAATGTTGATTCTGATGGGAGATTGTCTGATAGTAGTAATATTGGTCCTAAAGGCGTAGACCTCGCAGCTGTCGGCGAAGAAGTTGAGTCCTATAAACTAGGCGGTGGTAAAATAAAAAAGTCTGGAACCTCAATGGCCGCTCCTAAAGTCTCTAGAGTTGTTTCTAAGATGATGAAGATTAATCCAAAACTAAAGCCTGCTAAGATTAGAGAAATCCTTTGTGACACCGCTGATATGACAAAGGCCCTCGAAGGTAAGGTCCGTTGTGGTCAATTAAATGAAACAAAGGCCCTAGAGTTTTCAAGAAAGTCTTTATTTAACTAAATTTAGTAAAAGTCGGGTGAATCTCTCTCCATCTGCAGAGCTTAAATGTGACCATTCAGGACAAGTAAAGCTTGCTAGTTGCTCGTGGTCTTCAAAATGAATGGCCTGGTTAGATAATAGTTCTTCTACTGGATTCTAGGCATAGACTTAGGATTGAGTTATATTTTTCTTATGAAAAGAATGAACTCTGAGAATTTTGAATCTATCGTGGCCAGTGAGAAGGGACTCTTTGTCATAAAGTTCTTTTCTCCGACTTGCGGTCCATGCAAGACTATGACGCCTGTTTTTGAAGCGCTAGACGAAAATAATCCAGAGCTTAGTGTTTATGAAGTCGATACTTCAGAAAGCCCGGAGTTAGGTGCACATTTTGAAGTGAGGGGAGTTCCTTACACGGCCTTTTGCGAGAATAGAGAAGTTCTTTACGACTTCATCGGGGTAACACCTCTAGGGAATCTTCAATATGTCGTTAACAATATTGATGATCCTCATTTTCGAGAGACTGGAGAGTTTAAGCAAGAAGGGCCAAAGAAGACTTGGACTTTTGAGTTTATTCTTGGTGCTGTCGTTCTAATCATTTTGTCGGCAATAATATTTGGAGGCTGAATTCATGGCTAACTTAAATTTTGAAGGAAGCCTAATCCTTGAAAAACTTGCGCAGGTGAATCTTGTGGATAAGTTTTATGAAGCCGTGGACTCTGACGATTTTACCACAATTAGAAGACTCTTATTTGATGCCTTAGTTGATGAAAAGGACATAGAAACTGTTTTAAGGATGATTGAAGAGCAATTCTGAGTAGTTAACTATTTGTAAACTTTAGTGCCTTTTTTAATTTATATTAAATTTACCTCATTCTAAATTAAATCTATTCTGACTTTAGGAATCGCAATTAGGCGTTCTGAATCCTGGAGAATGAAATGAATGTATTAATGAAGAAAGTTATCTTGGTGCTGGTTATGTGCACCATGGTTATGTCGGCCTACGCAGACGTTGGTAACCCTGGAGTAAAGTATGGTCCTTCCACTAATTGGAATGCTGGCGCCGATACCAAAACCAATCTTACAAATTTAAAGAAGAGAAGCGGTGAACTTCGAAAGATTAAGAAGGAACTTCAAAAGAAGAAGAGGAAAGCGAAAGGCAGAGAGGCTAAGAAGGCAGTCCAAAAAGAAATCGAAGATGTTTCAAAAGAAATGAAGAAGGTCTTTGATGACTATGACTTTGAAGATGGTCTTACTACTAACCCTAGAAAACCGAAGAGAGAACCAGAGGCCAGAGCTTGGAAGCAAAAAATGCGTCAAAAACGTATTGCGGACATGCAAGCAAAGCAAAAAAAGTGGGAAGAAAAGCAAAAGAAAAAAAGAGAACGTGCAAGAAGAGTGACTGACTTAAGTGGTCTTGGTGATGTGACTATTGGCGATGTCTCTTCAGCAAATACTGATGTATTAAATTCTCAAAGAGATTTAGAAGATGTTGAAGATCAGATTGAAGAAGCAAAATGTGAAGAAGTTAATGACGAGAATGAAGAGATTTGTCTTGAACTTGGAAATGCAAGAACAGAAGCTTCGGCCACTCTAGAGCAATCGAGAAGAGACTTTGGTGAACTGGCTAACGCCCTTCCTCCGCTTCTTATCGGTGGAGGGCTATATGTGATTTATGATCGTATGACAGAGTTGCAAGAGTCCTATGCAAGAATGAGAGATGTAAATAGAGAGCTAATCAACTGTGAAGTAAACTGTGATGTATTTAAACGTCAGGTAGAGAATATGAAAAACTCCCTTCAGGAGCAAGAGGGATTAGATAAAACAGCATTAGATGAAGCCCAAGATGAGATTAAAGAGGAAGAGATTGGCGGACCAGTAGATGCAGAGCTAGTGATTCCAACTTATCTTTCAGAAAATAATGAAATTCCATTTGGAAATAAAGATGAGCTTCCAATTATTCTGGCCGTAGATTCCTCAGAACTTGAGGATGTGGTTAAGTCGGCTCAGGCCACTGTGAATGGAAAGGCCATTGAACTTGTTTATTATCCTGAGCGTGGAATCTTTACTGGAACTTATGCTGGATATGGAGCGAAGGAAGATTTAGTAGGAAAAACTGAAATTGAACTTATTGATGGTCAAGTTTTAACGGGAAGTTTTAAGGGAAGAATTAATACTGAGAATCCAAAGGTAAGTATTAAATCAACTCCTGGTTCAGTTTTTAAGAGAGGAAAGTTTAAGATCCATGTAACTGGCGAATTCGATAAAATAGAAATTTCTGGAGACAATATTAAGTCGCAAACAATTAATTTTGAAACGATGAAGACTTCACATAAGATGACGGTAAAGACGAGTAAGAAAGGCTCTGCAACGATTAATGTAATTGCTACGAGAACTTCTAAAAATGTAAAAATGCCTGAATTTGAAGGTGAAACCCTTATCTCTGATGAAGAGGGGAGAATTATAAGAGGAGATGATTATTTTCAAGAAATGGATTTAGGAAGAAATAAAAAGAAGGAATTAGGTTTTTGCTGCGAAGATATGAATGAGTTGACATGCGAAGGTTGTGTTGCTGGTAAGAGAACAAGAAAAGCTTGTAAGGCTTTAAATAAACTTCCAGGTTTTAACTTTAAGGCTTTTTTAGTAGCGAAGAGCCTTTCATGTACTAAGCTCTAGATTACGAAGACCGGTTGTTTTTGGATGACCGGTCTTTATTTTGTTTCCGTCCAAGAAAATAAATCAAAATTCATCTGAAAAACTTCCTTAGACTTACTTGGACCTACAAGCTTCTTTACCTTAGAAAGAAACTTCATAAATTGACTATTAATTTCTTTTCTAACCTCATCATCACCAGAAAAAATCACACTTAGGTTATAAGTTTTAGAATCTTCAATCTGCTTAAGTCGATTCATTGTGTTGGTATAGCACTGAGACTTATAAGAATGAAAGATGGGCGAGTCTTTAGGAAGATGAAGCTCTATATCAATAAGCTGTATTCCATTTTCATCCATTTGGATAATTCCCATTCTTTGGAGGCTGTTTAAATATTCTGAGATTCTCTTTTTGGGTAGAAAGAGTTTTGCGGCCAGCTTCATTGGATCGGATCGAAACTCCTCACAATGGAGACCCATATGAACTACTTGGTTCATGGGATCTAAATAATAATCTTCACGGTTGATTTCTCTTTGAGTGAGCTCTTCAACGTCAATATATTGAGAGGTTTTATTTTTTTGCTTTTGCCAGATCTTAATTTCTCTAAGTAGTACCTTCTCTCGGTCTGCTAGTCCGCAGCGAGAGTAATCTAGGAGTAATTTTAAATATTCAGACTCCTCAGGAGAAAAGCCTAGGTACTGAGTGGCGAGATAGAGCTGGTCCTGACTTAGATCCCTAATTCCTTTAATGACCTGGGAAAGATAGGCCTTTTGAATTCGCATTGAAGAGGCCATGGCCTGATAGGTGATAGAAGAGTCAATTTTCTTCCTTTCTTCGACGGTTTTCTTTAAGACTTCTCGGTAGTCTAACTCATTGAAAATATTCATTTTAGATCTCTTCTTTTAGATATAGTTAACAAATTATATACCATGATGCCTTGATAAATAAATAATATATTTACGTGTGTATAAAGGTGACAGTACATTGTTCTTAGAGGCAGGGGTTGATATGAATTCCCTAGGTATTTAAGGAGTTTAAGTGAAGACTTTAACACTATTGATTCTATTAACTTTTTCTAACTCAGCTATTGCTGGGGGCTGGGCCAGTGGCGGCGGTGACCCAAAAGAAGTTGAAGCAAAAGTATTTCCTTTTATGGGGAAGATCATCGATGCCATAAACCTTTTGAAATCTAATTTAGATAAAACTCCTTTTAATGAAAACTTTAAAAATGCTTTTAAGAAGGACTTAGACCTATTGTTAAATAATGGTCGTTTTTATTATGTGCCTGAACTTTTTGCCGTTGGTTTTAATAGACACCCAGGGGACTATACAAAACTTTATTCAAACGGAGCCATGACTGGATTTGAGTTGGGCGCGCCAATCTATTTTTCTAAGCAGGCCATTAAATACGATGTGAGAACTTTGGCCAGAGTCATTGGACAAGAAGTGCCTCATCATATTTTTAAAGGACGTTTTCAAAGAGATGAAGCTTTTGCCAATAACCTTGGAACGTATTTAGTACTGCTTGATAAAATTCCAACAGAGCCCTATTCAGCGGCTCAAATTATCTATGAAGAATTTGATCATGAGCTTAGGGATGACTCATCAAAAAGAATCATTCAAAAGGCCCGTGATGAATTTAATAGGGGAGAGAATGTTTTAGAGGTTCTTTATAATCTCGCCCATAGACTTTACAAAAACAGAGGAAGCTTTAGTGATTACCATGTTGAGACTGCTGCTCCAATGACAAGACCTGAGATGTATAGATTGTGGCCAAAAACTGCGGAGATTACTGCTCTTACAAAATTGAAGAAAACTAAAATTGCGGAATGCATGTTCGCCACATATCAGGATGGAGCTTCAGGAATTACTAAACAGTACCAGGCCCTATTAACTGACACATTTATTAAAATGATGGACGAGTTTAAATCAAAAATCACAAAAGTATATACGACGGAAGAGTTTTATCTTCCTATGGAAAAAGTTGTTACAACTTGTGGTTTTGGAATAGAGGACGACGCTGGAAAGGTTTATCTCTATAAGTCCATAATCCGCCACGAAGACAATCAATGCGGCGGGGAAGATAATCCTTGCGATATACCGCCTCCTGTAGGCCTTTAACCCAGAAAGAAGTTATTTTCATTTTCTGATAGAATATTAGCGTATGAAAATAACTTCACTAATCCTATTATTTTTGTTTTGTTCAACAACTGCATTTGGAAAAGAAACTTTCGAGCAATGGAAGAAATCCTATGCTAAAAGGGCTTCTCGTCATGGAATTCCAACGAAGTTTACAGCAAAGATGCTCGCTGGAATTGTGCCAGATCAGTCAGCGATAAAAAAAGATCGCAATCAAGTAACTTCTAGTAAGACAATTAATTACCAAAAGTTTATTAAGCGCTGGCTGAGAAAATCTCCGTCGAGATTGGAACAAGCAAAAGTGGCCATGAAAGAGAACTTAGAACTTCTTAAAAAAGTTGAGAAAAGATATGGCGTAGATAAAGAAGTTATCGTGTCAATTTGGGGAACGGAAACTTTCTTTGGAAAAATTACTGGAGATTACGACCTTCTCACTTCACTAGCAACTCTTGCTTGGGATGGAAGAAGAAGAGGCTTTTTTGAAACTCAGTTGAATGCGGCTTTAAGACATATCAAACAAGGACATGTGAAAAGGGAAGATTTAAAAGGATCTTGGGCCGGGGCCACGGGGCATTGCCAGTTTATGCCTTCTAATATTCCTGTATATGGGCAAGACTTTGATGGAGATGGGCGAATCGATATTTGGAATACCAAAGCGGATATTTTTGCGTCCATTGCAAATTATTTAAAAAAGGTAGGATGGAAGAAAGGAAAAAGTATTGGGTCTTTGGCCTATAGGAATGAAGAACTTGATTTTTCTAATGGCAAGTATCGAACAAAGTGGGAATATAATAAGCTTGGGTTTCGAAATCAGGATGGCTCTATGATTACGGCCGGAAAGTGGAAAAGAAGAAGAGCGGCTAAGATCTCAATGAAAAATTCCCCCATAGTCTTAAGGGGGAGTAATTATACCCCATTAATGAAATGGAATGGCTCCAGTCTCTTTGCGGCCTTT
>JAIBDQ010000185.1 GCA_024686135.1 Halobacteriovorax sp. | reverse complement strand
GCTCTTTGTTTTGGACGTGACCTTGCTCGTGGAACGATGGTTTCAGTTGGTGAGACAGTTGGTGTTATTGCTGCTCAGTCGATTGGTGAACCTGGTACACAGCTTACCATGCGTACTTTCCACGTTGGTGGTACGGCGACTGCTGGTGCACAGGTTAACAAAACGGAAGTTAGAACAGCCGGTATTATTCATTTAGAAAATGTTACTTTTGCAACTACTGCAACAGGCGACAAAATTGTAATGAATAAAGTTGGTGAGATTATTGTTAAGACAGCTCAAGGAGCTGAAAAAGAAAGATACCCAACTCCATATGGAGCCAAATTATTTGCTGTAGAAGGTGATGAGGTTAAAGTTGGTGATAGAGTAGTTGAATGGGACCCGTTCTCAATTCCTCTTCTAACAGAAGTATCAGGTACAATTAAATATGAAGACCTAATTTCTGGATCAACTGTTAATGAACAAGTTGATGCGGTTACAGGTCTTACGAATAGAATTGTTACAGAATCTAAAGATCCGTCTCTTCAACCAAGAATCACTGTTGTTGATTCTGAAGGGAAGCCGATCATAATTCCTGGAACAAAAAGACATGCTAGCTATCGTCTTCAAGTTGGTGCCAATATTATGGTACAAGACGGAGATAAGATTGAGGCAGGTTCTGCCGTATCTAAACTTGCTCGTGAAACGACCAAGACAAAGGATATTACCGGTGGTCTTCCAAGAGTTGCTGAGCTTTTTGAAGCTCGTAATCCAGCCAACGCTGCTCAGATTGCTGACATCGCTGGTACGATTGAATTCGGTCCAGAGCTAAGAGGAAATAGAAAAATTCTTGTTAGACCTGAAGATGGTGGAGAACCTGTAACTTATAGTGTTCCGAAAGGACGTTATGTAATTGTTAATGAAGGAGATTATATCCGTGCCGGTGAGCCGATCATGGATGGACCTTCAAACCCACATGATATTCTAAGAGTTATGGGTATTAAGGCCCTAGCTCGCTATATCGTTGATGAGATCCAAGAAGTTTATAGACTTCAAGGTGTTAAGATCGATGATAAACACATCGAAGTTATTGTAAGTCAGATGCTTAAGAAAGTGCTTATTACTGATTCTGGTGATTCACACTTTATTGCTGGTGACTCAATTACTAAGGGATTATGGATGGAGACTAATGAGGAGCTCGTTGCAAACGGCGAAGCACCTGCTCAGGCCAGACCATTACTTCTTGGTATTACAAAAGCTTCATTAACTACGGATTCATTTATTTCTGCAGCATCTTTCCAAGAGACAACGAAGGTTCTTACCCAAGCTGCTCTTGAAGGAAAAAGTGATGCTCTAAGAGGTCTAAAAGAAAACGTAATTATGGGACGCCTTATTCCTGCAGGGACCGGTATTTCGAAATACCGCGACTTTGATGCGGTGTGTGAGGATATTGTTGAGCCAGGTGCTGAAGAAGCAGCACCATTTATGGTTTAAAGAGGTAAATATACTTGTACTAGCTAGTTTGCGGTGTTACATAGACTAGCTAGTTTTTAAATGTTGAGCTAAATGTTGATTTAAGGGAGCTGAGAATGCCAACGATTAACCAGTTAATCCGTAAAGGTAGAACTGACAAATTTTCAAAAACTAAATCACCTGCTTTGAAGGCCTGTCCTCAAAGACGTGGTGTTTGTACTAGAGTTTACACAACGACTCCAAAGAAACCTAACTCTGCTATGAGAAAGGTTTGTAGAGTTAAGCTTACCAGTGGATTTGAAGTAACTTCATACATTGGTGGAGAAGGTCATAACCTCCAGGAACACAGTATTGTCCTAATTAGAGGTGGTAGAGTAAAAGATCTTCCAGGTGTTCGTTACCATACTATCCGAGGAGCACTTGATGCGACTGGTGTAGATAAGCGTGGTCAACGTCGTTCTAAGTACGGTTGTAAAAAACCTAAAAAATAATTAACTAACTAATTAAACTGCCACCATTCCTACGAATGGTGGACTTGGTTTAATAAGAGTAATCCTATTTATATAGGGTGAAGAGAGGAAAGTATGAGTAGAAAGCATAGAGCAGTCCCTAGACAGGTCCTTCCTGATCCAAGATTTCAAGACATCGTAGTTACAAAATGTGTGAACTCACTAATGTTAGGTGGAAAAAAATCTGTAGCAGAAAAAATCTTTTACGGAGCTATGGACTTAGTTGAAAAGAAAACAGGTGATGAGCCTCTTAAAGTATTTAAGAAAGCTCTCTCAAATATTAAGCCTGCGGTTGAGGTTAAATCTCGTCGTATTGGTGGTGCCACCTACCAAATTCCAGTTGAAGTACGTCCAGCACGCCGTCAGTCACTGGCTCTTCGTTGGTTACGTGAGTATTCAAAAGGAAGAAATGGTAAAACTATGGTTGAGCGTCTTGCTGATGAAATCATCGATGCTGCTGAAACCCGTGGTGGAGCTGTTAAGAAACGTGAAGACGTTTACAAAATGGCTGAAGCTAACAAGGCTTTTGCTCACCTGAAGTGGTGATTTAGAAAATTATTAAGTTTAATTTCAATAAGGCCCTCTCGTTTCACGACGACAGGGCCTTTTTTTTATCCTAAAATACGTACATGGCAAAAATAGAGAATATTAGAAATATTGGGATTATGGCCCATATTGATGCGGGGAAGACTACGACAACTGAGCGTATTCTTTTCTACACAGGAAAAAGCCATAAGATCGGAGAGGTTCATGATGGCGCGGCCACCATGGACTGGATGGAGCAAGAGCAAGAAAGAGGTATAACGATTACTTCCGCGGCTACAACTTGTGATTGGAAAAAAACAAATATCAATATTATCGATACTCCAGGGCATGTTGACTTCACCATTGAAGTTGAAAGGTCTCTTAGGGTTCTTGATGGTGCTGTAGGCGTGTTTGACGCCGTTTCAGGTGTTGAGCCTCAGTCCGAAACAGTTTGGGGACAAGCAGATAAGTATAATGTTCCTAGAATTGCCTTCGTAAATAAGATGGATCGCATGGGTTCAGATTTTCAAAACTGTGTAACAGAAATCCGTGAAAAACTAGATAAGGTTGCTGCTGCAATTCAACTACCTATCGGGTCTGAAGAGAATTTTTCTGGAGTTATTGATTTACTAAAAATGAAGGCCATTAGATTTTCTGAAGGTGACTTAGGAGCTACTGTAACTGAGGAAGATATTCCTTCTGAGCTTGCCGATGAGGCAGCAACTTCAAGAGAAGAGCTAATTGAAACACTTGCTGATTTTGATGATGACTTTGCCGAAAAATATCTAGGCGGGGAAGATATCTCTATTGAAGAAATTAAAAAAGTGATGAGGGCCGCTGTAATAGAACATAATTTCGTTCCTGTCCTATGTGGTTCTGCGTTTAAAAATAAAGGGGTTCAAACACTTCTTGATGCTGTTGTTGAATATTTACCAAATCCAATTGAACGTGGTGAGATAAAAGGCGTTAGTGCAAAGGATCCGGATAAAGAAGAAACTAGAAAACCGGATGAATCAGATATATTTAGTGGGCTTGCTTTTAAAATAGCGACTGATCCTTTTGTAGGAAGTTTAACTTTTGTTCGTATTTATTCTGGGTCAATGAAAATGGGACAGAATATTTATAATCCTCATAAAAAGAAAAAAGAAAGAGTTAATAAAATACTTCAGATGCATGCTGATAAAAGAAAAGAACTTCAAGAAGCAAAGGCCGGAGATATAGTTGCTATTTCCGGGTTGAAGTTTACGACGACAGGTGAAACTCTTTGTACTGATCATAAGCCAATCGTTTATGACCTCATGGAGTTTCCTGAAACTGTAATCTCGGTGGCAATCGAACCCAAAACTACTGCAGATGAAAAGAAGTTAATGATTTCTCTCGAACAGCTAAAAATCGAAGATCCTTCTTTTACCTATAGACATAATAAAGAAACAGGACAACTTTTAATTTTTGGAATGGGAGAGCTTCATTTAGAAATTATCGCTGACCGATTACAAAGAGAATTTAAAGTAGGGGTAAGAGTCGGTTCGCCTCAAGTTTCCTACAGAGAAAGTGTTGTAGCGGAATCAAAAGCAGAATCTACATTTAATAAAGAACAAGCTGGCAAGTTGCAGTTTGGTCACTGTGAAATCAAAGTTGAACCTTTTGATGAGCAGGGTGGAGTTCACTTTGAAACAGAACTTACTAAAAAAGATCTTCCTCAGGAATTTTTAGATTCAATTGAAAGAAGTATCCATGATACTGCCCCTGGTGGTGCTCTTGCTGGTTATCCTTTTATCAATATCAAAGCTACTTTAATTAGAGCAGAGTATCGGGAAGAAGATGCAAGTGAAGTTGCTTACTCGATTGCTGCCTCCCAGGCCTTTAGAGATGCTTGTCAAAAAGCAGGTGTAAAACTTTTAGAACCCGTTATGGCCTTAGAAGTTATTAGCCCATCTGAATACACAGGAGATGTGATTTCAGATATCAATATGAAGCGTGGAAAGATTTTAAGTATGGGGGCAAAGCAAAATAAGGAACAAATCGAAGCAGAAGTTCCATTATCCGAAATGTTTGGCTACAGCACCGATTTGAGATCAAAGTCCCAGGGCCGAGCCAGTTTTACGATGAATTTTGATAAATACGTGGATATTCCTAACGCATTAGCCAAGGAATTGATGGAAAAACGCGGTATTTATATCTAATTTATTTGGCCTTGCGCTGTGCATTGGCCGTATTGCAAAATAAAAGCAAAAATACCTTACATTTTTTGACAATTTCTGAAAACGGCATGTTGACAAAGGGCCCTATAAAACTTAAAACCCATATTCAATCAAATACTAGAGGGTTAGTAAGGCATGAAAGCGTCGAGACTGAGAATTAAACTAAGAGCGTACGATCACAAACTTTTGGACAATTCAGTTAATGAAATTGTTCAAACTGCGAAAGAAACTGGAGCCCGCGTAGCTGGTCCAATTCCTCTTCCAACTGAGATCAATAAGTTCACAGTTTTAAGATCACCTCACAAAGATAAGAAAGCGCGTGAACAGTTTGAAATGAGAACCCACAAAAGATTGATTGATATTGTTGACCCAACTCAACAAACCGTTGATAGCCTAATGAAATTAGACCTATCTTCAGGTGTTGATGTAGAGATCAAGTACTAGGCTTAGATCTTTTAACGAAGATTTAAATTTAATAACCGCGAACGCATCCCAGATAGGCTGGGTGATGCTGTGGAGGATGAATGACTGAAGAAACGACCTCTCCTGAAGTAGAAGCTGAAGCTCCCGCTGCAGAAGAAAAGAAAGTAGTCTCGACCGCTGTTGACCTACCCGTATTTTACGGAGTCAAGGCTGGTATGACTCGAATTTTTGATGAAACTGGAAATCATGTTCCAGTAACTGTTGTTAAGTTAATTCCTAACCGTGTAGCTCAAGTGAAAACTAAAGAGACTGATGGTTATGAAGCTTATCAACTTGCTTACAATGTTAAGCGTGAAAAACTTCTTAATAATCCCACGAAAGGACATTTGAAAAAAGCAGGGATCACTGATCACCTAACTCGTTTTGGCGAAGTTAAGGCTGACGGCGCCTCTGCTGATGCACTTGGAAAAGAAGTATCTTTAGAAAGTTTTTCTAAAGACACTTTTATTGACGTTACCGGTATTTCTAAAGGTAAGGGCTTCCAAGGTGTTATGAAGAGATGGAACTTCCAAGGTGGTCCAGCAGCTCACGGTTCAAAATTTCATCGTGCTCCTGGCTCAATTGGTATGTGTGCTTCTCCTGGGCGTGTAATTAAAGGCAAAAAACTTCCTGGTCACATGGGTGCTAAGCAGAAGACTGTTCAGAACCTTCAGGTAGTTGAGCTTAACAAGGAACAAGGTTACTTACTAGTTAAGGGATCAGTTCCAGGTTCTAAGTCTGGTTTTCTTAGAATCTCAAAAGCTGTGAAGAAGTAGGGGTAGACTATGACTGATATAACCGTACT
>JAIBDQ010000147.1 GCA_024686135.1 Halobacteriovorax sp. | reverse complement strand
ATTGATTTTGAGTGCCTACTCTTAACGAGTATGGCTAACTTTAAGCTCGGACAGCTTGATTCCGAAGAAAAGAAACTTGGTCTAACAGTTAATGAATATCGTAAGTTTGCAGGTCTAGTTACAAGTGGAGAAAGTCTTTTATCATCTTCCGAGTTAAACTCAGTTTTAGATTCATTCGTTGAAAAGTTTGGATTAGCACAAGTTAAAGGAATTAAGAATTACCTTTTAACCCTTTTAGAGAAGCATATGTCTGGATATGATTTCTCGACACTGCCAGAAGAAGACTTTAGGCATGTGGGTGGTCCGATTCTCTTAAATTTAAATTAATACTTAAAGAACCTTTAATATATCTTCTTTAATCTTTTCAGGTGTATCTTTAGGCGCGTATCTTCTTAGAACCTTGCCTTCTTTATCTACTAGAAATTTAGTGAAATTCCACTTCACTTGTTTACTACCGAGGAGACCTGGAGCTTGCTTCTTTAAGTATTCATAAAGTGGGGACTGATCTTTTCCATTGACTTTAACTTTTGAAAAAAGAGGAAAGCTGGTTTTATAATTTAAGTCACAAAAGTTAGCGATCTCTTCTTCAGAGCCTGGCTCTTGCGCGCCAAATTGATTACAGGGAAAGGCGAGTATTTCAAATCCACGGTCTTTTAACTCAGCATATACTTTTTCTAAACCTTCATATTGATTTGTGTACCCACACTTACTGGCGGTGTTAACAATTAAAAGAGTCCTTCCCTTATATTCAGAGAGGGAAACCTCTTTTCCAGAAATATCTTTGACTATAAAATTATAAATTTCCATTTTTGACCTTATTTAAATGCTGAATTAAAAATTTGTTCGAAATGCTTACTTAAAGGAGAGTCGTTAGTTTTTAGTTTGTCAAAAAGCTGATCCTTTAGCATATTTCTTTTGTATATTTCTTTTTCCAATAACTTCTCGGTCTGCGGGTATCTCTTTATATTGGTGTACTTTTTAGAGAATAATTCGTCCAGTATATTTAGCCTTTTTTGTTCTTGCTCTAAAAAACTGTAAACGGCGTAACCTTCCTTAGCCTTTAATTGGTTAGGTTCTTTTTTGGGTTCTACAATATCTAGTACCTCTTCGAAGCCACCTAGCTCTGAAGGTTTTTTCTTTTTAGTCATTAGACGCTCTTTTCAGGGGCTCTTTGTAGGCCCTCAATTATAGTTTCCAAGAATTCATTCTCAGTACAAACTTCACTTAAAACTCTGCGAGAGTTACTTTCAACTTTCATATGAACAGTAAGATCAGAAATCTCATTATTATTTATCTTATTAGACAGCATTTTAGTTTTCTTAAGTAGCGACTGCTCTTTGCTATTAAGCCGTTGCCCTCGACAAAAGAAATGCTTGGGAAGTAGGGCTCTATCAGCCAAAATTGGAATATCTAAAAACTTTTGGACAAACGGGGTTATGACAAAAAGTGGGTACGGAAAGCGTGGATCTATGTTTAATAGTTCTAGGGCCGCCATTATATTATCTAAGGCCGGTTCGATGTACTTTCTTTGTTCTAGGTCTAGCTCGATATAGCAGGGTCTTTGACCTACTTCAGACTTTTTAAACAGTTCAACCAAAGTCTGTACTTCATAGTCTAGTATTTTAATTTCTTGTATCGTAGGTATCGCCATAGAACTATTATAGAGGAGAGGGGTGATTTTTGCATTGGGCACGGTTAGAATAATGATATGAATGATCCAGAACTGGGATATATTAATTTACCGGAGTATTTTACTCGAGTACTTTGTTCCAATATGCAAAGTGGTGAAGATAACTTCGAAAACCTAGGCGCTTATATAAGAAGTGAGCCAGGCTTTTTAGGTTTAGTTGAGCGCTGCTTTGGTGATGTGGACGAAAAGCTTAGAACCGAAACAATTATAAAATCCCTTGGTTGGTATGGATTTCGAAATAGAATGGCTGCCATCTTTCTAGAGTATCAACTGAATGGAAAATTTCCTGTTAAACCAAACCTAGAACTTTGTCATGAACTGGTGGCCTTAGAGGAAAATGTAAAACATCAAACAGTAGAAGGGTTCTCCAGAGCCTTTATGCTCGGTCTGTACTGGAAACTACATCGATATAAAGATAATAATAGATTTATGGAAAGCTTTAATTGGAAAGAGGTGTTAACACATTTTAAACATACTAAAGCTAGAGTGATAAAAGTCGATTGGTTATTATTTATGATTATGCATTTTCACTCCTATTTAGGAAAAGAGGTTCTCAAAGAAGCATTGAAAGGAACTCCCGATTATACTGAACTTTACAACCGCCTAGACGAAAGTCAAAAACGGCAATACTTAAATAATGCCCTTTCTTACGGGGCATCAATCAACGAAGCTGAGTTTTTCTACCAAGCAAGGATATAATAATGGATCAAGAGAATGCCGTATGGGCACTGGTCAATGACTTAGGAAATAAAAAAGGAATTACCGAAATTGTGATTAATGGTCCTAAGGATGTTTTTGTTGAAAGAGGTGGGCAATTTATTCAACTAAATGTGCAGCTGACGAAAAAAGATATTCACGACTTCTCAATTGAGCTGGCTCAATTTAATAAAAAAACGTTTGATAGTGAACATCCAATTCTTGATGGAAACTTGCCTGATGGCTCTAGGGTAAATATTCTTAACGAACCTTTTGCTCATGGTTGTCCTGCCATTTCTATTAGGAAATACTTAAAGAGCATTAAATCCTTTGAAACCGATCCAAGTATTTTTGGTTTAAACCCTAAATGGATTGAGTTCTTTCAGGCCCTCATGTCTTCTCGAATGAATGTTATTGTTAGTGGTGGAACAGGAGTAGGTAAAACAACTTTTATGAATCTACTACTTCAAGAACTTTCAAAACAGGAGCGTATTATCACCATCGAAGATACTCTCGAGTTAAACTTCTCTCATCCCAATCTAGTTAGATTAGAATCAGGTAATAGAAGTGGATCAATTACCACCAGAGACTTAGTTAGGAATACCTTAAGAATGAGGCCTGATCGCATTATTATCGGTGAGGTGAGAGGTGGGGAACTTTTTGATTTACTACAGGCCATGAATACTGGTCATGATGGATCGATGGCATCTATTCATGCAAACTCCCCTGGTGAATGTTTAAATAGAATGGAAACTCTTTTTCTTTTAGCTGGCTTTGATGTTCCTTATCAGGCCGTAAGAAAACAAATAGGAAATGCTGTCGACTTTATCATTCAAGTGGGAAGAAATAGGGATGGCGAAAGAGTTATCACTAGCATCCAAGAAGTTACTGGCATGGAAGGGGCCAATATTACCTCTCACCAAATTGGTATGTGGGAAGATGGTGGCCTAATCAGTACGGGAATCACTCCTAAAAACATGCAGAGACTTCACTCTAATGGGGGAATACCCATGGATTTCTTTAACTAAAATTGAGAAGAATAGGCTCCCCATCACAAGGGGAGCCCAGTCAGGAAGGTGTAACCACATCATTTGTCAGATTTTACTGACGCAAATGTTTTTATGGTCTTTGGGGCAGGGTTTTGAGAGACGGACTCCTTTTGTTGTGGGTGGTGAGAGCATGATGCAAAACTCGCGCTTGCTAGCCCTAGCCCCAAGAAGACCAAAAGAGATTTTGTGATAGTTGATTTGTTCATGTTTATTCCTTTTGTTTAAATTCTTAACTTGGAACCAGTATGTCTTATCTGCTTGCAAAGATTGTTTTTACTGGGTCACAAGTTTGTCAGTTTTGGTTGGAAGATTGTTAGGTTTATTGCCGGGCGTTATTGAGAGGTAGGTCCTATGTTTAAAGTACATAAATATGTGCTAACCTCCCTGCATGTTTAAAGGTCGGTGGTTCTTCCACCCTGTATTTGTATTTATCTTCTCTATAGTGGCCCTTGGGTTCTCACTCTTTCTCTATATTCGGACTTACTTGCAGGCCAATGACGCCTTTGTCTCTTATTTAGAGGCAAGAAATATAGAGCCCTCTCAATTTGCTGAGTCAAATACCTGGCTAAATGTGGTGGTTCTCTCAGCCTTAGTCGCCATTATTTTATTCTGTTTAATTTTAATTTTTGTCTACTACCAGAAAATGATTAGGCTTTATCGAATGCAACAAAACTTTATTTCTGGTTTTACTCATGAATTAAAAACTCCAATTGCTTCCCTTAGATTATTTTTAGATACCTTTACAAGGCATGAGCTAAGTCGAGAGGAACAAATTAAGTATTTGGCCTATATGAGAAGAGATACGGAAAGGCTTTCAGATAATGTTACTCAGATTTTAGACTTAGCAAAAATTGAAGACAAAAAATATGAAGGCGACTTTTCTGTTTATGACCTCAACGAGATGATTGAGCAATGGATCAGCAAGAGTCCACACTTTTTTGAAAACTGCGAAATTACCGTAGAAAAACATAAGGGGAACTCCCCACGAGCCAGGCTTGATGGTAGGCTCTTTGAAATGCTTTTGATGAACCTTGTGATCAATGGAATTAATTATAATCAAAACAATGATAAAAAAATTAAAATACAAATTTCTAGTACTGATA
Organism: Halobacteriovorax sp.; assembly: GCA_024686135.1. GTDB lineage: Bacteria > Bdellovibrionota > Bacteriovoracia > Bacteriovoracales > Bacteriovoracaceae. The sequence goes on along the minus strand of JAIBDQ010000147.1, from coordinate 3,146 downwards.
AATATAATCGGATTGATTTTACCGACAACGGAATGGGCATAGATAAAAAAGAGTTAAAAAATATTTTTAAAAAGTTTTATCAGATTGGTAAAACCTCTAAAGGAACGGGGCTAGGTCTCTATTTGTCGAGCCATATTGTTAGGATTCATAAAGGACAGTTAAAAGTAGATAGTGAGGGGACTGGCAAGGGGGCCACCTTTTCAGTTATTTTACCGAGGGAAGTTTAATGGGTTCAAAAATATTAATTATTGAAGATGAATTACATATTGCTGAAGGTCTTAAATTAAACCTTAGCTTGCAAGGTCATGATGTAGTTATGGCCCATAATGGGTTAGATGGATTAAACCTTTGGAAAGCTGAAACTCCAGAGTTAATAGTCTTAGACCTGATGATGCCGGGACTGGATGGATTTCAGGTCTTGAAGCAAATTAGAGAAGAGGATGAAAGAGTTCCAATTTTAATTCTCTCAGCTAAGGATCAGGCACGAGATAAAGTGAAGTGTTTACAAGGGGGAGTCGACGACTATCTCTCAAAACCATTCAACCTTGATGAGTTTTTATTACGTGTTGATAGATTACTTACAAGATCTTCTTGGACTGACAAGCAGGATCCCGATGAGCTTCTCGACTTAGATAAGAGCTTTACCGATAAGGAATATTCTTTTGGTCCTAATAAGATTGATTTTATTTTATGCAAGGGCTTCAATAAGGATGGAGAGTTTCAACTCACGAGTCAGGAAATTAGACTGTTAAAACTTTTTATTATTAAGAAAAATATCCCCCTTACTAGAAAAGAGCTTTTAGAGATTGGCTGGGGCTATTCTCAAGAGACGAGTACTAGGACAGTTGACAACTTTATCGTTAGGTTTAGGAAGTATTTTGAAGAAGACCCAAAAGAGCCAAAGTTCTTCAAAAGTATGCGTTCAGTTGGCTATCTCTTTACCCCCGATTCTCAATAATTTCAGTGTTTTAGCTTGGTTGTAACGCGGCGTGTATAAACTTTTCAAGTTCGCCCTTTACCGCTCTTAATCATGATACATATCTGGTGACTTTTAAATGAATTGCCGGGGGGCAAATATGAAGCTTATTAGCGTAGGGCTAATCTTAGCAATGGGATTTTCTTTTAGTGCACTGGCGAATGATCAGACACAAGAGGAAGAATCTCTTTCGAAAGTACTTAATTGCTCTCGAAAAATTGTTGAAGAATTCCGCGGCGGTGATCAAGGAATTAAGTTTGTAGGAAAACTCTTAGATGATATTAGAGAAGATAAGGTCGGTGAATTAGAGCCGATCAAGTTGGCACAGTCTTGCCAAGAATTTCAAAATAGTTTCAGAAAAAGCATCGCTATCAATAGGGAAGCCGTAGAAAATACCATTGAAAATTTAGAAGTATCTAATGCGACTAAAGAGTTAATCAAACCATTTAATAGACCTTACTTTGATTGCCAATTCACCAATATTGAAAAGGCCATTGCCTCTGGACTTGGAATTAGACAAGGCCTCGGTGCTTCTAAGTGTGAAGGCTCAAATGGACGAAGTTATATTTTTCTTATTCCAAAAGAGCAGTTTCGCCTTAGCTTTTTTACAAGAATCTTCTCAAGTGGTTCTCAAATCACAGAAGACAATCAAATTGTCGGGATTGAAAATAGTTTTCAAAATTCAGCAGCTGCTGAATTTTTAGAAAGTCTTTTTGATAATGGAGCTGAGCTCGATCAAATTGGACTAAAAGCTCAGTTTGCCGAAAGTAAGGCCATAAGCGGTCTTCCAAGATTTACAGCTATCTCTTTGTAATTTATCAAAAAAAATCGCAATGCGTTGCCATTAAATTAGTAACGCTATACACCTCAAAAGGTACCTTATTCTTGTGTTAGGATTCCCAAAATTTTTTAAACTTAGAAGGAAAAATTATGGGACTTTTAGACGGAAAAAAAGCACTTGTTCTTGGTATTGCAAATGACATGTCCATCGCTTGGGGAATTACACGAGCGTTGAAGGCAGAAGGATGTTCCATTGGACTTACATATTTAAATGACGCTCTTAAGAAAAGAGTAGAGCCACTGTCTGAAGAAATTGGAGCAGACTTTCTAGTAGAGATGGATGTTACTAAAGAGGAGCATTACGAAGCTTTAAAGAAAACTGTTCAAGATAATTGGGGAAAGTTTGATATCTTGGTTCACTCTCTGGCATTTGCTGATAGAGCTGACCTCAAGGGAAGATTTCATGAAACAAGTAGAGCAGGCTTTTCAATGGCCTGTGATATTTCAGCCTATTCATTAATTGGATTAACTAAAGCGCTTAAAGAAGAAATGAATCCTGGTTCTTCAATCATGGCCATGACTTATCATGGGTCTCAGCAGGTTCTAGAAGGATATAATGTTATGGGTGTCGCTAAGGCCGCCCTTGAAGCATCAGCTAGATATCTAGCAAGTGACTTAGGTGAAGATGGAATTAGAGTTAATTGTATTTCAGCTGGACCTATAAGAACCCTCGCGGCCTCTGGAGTTCCGGGTCTAAAGAAAATCTTTGGTATTATTGAAGAAAAAGCTCCGCTTAAAAGAAATATCACCACTGAAGAAGTTGGAGGAACTGCCTTGTATTTGGCTTCAGATTTATCTTCAGGGGTAACTGGGCAGGTTCTTTATTGTGACAGTGGAATTTCAACAATGGGTACCTGTTAAGATTTACTGAACCAGAATATTTTGCTATTTAACTTGGTGCATGAGTAATTTAACAACTAACACAACGCGATGGAGCCAAAGGCTAAGTCTTAGGCTCCAGAAGTTCTTACCATCTTTTCTAATCAGATGGTTTAAGGCTTTTGATAATCGTGTTGATGGTGCAGCTTCTTTTTTCGTAAAGCATTGGGGCAAGAGTAAGTTCATGGTGGCCATGAGTAAGAAAGCTCAGGTTCTCGGTATAGAAAAACTTTGGGATATGTCCCCAAAAGCATTTATCTACTTTTTTCTTTTTTATCTTATTAGAGACACGATCCTCTACATTATAATCCCTATCTATATCGCCAAGGCCACTAGCTAAGTGAAAGAATACTTTTTGATAGCACTTTATATACCCTTTGTTGCTATGGGCATGAGGCTGCTTCGAAACGCCTTTCAAAATCTTTTTAGCAAGCCGATCCATAGAGGCATT
>JAIBDQ010000237.1 GCA_024686135.1 Halobacteriovorax sp. | reverse complement strand
TCTGTTTCAACAGTATCTATTCTGTCGTCATTATTCTTTCTTTCGTTTCCGGCCGCAGCAACAAAGATCACATCTTTTTCACCGGCCCAGGCGATAGCTCCCTTAAGCATATTTGAAGCATCCTCATCCCAGTAACGAGTCCAAGAGCTATAAAGTCTCCAAGAGTTAGTAAGGATTTTGGCACCGTTATTAACTGAGTACTTAATGGCTTCAACAGCATCAGTCATAAAGCTTTTTCCTTGTGAACCAATAAGTCTTACGGCCATTAGTTTTACATGAGGAGCAACACCGCGAGCATTACTTGTGGCATGCTTAGTTGCAGCTACGATTCCAGCACAATGAGTTCCGTGAGATCCACCGTCCATTGGGTCAGAGTCTTTATCAGCAAAGTCATATCCGTGTACGTCATCTACATAACCATTTCCGTCGTCATCGATTTGATTTCCTGGAATTTCTTTCTTATTAATCCACATTCTTGTCTTAAGATTGTCATGTCTATAATCAACACCTGTATCAAGAACAGCAACGATGACTGAACTTCCACGAGTAGGAGCTGGAAGTTGGTCGTACTGAAGAGAATCTACATGCCAACCTGTTCCGGTCGTGTTTCTTGGTGGGCGTTCTTTATTTTCTGGAAGATAGATTTCCATGTCGCGAAATACTTTTTCTGCTCTAACAACTGACTTAAGTGACTTTGCGTCCATGCCTTCTACAACAACGTATTTATTATTGTTGAAAGTAAAACTCTTCTTAAGAGTTAGAGATTTCATCTCTGTTAGGGCCTTCATATCCTGTGGATTTTGAATAACCATACGATCAGCGAATGCTGAGGTTGATAAAAGGACCGTCATGGCCACGATAATCTTCTTCATAAAACTTCCTTGTTTTGGTTAATTTATTCTTAAGGAATTTTATGAATCCGCTATTGCCGTGACAATCAATGGGTGAGAATGCAAGAAAATATGAGGTGCAAAATACTCAGGTATTTCCTCTTTTTACTTACTTAGTTCGCTTCTAATTAAGGCAAGGAGTGGTTCATAGCCAAAGCGCTGAAGCTTTTGTCCATTCACAAAGAAGGTAGGAGTTCCTCGAACCCCAAGAGTTTGTGAATCTTTCACATCTTGCTCGATAACCTTTTGAATAGCATCGGCCTTCATATCTTGCCTGACCTTATCTAAATCAAGGCCCGGAACTGCGGCTAAAAAGCCCCAGATCTTTTCAATTTGCGGGTTATGGTGATCACCCCATGCCGGCTGGGTTTTAAAAACCATCTCAAGAGTTTCCCAGAAAAGATTTTGTTTTCTAGAGGCCTCTAAGATGGCAATAACGATTTTTGAATTCCCGTGGTAGGGAACATAGCGAACCACTAGTCTAATTTGACCTTTATGATCTTCCATAATCTTTTTAACGGCCGGATAGAAAGCACGACAAGACTCACATTCTGGATCTAAGAACTCTACAAGATAAACCTTGGCATCCTCTGGCCCCATGGCGGGAGAGTGTGGACGAACAAATGTTTCAGCATTCTCTTTAGCTAAGAAACCATATTTGGTTTGCTGTGACTTTTGATAAAAGAAAACAGCTAGGATAAATCCTATGATAATAAGGGCAGAGGTAGCAATTACGGTAATTTTTTGTTTATTCATAGTTAAAATCCTAACGTTTTAATTCTTTATTGCATAGAAAGAGTAGTGCTGCGATGAATGTAAAGGCAATCAATGATAAAAGTGGAATTGTTACAAAGCCCCAATCCAAATAAACCGTTGAACAAGAAACTCCTTCCATACAAGGGGTGGCATTTTCTGGAACGATTTCCCAGTGAAGGAGGTTATGCCAAAGAGCAAAACCCCACCCTATTCCAACGATAGGAGAGGTTAGCTTAATCACTGATGAATTTAGAGGAAATAAGGCCATGATAAAAATTGCAACGAGTGGGTACATGGCGATTCGTTGATACCAACACATGGCGCAGGGAGGAAACTCCATGACTTCAGAAAAGAAAAGAGAGCCGGCCATGGAAACCGCCGCAACGATCCAGGCCAAAAAAAGTAAGGTCCATGCCTTTTGATTCTCTTGCATACTAAAGCCCTTTAATTTTGTTTTCTATATAGATTAAATCCTGATCTAAGGTCATATAGTCGGGATTTAATTCTTTTGCCTTTAAAAGCATCTCTTTTGCTTTTTGATATTGGCGGATTTCTTCATAAATCTGCGCTTTAATTTTATAGGCCCTTGGTATGTTATCAGAGCCCTCCAAAATCTTGTCAAGATTCTGTAAAGCTTTACTGTATTCCTTATTTCTAGTTAACCAATCAGCATAATTCTCAAGAGCACGGGGTCTTTCGGGCTGAGCCTCAATAATTTTTGGATATTCAGAAACCATAAACCTTGGGAATTGAGTTTTATATCTTTCAAAGCGAGGAAGATTTTGTCCAAGAGTCGCTTTCATTTGTTTATTAAGCTGCCTCATCATTCCGGCCCGATCCAAATAGCTGGTCTGGCTCATGTACTGATCCCAGGGCTTTCTAAAGTTTTGATTGTTCACAATATCAACTCTAACCTGGTTGATGAGCTTTATTTGAGAGTACTGCTTGAAAGAAATAAATAATAAGGCCAAAGCAAAAACAATCTTAAGTCCTTTAAGTGGAATGAGGTTTGGCTTGAGTTTAAAAACAGCACGGTCACTAAAAAGAAAAAGGACATAGAGAGTTAGGATACTCGGGTCCGGATAATAAGGTTGAAAAAAAGCATAACTGGCAGAAAAAATAAAAAAGCCAAGCCATGCACCTCTCTCATTTTTTTCTTTTTGAAAGATCTCTTTTAAAATAAAGAAGATAATGGTGCCCAAAATAATTAAACCAATAAGACCAAATTCTCCGATCATATTGAAGAGTACTGAGTGAGCGTTGTCATTCCACTCTAAGTCTTTACCGAGCGTAGCGGTGTAATTGTACCAATACCCTTGGATAAGACCATTAATTCCATAACCTAATATTGGTTTTGCTAAGAACGAATCCCAGGCCCCTTGCCAGACTCCTAGCCTAACAAATCGAGTAGATCTATCAATCATATTTGAAACTAGTGAATTTGGGCTTAGGAAATACTGAGTACTTAATGTAGCAACCCCCGCAATTATTGCACCAATAGATATTCTGAAAGTCTTCTTATCG
>JAIBDQ010000053.1 GCA_024686135.1 Halobacteriovorax sp. | reverse complement strand
TAACGTTACCGTTAAAAGTTTCACCTTCGGCGAATCTTTTCGATACCTGAGTTTCCATTAACTTTGAAAAATCAGTTGTTTCTGTGGTCTCTTCTTCTTCGCCAAAAACGACATCGAAGCCCTCCATCCACTTTGCTTTTAAATCTGTTGGTTGCATAACAACCCTCCTATCGATGACCGAGGCCATCTACTTTTTAATAGTCCTGAATTCCGCTACTGCGGGAGGTTCAGAATCAATATGAAACGGGGCGCAGGATATCGAAATTACGATGACTTGTACAACTCTTTCTATGGCCAAAGACGGTCAAAAGACCGATTAAGACGGGTTTTGGGGGCTTCTTCGAACTCGGTATCTCTCACGCCTATTAACTACTTTCTCAAAGGCCGCAATATACTGATTTTTCTGGTTTTCACTGGAATTTGATTTTCTAATTTGGTTTGAGGCCCTCTCGATATTATCTCGATAAAGGTCCGGATCGGAGAGAAGAACCTCCCATTTCCTAGCAATCTCACGCACGTCGTCATTCTTATAGCTCTCGCCAACTTTCCCGTATTCATCAAAGAACTGAGTCGTGGAAGGATGCCTCGGAACCAATATCGGAGTTCCAATGCTACAACTTAGAAGAGCCAGGTCATCCATTCCCTCACCTTTTGGTAAGCTCATCCATAAATCAAAATATTGAATATAATTTGAAGGAATACCGCCTGTATAAAAAACAACATGCTCTTCAATTCCCTCGTCTAAAACGGCCTGTTTTAATTTTTGATAAACAGATTTTTCTGACCATGCGCCTTCAGTAACAAAGACAAGTTTAATTGGCTTCTTCCAATCAAAATATTCATTGGCCACGCTCAAGGCCTTTATAACAGGTTTTAAGTTTTTAAGACTTCTATCGGAGTCAGAAAGATACAATCCTACAGAAAAGAACTGCTCAAACTTATCGAAAATCACGCCTTCTTTTGTCGGTTCCGTTACTTCTTTTAAACTCGGTGGCCTAACTTCAATTTTTCTCGGGTGAACTCCAAGTCGACTATATATATTTCTAATAAGATGATCATACGGAACAAAGATCAAGTCACATCTTCTAATCAGCAACCTGTGCCATAGAGCGCGATAGTTTTTTTTCATCTCAAAGAATTGAGAATGAATGACAGAAACTTCTTTATTTCCTCTAAGAAAGAAGCAGATCGGCCAAAGAATATTAAGTTTATAACAATGAACCAAGGCAAGGTTCTTATCATCTAAGATTGAGATTAATTTACTAAGTTTGGGCCAAAGAAAGAAATGTGTTTGTACTAGGCCTGGATGATAATGCTTTTCAATATTATCTAAAGCAATTTTCTTATCTAAGGGAGAATTCTTCAAACCATAGAAAACGATTTGGTTACCTTTATCATGAGCAATTTTCATGTCACAAAGAAGACTTCTCTCTCTAGCATCCCAACGATTTGTTGGACAAGCAAAGAGGATCTTAGATCTCACGGTCTTCTTCCTGGTATAAGCTCTTCGATTTCCCCTTCAATAGAGCCAAATTTTAGTTTTGCTTTTAGCTTAAGAAAGATCCTTTCTGAATCTTTGGAGTACCAAAAGCTGATAATACTTTTTGATTTCTTTTTGTCTGACTTTGGAGGGTGAGCAATTGTGTCTATACGAATGGCATCTCGCCATTTTCCCATAACCTTAATATTATCTTTAACACTTCCAACTTTAACGTCTAAACGCCAAAATTTACCTCTAGTGTATACGGGGAATTTATAAACATCACCCTTCTTCAGTGGTAATCCCCTCACAAAGAAAAGTGTCGACATAAAGTCCTGAAAATATTTTGTGAGAAAAGCTTCCTTTTCTTTTTTTGTTAACTGCTTATTCTTCTTCTTAAACCTCTTATAAAACATATAAGTTTTCTTTTCCTCATGATCGAATAATTGGAGGTCATCAACATCCTTGTTCGACTCTCTTTGAACTAAAGAATATTTAATTGGTAGAAATTTATCTGCTGAAACATAGGTTTCAACCATGTCGTCTGCTTCATAAACATATTTATAAAACTTACTTGTTTTAAAAAGTGCTCTAAAGTGCAAGGCATCTCTTCCAGCAATTTTTAGTCCACCATTGGTAATAAAGCGTACATGCCCAGCAGTAATCCCAAGATAATTAATGGCAAAAACAAACTCCTCACCTATACGATATAAAGGTTTATAGTTTTTCCACGTTTTTGCCGATTCAAGATCAATTTTTTTAAGATCTTCAGGGTAGCCTTCTGGATATTCAGCTTTCTTTTTAATTTCAGAGGTAGCGGGGGATTCTTCAGTTTGTTCAGGAATTTCAATTACATCATTTTTCTTTGTGATTTTCAAAACCGGCTGTGGTTTTTGTTTTTGCAGTTTTATCTTATTTTTTGAAGGTACAACTGACTTTTCTTTGACCACATCTTTAAAAGGTTCTTTATCAACGACAACAAATTTTTTAAATTTTTCATTTTCAATTTTAAACGTTTCAACGAGGTCAGGTGATACTTGATCAACAAAGACTTTGTCTTCGTTAGAAGCACAACCAATCAATATAAATGCCAGTAAAAAAATACGCACTAACTAACTACCTTATCGACTGCTTCTTTAACTAAATGCTCTCCATTGAGAAACTCCACTTGAATCTCTAAATAAAGAATTCGCGGGTCCTCAGCAATCTTTCTCATTTTAACCATGTCTTTCTCAGTTGTAACTATATAGGCATCATATCGCTCTGCCAGCTCTAATATCTGAGTAAGATCATCGAGGTTAAAATCGTGATGATCTGGAAAAGACTCGGTTTTAACAATTTCCGCCCCAAGAGAATCAATCAAATTAAAGAATGATACTGGAGAAGCAATTCCAGCAACGCAAATGACTTTCTTACCGGTAATTTCTTTTAAATGAAATTTCCTTTGATAAGTAGATGAGTAAAATCCACGGGGTCGATACCTCATTTCAGCGATTGGTATATTGGATGGAAGATTCTTTTCAACGAGCTTCTTTAGGTCTTGAAGCTGGGTTGGGTCAACTTGATCCACCCTTCCTATAATGACTAAGTCCGCATCTAACAGGGCCCTAAATCCTTCACGCATATAGCCCATGGGAGCCACTTTATATCTATTAAGTGGCATTAAGGCGTCAAAAAGAACAATATTTAAGCTTCTTTTAATATTTAAGTGTTGGTGTCCATCATCAAGTAGCACAACGTCTGGTTTGACCCTTGGAAAATAATATTCCAAGTTTTTAGATCTTTTCTTACCTACAACAATAGAAGCATTAGATAATCTTCTTGCTAGAAGTAAGGCCTCATCACCAAAATCTTTTGGGCTAAAGCCTAGTTTTCTATCTGACTTTATAATTCCACTTGAGTTTTCAAGACGTCCTTTATACCCACGCATTAGGATCATCACTTGTTTATCCATTGACCCTAAATACTCAGAAAGCCACATAGTGAATGGTGTTTTTCCTGTTCCACCGAAAGTTACATTCCCTACAGAAATAATAGGAACGTGGTACTCGTTAGATTTAAAGACATCGTAGGTGAAGAAAAATCTTCTTAGTCTATAAGACCACTCCCAGAGGAGGGAGAGAGGATATAAAAAAATATTAAAAATCTTATAGATACCGGTCAATCTAAAGCTCTCTTGTTTGAATAAGCTTCATTTATAACTGCGGCCATATATAATCCAGGGTTTGATCCATCACCCTTTAGCATTTCTTTTGTTTGTTTTAACTTAGACTTTAAAGAAGTATAAACTTCACGGTTCGTACTCCAAAGCTCCAACTGGTTATTTAAGTTAGTTTGGTCTACTCGCTCTTGAATAAACTCGGGAAAAACTTCTTCTTCGTGAACAATATTTGCTAACGAAATAAACCCCTCGTAATTTACAAAAGTATAAAAGATAAACTCATTTAACAAAGAAGTTTTATAGCATACGATAGTTGGAACTTCGAAGAGGCTACAAGCTAAAGTCACTGTCCCGCTTGCGGCTAGACAAAGATGAGCTTTTTTAAGGGCAGTGGTTAGGCTCGTATCTGGAAAAACTTCATCAAAGTATTCTAAAAATGGTTGATAAAGCCTCTCATCTACGTTCGGCGACTTAACAAGAAGAGCTCTTACTTTTCTATTTTTTCTTAAGTGCTTCAAAGACTTAATATATTCTGGGAGTAAATTTTTAACTTCAAAGTTTCTTGAACCGGGCAAAATTAATAAATTTATTTCTTTCTGCATTGATTCAAAACTACGCTCTGGTAGTTCACTTGAAAGCTCATCTTTATAAGTAAGATAAACTGGGTGATTAACTCCATAGACACGCTTTACACCCCGATCATTGAACCATTTCTTTTCAAATGGGATTATTGTAAATAAGGTATGCACGGCCTTTTCAAGAGCTTTGGCCCGCCATGGCTTCCAGGCCCAGGCCTGTGGGGCCACGTAATAAAGGATCTTCACTCCTTTCTTACTAAGTCTTTTTGCTAGCCTTAAATTGAAGTCCTGAAAGTCGATAAGAATGGCCACTTTAGTGCCTCTTCTTTCAACCTCTGATTCCATTTTTTCTAAGGCCTTTTTATAAAAAGGTATTTTAAATATAACTTCGCTAAAACCCCAGCTACTAAAATCCTTTAAATGATAAAGAAGAGAGACTCCTCTTTCTTTTAACAGCTCCCCGCCAACGCCCCAAAACTCTAACTTATTACAGTCTTTAGAGATATCGTCAAAAAAGCTAATTGCATGCTCTTCCCCTGACTTTTCCCCAGCAATAATAAGACAATTAGGATTTTCCATATTTAAAGTACGACGGCCTTTCCTGTTTCTAGGGATCTTTGAACTGCATCAACCCACTTTACTGCTTTAATTCCGTCTTCGATCGGAACCATCGAGTTCGTTTTTTGTTGGATACAGTTATAAAACCAAGTCTGTTCTTCTAAAAGATGATCAGCTTTTTCATAAGAATGAAAAGTAATTGCTTCTGAAGTTTCTCCAGGAGCAGCGAAACTATACTTAAGATTCATAAGATCTACGAGAAGGGTTCCTCTTGAATTTATGATTTGAACCGTTCGACGTTCTTCAACATGGTTCCTACCACAAGTTAAAATTGCTTTGCTTCCAGAAGATAAGTCTAATTGGGCGGTAACATGATCCCACTTATCTGTGTTAATTTTAAATCCCGTAGCAAAAGCTCCAACCACATCTATTTTAAAAAGGTAGGTCAGGAGGTCTAAATCATGGATCATTAAATCACTTACGACATCAACATCCGTAGCCCTTCCCTTGAAAGGAGCATATCTATCTATCGTAATTATTGAAGTTTCTTTAAAGAAAGGTCTTAGCTTTTCATCATTTAAAACCTGCCCCCAAACATTATGAAACCTTTCGCTATGACCTACCTGTAAAACAAGTTCTTGAGGGATTTTTAAACTTTTCAGTTTTAAAGATTCCTCTAAAGAATTCGTAAGAGGCTTTTCACAAAAAACATGTTTACCAGCAGTGATGAGTTTATCAACCAACTCATAATGAGTTGATGTTGGGGTAGCGACGATAGCGGCATCGATTTCGTCTAATATATTTAAAAGGTCTATTTCTACTCTTTCATTTGGATAAAGCTTTTGCGCGTTCTTCATTCCTTCTTGCGAATTTTCAATAATCGCAATAAGCTCAGCATTTCCTAGAGAAATTGCTTTTTCTACATGCCAACGCCCTAAATATCCACAGCCAATTACGGCAACTTTAACTTTTTCCAAAATTATCCTTAAGACATAAACGGAGCAATTCCGACTTCACTTCTTCTAATTTCAGCAGCCATTTCATTAATAACTTCATTGTCCTTAAATTCATCCATAAGCTCTGAATGATCTATAAAGGCTCTTGGTGATAGTGCATTTGCTTCCATCATCCTATAAAAGTCTACGACCTCAGAAACAATATTTTTTGCATAGCCATTTCTCCTAAGCCCAATAATATTGATTCCCTTTAATCTCACTCTGTTTCCATAACCTGTACAAAACAACGGTATATCTCTGTCAACAGCTGAAGCACCGCCAAGGTAAGCCCCACGCCCCAAGGAAACAAATTGAGAAATATTACAACCCCCGCCAATAATAACCTTATCACCAATTTTTACATGTCCCGCCAAGTTCGTGGAGTTAGCAAAAATACAATCGTTTCCGACTCTAACATCATGACCTAAATGAACATGGGCCATAAACATATTTCGGTCTCCAACTTTCGTGACTTTTTCTTCTTTTAAAGTACCTCTGTGAATGGAAACATATTCTCTAAAAAGATTATTATCTCCAATTACTGTTTCAGTGGGCTCATCTTTATAAGTCTTATCTTGAGGCGGAGCACCTATTGAGCAAAACTGAAAGAATTCATTATTTTTTCCGGCCTTAATAATTCCATCTAAGATTACATGTCCGTGAACCGTACAATTGTCACCTAGTTCGACACCTTCACCGATAATCGAATAAGGACCTACTGTAACATTCTCACCTAATTTGGCGGACTCACTAATAATTGCCGTTGAATGAATATTACTCATTTCTCAATCCTATAATTTAACCGTGGCCATTACAGTGGCCTCCGACATTAATGTTTCCCCGTTAAGAAGCTGACATTCATAAGTAGCAAATGGTCCCCTGCATTTTATACACTTAGATTTAACAATCAGATCCATCCCTGGACCGATAGGTTTTCTAAACTTTGCATTGCTAACAGAAATTAAGGCCACTTCCATATTACTTTCGCTTGGATCTTTGACTGTTTTTAGAAGACCAAAAGCAGCCGCTTGGGCCATCATTTCAATTTGAACAACTCCTGGTAAAACTGGGTTTCCAGGAAAGTGCCCTTCAAAAATGGGATGTTCTTCTTTTGTTCTATATTGAGCAACAACTTCTGAGTTCACAGTTTCTTTTGCCGTTATAACTTCTCCATCTTTTAAGTCTAAGTCTGGATAAACGACAGAATCGACAGAGTCGATGAAGAGAAAAGGATCTCTATGGGGTAAAAACTGCATCACCTGTTCTTTATTTAATAACATAATTTCCTCACTTCTTTTTTAGAGACTCTTTTCTAACGAAAGCTATTCCACGCATCCACTCTTTAAGTGGTCTTGCGGGATGTCCTCCTAGAACAGTACCGTCGGGCCAATCTGTATTCACAAGAGCTCCTCCGGCAACTTGGCAGCCTTTTCCAAGTTTCATATTGTCACCCATTCCAGACTTTCCACCAAAAACCGTATAGTCATCCAAATATGAACTTCCACCTATGGCCACATGGCCACAGATCATAACCCCTCGTCCTAACCTACAGTTATGACCAATCTGAACATTATTATCTAACTTAGTTCCATCACCTATTACGGTTGGAGAAAAAGTTCCCCCATCGATTTGGGAGTTGGCCCCTACTTCTACACTGTTTCCAATTTTCACTCCGCCCATATGCCAAACTTTATGATGAACACCAGCATCGTGATTATAACCGAAGCCATCAGCTCCAATAACAGAACCTGAATGAATCCTTACGTCATCACCCATCTCAACAAAGGGATAGATACTTGTGTTTGGATAAAGAACGCAATTCGAACCAATTACACAATTGTCCATAACTACGGCCCCAGGGTGTAGGACTGTATTTTCACCAATCGAAACATCCTTCCCAACAAAGGCGCCTTCGTGGACTTTCGCACTTGCTGCTATTTTTGCTTCAACCTGTAGAATCGAAGAGTATTTCAATTCATAAAATGGCTTAGATAAAAAGCTTACCGCTAAATCAATATTGGTAGCAGTTGCGACAAAGAGAGGATTAAACTTTTCTAAGTCCTTTGCTTCCGATTCAAGTTTTTCACTTAGAATAATTCCAAGCACAGGTAATTTAGATTCTAAAACTCTATTCAAGTACTTCTTGTTTTTAATAAATAGAAGACCATTTTGAGATGGAAAATCTAAATCACATATGGATAAGATTTCTGAAGTTGAATTACTCTCGGTAATTAATTTTAAATTAGGAACTATTTTCTGAAGATCTTCAAATTTCATAAGTCTCATATAGTAAGGGGGAACATATAGTTCCCCCTACCCTCAAATTATTTAATTCAAAAAATTATTTATGCTTTTTATCGTACGCTTTAATAACATCATTGGTTAAATCCTTAGATGACTTTGCGTAAACAACAGGTGCAGTACTAACTTCAAAAGTAATATCTACACCAGATTTTTTTGATACCTGATCAATAATTAGTTTTAATTTTTCAAGGATTGGTTTCTTAAGCTTATTTTCCATTCCCTGCATTTCTTTTTGATACTTCACTGATTTTTGTTGAAGCCTAAGAATCTTCTCCTGAAGCTTTTGTCCACCTTCAGCTTTTTTCTTATCGCTAAGAAGATTTTTTCTCTTTTCGAAGTTCTCTTGTTCCTTACGGATAGAGGCTTCTTCACTTTTGAGAACTTTTTGCTTCTCTTCAAATTTTTTCTTTAATTGACCTCTTACTCGCTTTCCTTCTTTAACCGAAAGAAGAATTCTTTGAATATCAACTTTACCTACTACAAATTTGGCGAAGGCTGGGGTTGAAAGAAAAAGGCTAAAAACCATTAATAACAATACTGAATTTCTCATATTGACGCGCTCCTAAAAAACACTGCAAAAGTCTAGAATAATTGTCCTATATCAAAATGAAATTGGCTACCTGGATTCGTCGATTTATGATTCAGTGGGTAACCAAACTCAAAGCGTAAAACACCAATTGGTGAAAACCATCTAAAACCAAATCCCCAGTCTAAATGGATATCAAAGTTATCTATGGCCTGAGCATCCCCAGCATCCATAAATACCACCCATTTAAGGCCTGCTTCTCTGGCCAGAGGGTGCTCAATTTCCAGTGACGTATAACTGGCAAATAATGAACCCGAATTAAAGGTTCTCGTTACACCGTTTTTTGTCCCTGTAGTTTTTGGTCCTACGGCCTCGAAGCTAAAGCCTCTAAGGTTCCGTGCACCACCAAGTGTGAACTTTTCAGTTCTTGGGATGGCCTGACCATTCATTCTTTCAAGTTTTGAAGTATACCAACGAGACCTAAAAACAAAGTCTCCATAGAAGTTTTTAAAATATCTAGCGTCCAAATCATTTTTCCACCACTTCTTATCTCCACCAACGCCGGCATATTCAGTAGATGCAGATAGGTAGTAACCGTTCTTTGGCTCCATTCTGTTATCTCTCTTATCTCGAACTAAACTCGTCTTAACAGAGGAAGCAATTCCATTTTCAACATTTTCATCTACGGAAGGATCGTTAACCGCTTTAATCTGCGTATCTTCAAGCTTATAGGTTACGAAAAGCCTAGTGTAATCAAAGATCGGATAACCAACTCTTAAAGCAAAACCATCTTTTTTATAACTAAATGATTCACTTGTCTCATTCTGCTGACGAAAGATATCAAAGCCAGCTGTCCATTTAGAATCAAAAAGATAGGGTTCGGTAAAACCGAGATTATAAGTTTTATTGGAATCTGAAAGAGATAGACTAAAGCTTAAGTTTTGACCTAAACCTCTAAAGTTCGTCTGGGCAATTGAAGCCTGTAAGAAACCACCGGTAGCTGTCGAGTATCCTGCACCAAGAGAAATTTGCCCAGTGTTTCTTTCCTTAACATTAATCTCTACATCAAGAACATCGTCTTTTCCTTTTGGAGAGACCGTATTAAAGACCACACTATTTGGTTCGAAGAACCCTAATCTATTTACATTTTCTTTAGATCTACGAAGATCAGAACCACTAAAACGTGCGCCTTCTATAATTCGAAGTTCCCGTCTTACGACCTTATCCCTAGTCTTGTTATTACCCTTAACGATAATTTTACCAAAGTAGGCCATCTTCCCTTTTTCAAAAGAAAATTCTACATCAACCTTGTTCTCACCTGGAACGACGTGAAGTGTTCTTAAAACGTTGGCAAATGCATAGCCCTCATCTTGATACATCTCTGTAAGTTTTTGAATATCGAGCCGGAGTAGCTCTTCTGAGTAAGTCGTTCCTTCCTTCATCCTAACTTCTTTTCGAAGCTCTTCTTCAGGAAATAGAATCTCTCCTTGAAAAGAAACGCTATTTACTGTGAATTGAGGTCCTTCCGTTACTTTAACGGTAATAAAAACCCATTTTTTATCATCACTAACTGTGATTTCAGGGTTCCCAACGTTAACCTGCAAATAACCTTTTGTTTTGTAGAAATACTTAAGTCTTTCTATATCAGTTTGAAAATTGAACTCTTTAAAGTTTCCAGAACCAGACATAAAAGAAAATAGAGATTCTTCTCTAGTTTCCATGATGTCCTTTAGCTGCCCATCGCTAAAAGCTTTATTTCCTAAAAACACAACTTGCTTAACTCTTACTTTGTCGTACTCCCTAATTTTAAAAGTAACTTCAACATTTTCAGAGTTAATTTTTTTGATACTGTAATTTACTGTAGCGAGATAAAATCCCTTTTCTTCATAATGCTTTTGAATTGCACCAACATCGGTTTGAAGGGTGTTAATATCAAGGATTGAAAACTCTTTAGTTTTCATCTGACTAACAATATCTTCTTCATCAATTTCTTGATTACCTTCTAAGACTATTTTTGCAACGATCGGTTTTTCTTTAACTTTAAAAATCAGAGTGTTTTTACCTGCTCTTACTTTATGGTGAGCTTCTACAAATTCAAAATATTTTAATGAGTAGATTTTTTCTAGGTCCCTTTTAAGAACGTAGTTGTCTAGGCGCATTCCTGGCTTAACATTAATTTTTTCGAGAATAGCTTCTTTTTCAACTTTTTTAATTCCAACAACATCAATATCATCAATACGAAAAAGATTTTTTCTTGGACCAATGTCTTCAATAGCAAACACAGCGCTCGCCATTAGCAAGTTCGCAAAAAGTAATAGAAATCCTCTGAGAAGGGTCTCTCTACGTGGCATTGTCCCTCTATAGTCAAAATTAATAACGGCTATTTTCTACCTCAGTAGATTACTAGAATAAAAAGCACCGGTATTGAAAAATACCAATAATTTTCTGTTCTTACAAAGCGAAAAAGATTATGGCAGTGCAGGAGGAGGCATCTGCATCAGGCCGTCCTTCATGAAAAGTTGGTTAGCAAATTCCTTAGCCACAATATTGTCATGAGTCACAACAAGAAGGGTTGACCCAAAATCTAGGGCCAATGCTTTAAGGATTTGCGCTACATTCATACTATTCTCAGAATCAAGGTTTCCAGTAGGCTCATCGCAAAGCAATATTTTTGGCTTTAATGAAAGAGCTCGAATGATATTGACTCGCTGCTGCTCACCACCGGAAAGCTCAAAAGGATATTTTTTTAAGCAATGAGAAACCTTTAAACGCTCTGCCAAATTTTCCACTTCACTCTTTAGATTACCTTGACTCACTCCGCCAATCTTTGCAGGTAACAAAATATTATCCATACAGTTCATTGAAGGAAGCAGGAAGTGAAATTGAAAAACAAAGCCAACTTCACTATTTCTGAACTTGGCCATTTCTTCATCATTTAACTTTGATAAATCTCTTCCATCAATCTCTATAGATCCCTCACTAGGTCTATCAAGTCCCCCTAATAAATATAGAAGAGTACTTTTTCCTGAGCCACTAGATCCTTGAATTGCGTATTGTTCTCCCGCCTCAAGATTAATTGAGACTCCATTCAAGGCAAAAACTTTTCCAAAGTTCTTTTTTAAATTTTGAACCTGAATAAAACTCACGCAAATTCCCTTCGCAGTCCGTGTAAGATGGAACGCTTCTTAAGTCTTCTCATGCTAAACCATGAAAGTAGTAAAAGCCAAATTAAGGATAAAACAAAGACCACAATATAATCTAAAAGTTCTAAAGAAATTTTAATTGTTCCCAAGCGGTAAACATCCCCAGGCAATTGAAAAATTGATAAGTTCTCTAGACCAATTCCAAAAAGATGCACTAACCCAATTGAGAGCACACAAGAGCTAGCCCAAAGAATTAGAACAAACTTATACCAGGCCTCACTCATTTTTGCTTGGCTCATGCCTAGGGCCTTGAATAAAAACATTTCTCGACTGCGTTTTTCATTAACAAAAATAACAAACGCCACAATATTAAAAATTGAAATAACCACGATAATTTGAAGGATTAATCCAATCATAAATTTCTCATGCTTAACTGCACTTAAAAGAGTTGAAAATTCATTCCAAAAAGGCTGAACAGAAAACTCAAAACCTAGAGCTTCCCTTAGTTCACTTACAGAGGTTTGAACTTTTTCAGTATAGTGGTTTGAATTATTTTCAAAATCAATTTTATCAGATTCAGGTATTTTCAATGAAACCATATTTATCTCGTTTTCAATCCCAAGAACCTGTTGCAACTCAATTAAGTTCATATACATCAATCTTAAATTCTTAGGATAAATACCGTGATCGACAACTCCAGCCACTTTATATCGTTGAAGAAGAGGTAGACCATTTAAGTCCTTATTCCCTTTGCCAAAGGCGATAGTGATAAAGTCATCCGTTTTAACTCTTAAAAACTTAGCAAGTTCAGTTCCAAGTCTAACTTCACCCTCATTTAAATTCGTAGGTATTCCCGTTACTTCGGAAAAAGTTTTAGTGTCGACTCCTTTAACAAGAACCCCTTTAGAAAGCTCATTTGCTAGGACAAAGCCTTCTGATTGTACAAATCCTGTATACTTATCGACGTTCATAGACTCTAAGGTGTCGAGAGCCGTTCCACGTAACCTAAAAAATCCATCCCTAGAATAAAATGAAATATCCCCAGTTGATTCTCTTAGGCCAAACTTCAGAGTCTTCACAAATCCATCCATAATTCCAACAGTCGATAAAATCACTGCTATGGAAAAGGAAAAACCAAGTAAGACTCCAATAGCAAAGCGGTAAGAGGACTTTTCTAAAAATAGAACGCTGAAGAAGTCTTTAAACATCGTCACTGGCCCCTTCTGGTATTTCTTTGTGCACCTGCCATCTTAAAAATGAATCCATAAAATTATCAAGATCCCCATCAAGGACTCTTTCTGCTTGACCCATTTCACAGTTAGTTCGATGATCCTTAACCATTTTATAGGGATGAAGAACATAACTTCTAATCTGTGCTCCCCATCCAATTTCTTTTTTATTGGCCTCTTGTTCAGCTTCCTTAGCTTTCTTCTTCTCCATTTCAAGATCGTATAATCTGGATCTTAATACTTTCATGGCCTGAATCTTATTTTGAAGTTGGCTTCTTTCATTTTGGCAAGTCACCACGAGCCCAGATGGATTGTGGGTAATACGAACAGCGGAATCAGTTGTATTTACTGACTGTCCACCGGCACCGCCTGAACGATAAACATCAATTCTCAGGTCCTTATCTTGAATATCAATTTCGATATCGTCATCAATCTCTGGAGAAACAAAAACTGAAGCAAAGCTTGTATGTCTTCTGGCATTACTATCAAACGGGGAAATTCGAACTAAGCGATGAACTCCCGATTCAGATTTCATAAGCCCGTAAGCATAATTTCCTGTGACCGTAAAAGTCGCAGATTTAATACCTGCGGCATCCCCATCTTGAACATCTAAGACTTGAATTTTAAATTTCTTAGACTCTGCCCACCTCGTAAGCATCCGGTAAAGCATAGAGGCCCAGTCACAAGATTCTGTTCCACCAGCTCCGGCATTAATTGAAATAATCGCATTGTTTGGATCGACTTCCTCAGATAAGAGAACTTTTTGTTCTGCCTTTAAGAAAGCTTCTAAGAAGTTTTCATATATTTGCGCAGCTTCCGTAGCTGAAGCTTCGTCTCCGTCAGATTCAGCGAACTCAACCAAGACCTCAAATTCATCCCAAAGTTCTTGAAGTTTATTATAGGTGTTGGTCACATCTTGAATTAATGATTTTTCTTTTTGAATTTTTGAAGCATGATCTGAATCTTCCCAAAACCCTTCGAGGGCCTCTAGATCTGCAATTTCCTTTAAGCGGTGATTCTTTTGATCAATTTCAAAGCGACCTCCGAAGTGAGGATAGTTTGTCTTCATAAGTTTTGATATCAGACTTACATTCATCTAATTTAATTTTTATTGCCTGATCCACAACTACCTCTTTAAACGCTTTGATATTTTATTTAACAACTTATTTTCTAAATCTTGCATGACCTTTTCTTCTGCCTCAGAAATTTCATGGTCGAAACCAAGAACATGAAGGAATCCGTGAACTAAAAGATGGATGGTCTCTCCTTCAACATCAATCTTAAAATCAGCCGCTTGTTTTTTGGCAACCTCTTTACAGATAATAACGTCTCCCAAGTTTAACATGCCCATGAGCATTAGGTCTTCACCTTCTCTTAATTGCTCATGAACAGGAAAAGAAAGCACATCGGTCTTCTTATCCTTGTTTCTATACTCTTTATTTAAACTTCTTATTTTTTGCGCACCACAAAGAGTTAAGGTCATCTCGATTTCTTTAACCCCTTGAGACTTTAGCCCAAGACCTGTTTTTCCAAGAATAAATTCTTCAAATACAGGTAAACAAGCACTTAAATAGCGCTTCATTTTAGCCTTCTTAACCCAGGGATTAGAATGGCCTGTATCGATCAGCTCCAAAGTGAAGCTGTTATTTTTGATTTGTTGAACAATCATAACTTTCCGTTTACCTATAGTAAGGTACATCTGACAATGAAATCAAAGGTGAAACGAATGGAAATGCCCGAATTTTCGCGCCTTACACAGGTCGTCAAGAAATTAAGAGACCCAAACGGCGGTTGCCCTTGGGATTTAAAGCAAACACATAGCTCGCTACTTAAGTACTTAGTGGAGGAGTCCTATGAGTTTATTGCTGCTGTAGAAGATGGGGACCCAAAAGAAATGGAAGATGAAATCGGAGACGTGCTTCTTCAGGTTCTCCTTCACTGCCAATTCGCCTCAGAGGAGAATAATTTTGATATTGAGTCAGTTTCAAAAAACTTAGCGGACAAGATGATTAGAAGACATCCGCATGTATTTGAAAAGGTTGATCAAGATATAGACGCAGATCAAGTTGTTTCGAACTGGGAAGAAATTAAAAAGACTGAGAAAGGTGACGTTGAAAAAAGTCTTATCGACGACTCTTATCTTAAGTTCCCGGCCCTATTCGCGGCCAATAAAATTGGGAAGAAAACTAAAAAAATAAAGTTTGATTGGGATAATGCCTCGCAAGTCGCTTATAAGGTTGAAGAGGAGTGGCAAGAGCTTAAAGAAGAGATAGGTCCAATGGAAAATGGCGGTGCTGCTAACCAAGACCGACTTTTTGAAGAAATGGGTGACTTTCTCTTTTCCGCCGCACAGTTGGCGAGACATTTAAAAATAGACCCCGAAGAGGCATGTCGTCATGCAAATAAAAAGTTTCTTAAAAGGTTTCAAAAAATGGAAATCCTTATTAGAGAAGCAGGAAAAGACATTAATGAAATGAATCAAGAGCAAATGGACCATTTTTGGGATCAGGTTAAGATGAATGAAAAAGCTTAAGGAAGAACTTATAAAGTTAAATCCAGAAGAAAGGCTTTACCAAGTCTCTCATCCGGTTATTGGTCTAACAGGCGGAATAGCCACCGGAAAGTCTACTGTTTCTAGGCTCTTCGCCAAAGAAGGAATCCCTGTCATAAGCGCTGATGCTCTAGTTAAAACCGTTTACGAAAAGAATGAAACTATAAAGTTTGTAAAAGATAACTGGTCCTCGGCCGTGATTAATAATGAAGTGGATTTTAAGGTTTTAAGAAAAATCGCTTTTTCAGATGAGGAGGATAGAGAAAAGTTAGAAAAATTTATTTACGCTCGAATGCCAAAGGCTTTTAAAGAGCATTACTCAATGTTTCAAAGCCCAAGCCTAATGGTTTATGATGTTCCCCTTCTTTTTGAAAAGGGACTTGCTCCCCTTGTAGATATCTCAATATGCGTTTACGCCCCAAGAGAAATTCAAATTAAGCGCTTAGAAGAAAGGGATGGCACAAACTTAGAGTTAGCAGAGAAAATTCTCTCGTCTCAGATAGATATTGAAGATAAAAAGGAAGCCGCAGACTTTATTATTGATAATAGTCACGGCCTCGATGAATTAAATTCTAATTTTGAAAAACTACTTAAAAAAATTTCTTAAGCATTCATCTCTGGCATGGTTGCAGACTGCTGCTCAGTTGCCATAAGCTCATCATTTTCTACAATGAATTTGATTTCTTTAGTAATATTTCCATCTTCAGAAAAGCTATCGTACAAATTCTTTAAAGCGCCAACCATTGTCTCGTCGACAACTTCGCTTTCCTGTCCAATGATTTGAGAGTCGTACATATTCGTTTCAATAAACTCTCTGTATGAATCAAATCTCTTCCTTACTTCAGTAAGTTCAGGAGTTTCAGTTCTTTCAAGGATGAGTCCAACTTTTGATAGGCAGACATCCATAGTTTGAACAACCTGGCTAAATTCTTTTAAAGTCGAATCAAAGCCTCTTACTTCCATCTTGATTTTATCCAATGCCTGCTCAAATTGAGGATCTATGCTCTTATTAAAGATTAGTGTTTGTTCAACAGTTCTAATCATTCGAGTTCTATAGTCTTCAACTAAGATTTTTAACTCTTTTAAGTTTTCTTTATGCCCCATTACCGTATTAAAAGCTTTTTCATTCTCACTGAGTACATTTTGAATTCTACTAGAGGCCACAATAAGATCATCCTGCTCTTTATATAGTTCCTTAGTTGTTTTCATGCTCTCTGAGAAGAGCCTTTCAATCTCATTTCTCATTTCTACAGACTTAATAATTGTCCCCTTAGCCACTCTAAAGTTTTTACTTATTAACTCCTGTAGATTTTCTTTAAACTTAGCAAGTTCAGCAACGTCGCTAATAGTTTTCAGCTGATCAGATATTTGAAGATCAAGATCGTCAATTTCTGAAAGTAGACCTTCCTTCTCTGCTGTAATCTTTTTATAAAAATCCTGAAACTTATCAAAGATGTTAGAAATTCCAGCCACCTCAAAATCACTTGCAATTTTTTCTTGAAATTCGTCCGTGTATTTATTTGACGATAGCGCATCAAGAGTTCTTGAGACTGGTCCCACTAAACTCTTTGTTTGATTTGTTAACGTATCCTCAAGAGTTCTTAGAGGATAGAAGATAACCATCAATCTTTTTTGACCAGCATATTGAACCGGAGAAACATACATTTCAAAGGGAGCAGACTCTTGCTGCTTATCGGCTTTCACTTGGATTTGATATATTCCTGCAATATCGTGTTCGATCGCCTCAAAAATAGGATCGTTCTCACCTAGATTTGTAAATCTTTGCAAGTAGTCCCATGTAAGTGAGTCTTCTTTTTTATTTTCAAGATTCCAAGATTCATAAAAATGACCATTGGCCCAAACAACATTTAGGTTCGAATCAAGTAACATCGATGAGAATGGCATAGCATCCTGAAAGACAGTTCCAAAACTCATTCTCTTATGAATATACTCACGATATTTATCAAGCTCTCTTTGAAACTCAGGACTTCCATCTGAAACCGGCTTAACTTCTATTGGGAGAATATGATTTTTAAGGATTGCTACTGTTTCTTTTTCTCTTTCAACAGCATTTCTAAGATGATCTCTTTTTAAGAAATAAAAACTTCCAGCAACAGAAGCGATCAGAAAGCTTAAAAAACCAATCAGACCAAACAGTATACTTCTTGAGCCAGACTCCAAGTTTAGTCTTTTATTTATAATACTTGGACCTACTTCGTTACTCCAAATAACATACTTCTCACGAAGTTCTATGGCAGAGTTTCCAAATGTTTTTAAGTTAGCCTTGTACTCACCGAGCATAGAGATTTCTGTTTTAAGAGCTTTAAGCCTCAATAGAATTCTAGACTTGTCAGCAGATTTTAATACAGAACTTTCGGTGATTTTCTCCATGAACTCTACATCTCTAG
>JAIBDQ010000176.1 GCA_024686135.1 Halobacteriovorax sp. | reverse complement strand
TGGGCTATCGCTTTTTTCCTGCGGTGAAAGTAAAGAGGACACGAGTTGTTCATACCAAGGCGTGGCTGTTCGCTGCGATCAAATCGATGGCAATGGAAATTATACTCCTGGCTTTCTTGTTCTTGATGGAAAGTTATCTGTGGATTGGGATCACCAAGAGAATATATTTGTTCTTACCAAAGACTTTCAATTTTTAAAGCAACTGACTAGGGGAAGAGTTTGTAAGATCAATCTTCCCAAAGGAAATATACGCCATAATATTTCAGATGATGGAGTTCTAACTTTAGATTTTAATAATGAAGTTGTTATAAATTTAACGAGGCTTAATGAAGATAGTGAGAATATGAAACTCTCTCAACCATGGAAAGGAAAGTATCAAGGTAATCGTATCACTTTCAATATGCGCGCAGCTTTTCAGCCTGCGATGAGCTTACGAATGCATTGTGATTAAACTATGACCGAAAAGTGTAGGGGGTACACGCTTCCTTTTGGAGGAAACGGCTATTTAGAGCTCGAGACCTTGGTGCTTAAAGCCTTTTAGACGATTTTGAATCTCATCAGAAATTCTGTGGGCAATTTTGCAGTTGGGATGATCTCGCTTCACTTGATCGGCAAGGGGAACTCTTTCTTTTTCTATTGAGGAGGCGATCTTTTTCATTCGCTTAACGATAAAACCGGACTTAAGGCCAAGCTCTTCCTCGAGAAGTTCAATTTGATTTGGCCCAATTTTGCTCGAGTCGTCCCTGTCTCCAATCATAAAGGAGAAGTTCTTTTTTAATTTTGGATAGATGCTGGTGCAAAGGAGATCGTAGATGGGAGCTAATTCGTTCTTACCTTCTTTCATAAGAAAGGAGATGTTTTTAGAATGAGAGTCGTTGTTTCCTATAATGAGGTTAAAGCAAACCCAGTCAAAAAAGCTATGAATGCTATTAAGTCGGCTTTTGGCCGGAATATGATCTAGGATGAGCTGGTAGTTCTTCTTTAAATTAGGTCCGCCTTTTTTTTCGTATTTAAAATCGCTTACTATGCCAAAGGCCTGACAGAAATCTTGTTGGTGAATTCGGTGAATATTACCAGAACTGTCTTTATATCTGTCATACCGATCAATGATGAAGAGGGGAAAGTCTTCATCTAGAACTTCTACTTGGGGAATCTCAAAACCAACTCTTTTTGCGAGGTTCATACAGTAGTACTCGTTATAGACTGACTCCTTTACCCCTTGACGGTGAATAGGAACTTTAACGATATGGGTGGTGGGTGATCCATCTGATGGTAAATAGAATTCTCCATCTTTATAAACGGCCGCAAACTTATCCTGGGCCCCAGCTAATGATAAATAGCCTGGCTCTTCTTCGGCAATGACATCAATAACTGATTGCTTCGTCTCGATGGCCTTATAAATTTTTGCCTTATCTAGCTTGATTAGCTCTGAACTTCCTTGAACGTTTTTAGTTACTTCTGCATTTTCCGATAGCGTAATAGCGCCAGCGCAGTCCTTTCCAAACTCTTTTAAAAACTCAAAGGGTTGTTTGATATCAGTTACCTGCTCAAGGTGATGTCGAACTTCTCCCTCAGGCATTAAGTTTTCAAAAAAGGATAATGTTATTGCATTTGAAAAATTATTTTCATTTAAAGGCATAGCTAAACTTAGGGGAAAGCTATTTGGACTCTCGACCCAGGAGTTATCATAGCTAAAGTTATGAACAAGATTTTCATCTCTAGAAAGCTCACCAACTAATTGGTCTTCAAAGTGGACATAAAGTTTATCCATTAGTCCTCCGTTTCTAGGACCAGTTTGATATCTAGGATCTTGGCCATCTTTAGTAAGGTCGTAAGCTTTACATCGTGGTCGGCAACTTCAATTCGGCTAATTCCGTTGTGAGAAAGGTCACATAGATCGGCCAATTCCTTTTGGGTTATGCCTATCTCCTTACGTCTTTCTTTAAGGATCTTTGCTAGTGCTTCTGAATTTTCAATAACTTGCTTTCCCATAAAACCTCATATTCTCTCTATAGTGAGAATTATATCCCCATTCTGGAAAAATGTCCATTTTTCTCACTATAGTGAGAATTTTAGGGGAAAAGCAGTAAACTGGGAACTTTTCTCACTACGGTGAGAATTTAATCTTCTGCTGACCTATCTTGCAAGTGAAGAGTGCATGCTCTAATTTAGGCACAATTCAAACTTTGGAGTCATAAAATGAAGTTCTACTTTCTGTTACTGGTTATTCTCTTAACTTCCTGCTCTAGCGCTGAGAAAGAAGAAAAAATGAGGTTGAGCGATTTGTTGAAGAATCATCAGATAAGAAATCGTAGTTATTTCGAGAAGAGCTTTACGAAAAAACCTCATATGAGGGTCACAAATAATATTCCAGCTGAGGTAAAGGAGTTCATAGGCTTTGAGTTAGAGCTAGATAAGTATTTCAAGAGAAAGGGCTGGAATGGACTTGAATATTCGAATGATAAGAAGTTCTTAAGCTCAGTAAGAACTGCTGTTAAGAAAATGCCAAAAGAGCTTCAAAAGTACTTTCAAAGCTTAGGTGCTGTTTATGTCTTAAAGAAAGGTCCAGCGACCAACGCGTTTTACACAAGAGATAAGGGGCATTGGGTTCTTTTTATTAGTGAAGAGAGGTTTAATACTTCTTCCAATGAGTGGTGCAGAAAATTCATTCTTCAGGGATTTCAGAAAAAAGGTAAATATAGCGTTCAATGCGAAATGGAAGAGAAGGGAAGTACTCCTTCAGTCGCGGCCATCCAGTACCTACTTATGAGAATCGTTGCTGACTTCGTTACAGAGGAAAACAAAATCTTTCCTAAGAGGCAAAGCAAAGGCTTTGATATGGACGTTTATAAGTATCCTTTCTTAAAAGTTTCATGGGATAAAAAAGATGGCTATTTGGTTTATAAGAATAGACTTCCTCTCAATGCAATCGATGTAAAAAAACTGAGCCTAAGGCCACATGAAGATCTAACAACCGATCAACTTCCAGACTTCTACAACTACTTAGAGAAGACTACATTTACAAACCTATACGGTTTAAGAAGCTCTTTCGGAGACTTTCAAGAGTCCCTGGCCAACTATTTCCATGTAAAGG
The DNA here is from genome assembly GCA_024686135.1 of Halobacteriovorax sp. Classification (GTDB taxonomy): domain Bacteria; phylum Bdellovibrionota; class Bacteriovoracia; order Bacteriovoracales; family Bacteriovoracaceae. The sequence continues at coordinate 3,378 of JAIBDQ010000176.1, read as the reverse complement.
TTATGAAAAGGCCTTATACCGTAAAAATCATGGAAGGTAGTCGGGTGGTTAAAGAGTACAAGCACTGCTGGGATCAGGCCCGTTGCGCGGAGAAGGCAAAGCTTTATTTGGATTATTTTAAGCTATAGAAACCAGTAATTTTCATAGTCAAATATGGTGAATGGCTTGAAGCTTGACTCCTCACCGATAAATAAATTGTGATGAAGTGGTAACTTCATTATATAGCCACTGCTTAAGTCTTTAAGAATGAGCTGGTCTTTGCTGTCATAATTTACATTAAGACGAAAATCTATTTTTGTTCCATTCTTACTAGTGATAATTCCACAGAATGAAGTATTCCATAACTGAAATAAGTTGATTGTCGTTCTGACTTCGCGTTCAGTTGTTCTTTCCTCCCAAGAATTACTGCTAGGATTAAAGACAAACTGAGTTATCTCTTCTTTACTTGTTTCTCTAAAAGTAACGAAATCTTCTATTGTTTGGCGTTCCTCACAGGATTTATACTCTGTTCTCAGTTCTTTGACTTTTTTGAAATTAAACTTATCTGTATCTATTTCCCAAAAGCTAAGGACATTATATTGGCCTATTTCTTCCTCAGGGGGAGATACTGATTTTAAACTTAGATAATTGTAAACAGCGTCTTCTTCATTAAAGAGTAAGCTGTAGACAGCAGGAGACTCTTCGATAAGCTCATCATATTCCCAGGCCTTTAGATAAATATTATATTTATAGAAAAGACTTTCTCCACTCCATGCCTGATATAAGGCACGGTCAATGACATTACCATCTTGACTGTATTTCCCCTTTGATAAGAAGCCTTCCGAGACAACATTAGAAGGATAATCTTGATGCATAAGTCCCGTCTTGGAATGTTGAAAACCAAAGATATGACCTAACTCGTGGCTTAATACAGCTTCTAAAGGTCCTATTATATGATCTTTTAGGTTTTGTGACTTAAAATCCTCAAAATCATATTCGAAAAAATACTCAGGGATTGGCAATGAACTCGGAAGCTCTGAAAGGAAATTCCATACCGTCTTTCCAGGAATTCTTTGATTCCTCTCACCAACATATGAATACTTTCCATTGTCAGCAGCAATATAAACAAATCCTTTTCCTCTTAAACGTTTCTTATCGTATGAAGTTCGTATTGCAGTACCCACAATCCTTCTAAAATTTGGAGTTTTGATATCTCTACGGAGTTTCTTTATGTATTTATGCTTAAAGTCCCCTAAGATAAACATGAGGTCAGCTTGGTCACAGTCAGATGTATAAACAAAGTCGGTGCTAAATGGAATATTAGGATTGCCTTCATGGAAGCATTGGCGACCTATGGTACCTTCTTCATTTGTTAATCCACATGCGCCGAAAACCCCGCCATTTGAAGCCGGACCTGGACTTCTACCACTTTCAGCTTTAAAGGCATTTTGGATTTGTTTTGTCCAAAGTTCGAGAGAAGACTTAATGACTTTAAGACTCTCTTTCGGAGGTAAAGAAAAATATTTCTCACCTGGATGAACCATGCACCAAGTGACCTTTTCTTTCCCCATAAACCAAGGGTTCTGCCCATCGACTATATACTCACCACCACCAGAGGAGGACCAGCCGCCATCATCATCGCCGGCCCATGCGGGACCTAGAAAGAGGCTAAATATGAGTAATAGGATCATTTTCATGATCCGTAATTACCAATATTTACCTCAGCGTTCCAGTACTTTGAAAAAATTCCGCAACAGGACATAAATAAGGAAGCTTTTTTTTCAAACACCTAGAAAGGACCTGTAATTTGGGATATATGACCTTTGTTTAGAAATTCAGGAGATATGAATGAGAGCAATATACTTGGTGCTAATTGGTGCCGTTCTATTAGGTTGTGGAAAAGATAAGGAAATTGTTGGTGGAAACCCTTCAACAACGAATGAGTTTAAAACCGGTAAACCTGAGATTGGGCAAGCAGTTAGCTATAAGCGTTCAGGGAAATTCTTAAGGTTTCAATATTCAAACGGCTCTGGACCTACAAACTCTGTTAAATGTTTCTATAATGATAAAGAATCCAAAGTCGTCGTTGTCGATGTTGATTTTGATGAAGACAAGATAACTCTTCTAAGCAGTAGAAAGTATGAAAACCTTCTCACTAATGAATCCCATGATGAATGTTTCAAAGAGTTTAACAGCGATTGGAGTTCATTTTTCACAAGAAGAATTTCAGATTATTCAAACCTGTACGAACTCCACAGGAGGCAGGTGGAAAAAGAATGTGTTAAAGGCATGACTTGTTCAACGAGTGTTGAGGTCGTTAATGGCATAGTGTTTTTTAAAGCTAGTGGTTTTTATAAAAATAGAAATAAAGAAGTAATTAAATTCGAAAGTGAAATGATTCCAAACTTTGAAAGTCCTTGGCTGTGGGAGAGTAAGAAATATTCAGAAACAGGATTAAATTTAACTACTCAAGAAGTTATAAAGATGGACTTACCTTTCAAAGAGTTTTCAACGATCACTGTCAAAGACGAAAGTGAACTTGTTAATAGTGCTCTTCTTGGAAAAGTCGCTTTGTCGGTTACAGAAGCTGAGGAAGTTCAATCTCCTAGAAAGTATAAGTTTAAAAAAGTTGATGGAGGGATTTTTACGGAGGAAGTTAATAGTATTTATGTCGATAGATACGGTTGTCCAGGTAAAGGCTATGAATATATTGTGGGTGCTTATAAAATTGACGATGAGGAGTCTATAAGAGCAAATAAATATCTTAATTTTGTTCTTGATGAAAAAAATACGAAAAAAGAATATTTACAAGCATGTCGCGATAAAGCTCAGAAAGAAATGGCTCAACCATATATCATTTTTGAGTTCAAGCTATTAACAGATAACTCTCTACTTATTAATGAATTTGATGGTTACAAAAAATTCAAACTTTCTAAATTTGAAGAAAAAACAAAATTTGTAACTAATTTTCTTAATGGAAAATCATATTCTAGAAAAATTTCAACAGAATGGGGAGGATATGACAAAGTCCTTCCATTTAAAAAGACTGATTTGGGTCTTATCACAGAGGAAAATGACTTCTCAGGTGTTAGTGTTCCCTCAAAACAAGAAGGAGAGTATTATACCTGTCCTGGAAAGCATCGTCTGTACGTAAAAGAGATTTACCAAGTTGGTAGTGAGTCCATATTAATTGGTGACCATTATAATGAAGTTTTATTAAATGAAGGGGAAACAGAACCTGATTACCTTCAAAATTGTCGTGAAAAAGCTATTAATGAAAGTGGAAAATATTATTCATATCTTTGGTTAGAGATCGTAGATGATGAGACTTTAAAGGTCTGGGAATATAACGGTATATTTTAGTATAAACTCAAGAATTAGAAGAAGGGAAGAAGGTAC
>JAIBDQ010000095.1 GCA_024686135.1 Halobacteriovorax sp. | reverse complement strand
TGAATTTCATGACCTATCTCCCTCTTATTGAGAGATAGATTTATGAAATTTGACACGTGATGTAAATATCCCCTGTAAAGAAGAGTGTATGCGCTACGCGGCAAAAGCACATCCAATGCTGCGCCGCTCAATAGCTTTCATAGCCGCTTTATACAGCCTATCGTCAATATCTAGCTTTTCTATCAGACAATCGCAGATATTACCGTATTTCCCTGAACTATCGCCATTAGGGCCTATGGCCACCACAGGGAGGTCCTTATACACAAGCTTAGCTATCTCCAGTCCATCCATCATAGGAATACACATATCAGTTACAACAACCTCAAATTCATAACTCTTAAGTGCCTCTTTAGCTTCTGAAACGGTCGATACTTTTATTACTGACAGACCTTCAACCTCGAAGACTTGGGCCATATTGTCTTGGTTGCCTACCACTAATACATTGGCGTTCTTCATCCTGTTCTCCTGACTGGATTTAATTGACTCCATTATCTATTAATCTCGGCAAATGCTTTGTGAAGATTCTTAAAATGACGTAATTCTAGGGGCTTAAACAAATATATTTGTAAAAAAAGGGTTTATAAAAGCTTAGAGAACTTTGAGGATTTCCTCAAATATTGGGCGGCTAAAATTTTAGGCGATTATTTAATGACTCTATACTCGGCTTCTAAAACATCATCGTCTCTAGATTGAGTCCTTCTAGTGCTAGGGCCCGCCTGATTGGAACCAGTTCCCATACCGGTTTTCACTTGCTGATAGGCTTTATATCCAAAGATCACGTTTCGAATGAAAACAAAGAGGAAATAAAAAAGAATACCTTTAATCAATATTGCTAACATAAAGAAATACTATGACTAAAATATGGCCCTTGCAATGGCCGTATTTAATATTACATAGACACAGAGTCCCATGCCTGATTATCATAATTTACGCTTCGTGCGCTATTTGATAAATTGTGCCCGTTTTCAAATCACTATAGAGAAAGAGGAGTATGGCATGGCCAAAAATAATAATAATTCAGGTGGACCAGTTCACTGGGCTGACTTTACGGCGGAGAGAATTATTAAACAGATTGGCGATAAAGACTCCTATGTCCTGGCCAGCGGTATTACACCTTCTGGTGTTGTTCATTTTGGTAATTTTAGAGAGACAATTACAGTCGACTTTGTTGCACGCGCTCTTAGAAAACTTGGAAAAAAAGTTCGCTTTATTTTTAGTTGGGATGATTACGACACTTTTAGAAAAGTCCCTCTTAATATGCCAAAGCAAGAAGAGCTTAAAAAGTACATGTACCAACCGATTGTTGATACCCCCGACCCATTTGATGAGCATGAGTCTTATGCTGCCCATCAGGAAAAAGCATACGAAGCTCAAGTCGCTAAAGTTGGGGTTGAAGTGGAATCAATCTATCAGGCCAAACAATATAGAGCGGGAACTTATAAAGAAGGAATTAAAAAGGCTCTTGAGAACCGTGATGTTATAGCGAAGATTTTAAATGAACACAGAACCTCTCCCCTTGCGGATGATTGGCAGCCAGTTTCTGTTTACTGCGAGAAATGTAATACGGATCACGATATCCATAGCATAAGATATGCCGATAATAAGATCTCTTATGAATGTAAGGCCTGTGGTCACTCAGGGAAAGAAGACCTAGAAACGACCAGTAGAGTAAAGCTTCCTTGGAGAGTTGATTGGCCCATGAGATGGGCCTTTGAAAAGGTTGATTTCGAGCCAGGTGGGAAAGACCATTCTTCTCAAGGTGGTTCTTTTTCAACAGCAAAAGAAATCGTTAAAGAAGTCTATGACTGGAAAGCGCCAGTTTATTTACAATATGATTTCGTAAGCATTAAAGGTGCAGGCGGAAAAATGAGTTCTTCTACTGGGAACATAATTACCGTTAATGACGTTCTTAAAATTTACGAGCCAGAAATGGTTCGTTGGATCTTTGCTTCTTATAAATCAAATGTCGACTTCGCTGTTAGCTTTGACCTTGACGTAGTTAAGACCTATGAAGATTTTGATAGGCAAGAAAGACTCGTTTACGGAAAAGAAGCTGGTAACGAGAAAAAAGTTAATATGGCCAAAAGAGTTTATGAGATCTCTCAGTTGAACGGCGACGATGTAATTCCAAGTGAAATGCCTTTTCAGCCTAGTTTTAGACATCTTTGTAATATTCTGCAGATTAATGACGGCGATATCACAAAAGCTAGAGAGGCTTATGCTTCGGAAATTAAAAATGAAAGAGATGAGAGACGTTTTAGCGAAAGATCTGAAAGGGCCCTCTTTTGGTTAGAAAATTATGCTCCTGAGGATTTTAAATTCCAAATTAACCCTAAAACACCTTCAATTTCACCAGACGATAAGCAAGGACAGTATTTAAGTAATCTTAAAAACTTACTTAATTCACAATGGGATCAGATTGAGACTGATAAAGATCTCCACGAGAAAATGTATGAACTTATGCATGACGTAGAGCTTAAGCCAGGTGATATTTTTCCACTTATGTACAATATTCTTATCTCAAGGGAAAAAGGTCCAAAACTGGCAGGATTTATTAGAACAATTGGAAAAGAACGAGTCATATCGCTTCTTCCATAGGAAAAAATATGCATAATGAGTTAAAAAGCAGAAGAGAAAAATTCATAGCACTTCTTGATGGTGCAGCAGCAGTATTACCAGCTACTTCACACCAAAAAAGAAGTAATGATACTGAATTTCCATTCAGACAATGTAGTAATTTTTATTACCTAACAAATCTACATGAACCAGATGCTTTCTTTGTTATTACACCAAAAGGAAAAACCGCAGTTACCACGCTTTTCGTAAGACCTAAAGATCCTGCCATGGAGCAATGGACGGGTTTAAGATTGGGCTCAGAGAAAGCAAAAGAGATCACAGGCGTTGATCAATGTTTTGATATTGGCGATTTCGAAAAAATGTTACCCGAATTATTAGCCGGTCATGAAACAGTCGCCTATGATTTTTATGAATCAGAAAGAATTTGGCCTAGTATTCATAAAGCTCTAACTGCCCTTAGAAGAAAACGAAATTCAACTGAAGCCAGACCTATAAAGACCCTAGATATCAGTGATCATATCGGAAGACTTAGGCTCGTAAAATCTGATTATGAAATTGAGCAAATGAGAAAAGCCGCTGCCATCACGGACAAGGCCCATAGAGCGGCTATGGCCATGTCAGCTCCCGGAAAAACCGAAAAAGAAGTGCATGCCCTCATGGAGTATATCTTTTTAGGTCACGGCGGTGATGGAAATGCTTACGACAATATTGTGGCCACAGGTGAAAATGGCCTCATCCTACATTATGTTGAAAACGATCAAGAAATTAAGGATGGTGACACACTACTTATAGATGCTGGCTGCCAATTTAATTTATATGCCAGTGATGTAACCAGAACTTTTCCAGCGAATGGAAAATTCACCGACGCTCAAAGTGCACTTTATCAAGTCTGTTTAGACGCCCAACTTTCTTGTTTAAATTTCGCTGGACCTGGGAAAACTCTTAAGGAAATACATCATCATGCTGTAGAAGTTCTTGTCGATGGGATGATTAAGCTTGGAATTATGAAAGGCGATAGAGACGCTCTCATAAAAGAAGATAAGTTTAAAACGTACTACCCACACGGAACTGGTCATTGGTTAGGTCTCGATGTACATGATCAAAGCCCTTATTTAAATGAGAATTGGGAATTAACAAATCTTGAAAAAGGAATGTGTTTCACAATTGAGCCAGGTCTATATATTCCTAAAGATGATGAGAATGTACCTGCGGAATTTAGAGGTCTATCAGTCAGAATAGAAGATGATGTTGTCGTAACAAAAGATGGTGTTGAAAATTTGACGAGTTCTATCCCTAAAACAATAGAAGAAGTGGAAGCTGCTTGCGCAAATGACTACAAGGAATACTTACCATGAAATACCTCTTAGTTTTCCTATTCATCTGCACAAATGCTTATTCTCAAGCTTTTTCTTTCAAACATATTGATTGCAAAATTCGATTTAATAAAACGGATAAGCTTCTTAATGAACAGGCCCATCAAAGACTTAAAGATAAAGGTTTTAAAACCATGCCATTCGTTGATCAAAATAAAATGAATGTAGGTGATCTTTACTTTGAACTAGAAGTATTTAAGGACCCAAAAAAGCTATGGAAGGACTGTATTGTAACTGCAGCAGTAAAAAAGGCTAAAAGCCAAAGGCCTAATTCAAAGGATAAAAATCTTTATAAAAAATCGGTGAAGCGCGCTCTACCAAGACACACCTTTGATGGGAACGAGAGATGCAAGAGGGCACTCAAAGATACTTTCATACATATCCCCTACTGTCAGACCATGACTGTTGATGAAAAAGTTCAAGGAAATTAATGCGAGAGCATTAATGGCGAGAGCATTAATGGCGAAAGCATCAATCTAGAAGTCTCTTCTACCAATAAATCTTAAAATAAAAGAGAGTGGCTTCAAATCCTTTTCTAATTCTTCAAATGACTTATTAGTTTTTGCCTTTCTTGCCATCTCATGAAGTATTTCTTCAGCTCTATCAAGATTGGCATGGGCCTGAGCTTTTACTGTTTCAACAGCTAGTTCAATACCTTCTTTACTGTATAAGGTCTTAAATTCTGCCCCTGCTTTAAAAGCTGAAAGTTTTTCAGGATGATTATTTAGCCATTCAAAATATACAGCAGAGATAACTCCATTTTCTAAATCTAAGTGGGCATCTTTTTGTGAATTACCACCAAAGTCAAGAGTGTCATCCATTAACTGGAACCCTAGTCCTAAATGAACCCCAAACTCTCTCGCCAGCTCTATTACTTCATTATTTTGATCAGCAATTATTGCTGGTGAAACGGCACACCAACTCATAACCGACGCTGTTTTCTTAAGAGCAATTGTTCTTATAAGTTCAACGCTATAATCCTTTTTATCGATGGCCTCTAACTGGATCCATTCACCTTCGGCGAGGTCCATAATAACTCTAGACATTTCCGAAACAAGAACTGGAGACTCTTGCTTACATAAGTTTGTTATAACTGAAGCGAGTAAGTAATCCCCGGCCAATACGGCTTTCTTATTACCCGCAGCTGCATTAATTGAATCGTTCCCTCTTCTTGTTGAGGCATTATCCACAACATCATCATGGGCCAATGAGGCGGCGTGAACCATTTCAATACTTTGAGCGCAAACCTCTAAACGATCCTCTGTAACACCAAAAAATTGCCCCATTAAAAAAGTAAGAAGCGGTCTAAGTCTTTTACCGCCTAAGAATACAGTTTTACCTAGAAGAGAATTTATCTCTTGATTACAGCTTTCGTAGGGAATTTCCATATCAAGATCTTGAGCTTTGCCTAAGGCCTGGGCGGGAATTTCTTGTAAAAAAGTTTCTAACACTTCGCAATATCCTTTTTTTGTAAAGCATTTGTAACACCATGGGCCTTCAATGTAAATGAGACATGGCCTTATCGTTCTTGCCTGCCGCGTTTAAAAAAGGTAAAAACTGGCCATAATCCATGAATTATTACACGAGGCATCAATGAGCACAGTTAAGGCTAGAAAACCTGAATCTTGGAAAATCTTTGACGATATTGCACCTACCTATGATTTTTTAAATCACTTTTTAAGTCTAGGTATCGATGTTCTATGGAGAAAGAACTTTTTAAAAAACCTCCCTAATAAGAAAGAGCTTGTGGCCTACGATCTTGCTACTGGAACCGGTGATGTAGCTCTCGCCCTCGTTAGAGACCCTAAGATTAAAAACGTTACTGGAATAGATCTTAGCGTCGGTATGCTCGAATACGGAAAAATAAAAGTTAAGAAGCAGAAGTTAGAAAATAAAATCTTTATGGAAGAAGGAGATGGTGTTTTAATTCCTAAGGACGATTGTTCTGCAGATGTTATAACCGTTGCCTTTGGTATTAGAAACTTTCCAGATCCACAAACTTCGTTAATAAATATGGTAAGAGTTTTAAGAAATGGTGGCCGTGCCATGATAATGGAATTCAGTCTTCCAAAAAACTTCATCATTAGATTTTTCTATTTATTATATTTTCGTCATATTTTACCGGCCATTGGAAATGCATTTAGTAAAAATAAAGATGCATATACTTATTTAAATGAATCAGTTGAAGATTTCCCTTATGGAAGTGACTTCACAGATATGATGGTCAAGGCTGGCATGAAGAACGTAAGGATAGTTCCCCTTAGCTTTGGTATCGCCTCTCTCTATATTGGAGATGTGGAAAAGTAATGGTTGAATTTCATGATTTAAAAAATCAACTTTTAAAGGAGCTAAGCTCATTTTGTAAGTCTCAAAGGTTCGTAGAGGAAAAACTTTATACTTACAAAATGAAGGTTAATATAAGCTCTATAAGGGAACTTATCCCTTATTTAAAAGATATAACTTGTTGTTATATGAAATCACCCGATGGAACAGAAGTTCTAGGTCTTGGCAGTATAGCTGTTTATAGAAACTCACTAGAGATGGAAAAGATTGCTGAGCTTCTTAAAGATAATCCTGATTTAGATTTTCTAGGCGCACTACCCTTTCAAAAGAACTCTACCTTAGATGAGGAATGGAGTGACTTTAATCAAAACAATTTCTTCTTACCTAAAATTGTCTTGATCAAAGAAAACCAAAAAACTCTTATAAAAGTAAATATTAAAGGAACCACACAAAAAAGTGGGTTCCAAGAAATGAATCTCATTACTGAGGTAAACTCACTTCTATCCTTCCTTCATAGGGACAGTACTAGCTTAACGAATACTAAAGAATCATTTTCCTCAAATGAAGCTGACTGGAGTGATTTAATCGACAAGTCCCATGCGGCATTTTCAAGTTCAGAACTTAAGAAAGTTGTCCTAGCAAGAGGTAAGACAATTGAGTACAGCTCTAGGATAGATAGTTTCGAGCTCTTTAGCGGTTTTAAGTCTACTTCAAATCAATATGAATTCTTTTTTCATATTCAAAATGGTTCGAGTTTTATTTCCTTCACTCCAGAAAAACTATTCTCAGTTCAAGATAACATCATCGTAGTTGATTCTATTGCAGGCACTCTAAAAAAGACTGAGAATAATAAAGGGTCCGAGCTACTTCATTCAATCAAGGATCTAGAAGAGCATCGGTTTGTATCTAACTATATAAAAGAGAATTTACTTAAATTAAGCCCTGATGTGACTGAGCTTTTTAAGGAAGAGCTCCTAAGCCTTCCTACTCTTTATCATATACATTCAAGGTACAAAGCTAAACTAAGCAGCAATCAAAACTTAAACGAGATCATTGGATTACTCCATCCTACTCCAGCGGTAGGCGGTTTTCCTAAAAATACAGCTTTAAATTTTATAAACGATAATGAAAAGCTCAACCGAGGCCTCTATGCTGGTCCGATCGGAAGGATTTCTGCAGGTCATACAGAGTTTGCCGTAGGAATTAGATCTCTACTAGAAAAGAACGATAAAGTTCATTTTTATGGTGGCGCAGGGATCGTTGATAAAAGTATTGCTTTAAACGAATGGTTAGAAACCGGAGACAAAATAGAGAGCGTCCAGTGCATGATGTAAATCTACTCCCTAATATCAATCGAGTTTGGACTACGGTATTAATTGAATGTCTAAATAATCATAAGATAAATACCTTTTTTACTTCGCCTGGCCTAAGAAATGCTCCTATCTTAAGCGCAATATCAGCCTCAAGTAACTGTGTATTCTCTAGCGGTATTGACGAAAGAAGTATGTCATACAGGGCCCTTGGGTATGCAAAAGCAACAGGTTTACCTGGTGTCTTAGTTTGCACAAGTGGAACGGCAATGGCTAACTATCTTCCTGCAGTTATAGAGGCCTACCAAACAAATATTCCCTTGATTGTCCTATCTGCAGATAGACCAAAAGAGCTTGTGGACTTAGGTGATAATCAATCTATAAGACAAAGAAATATTTTCGGCGACTATCTAAGAGGGCAGCTTCTACTAGATCCCCCAAGTTCAGATATTGAACCTCAAGATTTTTACGATAATTTAAGTAGATTTTTAAATGAGGAAAAAAAGCCTGGGCCAATCCATATAAACCTTCCCTTTCATGAGCCATTAGACTTAACAATTGACTCAACAACTCTAGAGTATAAAAACAAAATAAACTCTCTTAGAGACAAATCTACATTCGATAGAACGAGAATTGAATTTGACCTACCGACCATTGATAAAAAGAAGAGAACACTAATAGTGGTTGGTGCTATTCCCGAGTACGAGGATAAAATAGAAATAAAACGCTTGATTCAAGAATCAAAGCTTCCCTGTTTACTTGATATTGGCTCCGGCCTTAAGTTCTCTGAAATAAATAGTGAGCGAATTCTACCTAGTTTTGAACACCCGGAGATCAGAGAACTTCTCGAGACTAATAAACCAGAATTAATTATCCATCTAGGTGGTCGACTCGTATCAAAGCATTACTATAGTTTTTTAAAGAATGTACCTGAAATAGAGGTTCTGCTCGTAGGTAACGAAGGTCAATATACTCATCCTGCACAAAGCCCTACTTGGAAAGTAAACGCACCTCTAGCAAGCTTTTGTAAAAAGGCGATTGAGAAAAACTTTATTCAAGAAAGAACACCGTATACTTTTGACTGTAAGCAAGTCGTAGGGATGAAAGAAGACATCATTGATAATTCACCTTTTAGCTTTCCTTCAATCTCAAAAAGAATTGTAGAATTACTTCCAGATGGAGCTAATCTATACTTAGGGAACTCTACTTCTATTAGAAGTTTTGACGCTTTCGCGAGCACAAGAACTCAAGGAAAAAATATAAAAGTTTTCTCCCATCGCGGTGCTAGTGGAATAGAAGGCTTTAATGCTTCAGCATTAGGTCTAGCAGAGTCTAGCGACTCCCCTACAATACTCGTACATGGAGATATAGGATTTCTTCACGATTTAGGTTCTTTATTAATGTATAAAGACTTAAAACTTCCGCTAATAAATATTATCGTAAACAATAAGGGGGGAGGTATCTTTAGGCATCTTCCAATAGTCGAAGACACCGAAACACTTCCACTTATTACAACAGAACATGACTTAGAGTTTGAAAGACTATTTTCCTGGCTTGGTCTCGAGTATGTAGCTGTAGATAATATTTCCCGTCTAGAGTCGGCCTTCGGTAAAGCTTTAAAAAAACAATCAATTTGTTTTATCGAAGCCAGAATAGATCAAGAAGAAAATATGGCCGTATATGATAGGTTAAAAACCCTTAAGTTATGATAACAAAAAAATCAGCTTGGATTCTAGCCGCTAGACCAAAAACTCTTCCTGCCTCAATTGGTCCAGTGCTTCTTGGGACTTCATTAGCTTCTTACGAGCAAATCATCTCGGTACTACCTATTGCCTTCTTAACACTAATCACGGCCATTACACTTCAAATTGGCACGAATTTGGTTAATGATTATTACGACTCTAAGCGAGGACTAGATGATGAAAACCGTATTGGTCCAGACAGAGCACTTCAAAAAGGCTGGTTAACTAAAACTGAACTTAAAAAAGGAATCGTGTTTATTTTCACTCTTTCTTTTGTTCTAGGAAGCAGTCTTATGTATCAAGGTGGTTTGCCAATAATTATCATTGGTCTTCTTTCCCTTGCTGCTGCATATTTTTACACAGGTGGCCCCCTTCCCTTAAGTTACTTTGCACTTGGAGAAGTCCTTGCCTTTATTTTCTTTGGACCTGTCCCTGTTTGGGGGACATATTTTTTAATAACTGGAGATTATGACCTATTCCCGGCGTTCATAGGTATCATTCCCGGGCTTGTGTCACTTTCTTTAATGGGAATAAATAATTTAAGGGATCACAAGAATGATAAAGAAAAGGGCAAGAGTACATTAGCTACTTTATTTGGCACCAACTTTGGTAGAGGTCTAATTTTGTTTGGAGTTATTTCTCCATGCCTCTTATCTATTTCTTTATATTTACAATTTTTTAATTCTTTTTTTTTAATTCCTATACTACTTTTTTTAATTTTTATTAAGACATGGAAGATTATCTTAAATGGAGAAATTAACTCCGAACTAAATAACTGCTTAGCTTCCACAGGAAAATATCTTTTTCTTTCTTGCTTAGTTAATGCTCTTGGATTTTTCACAATTTGAAAATTATTAAAATAAACTCCATTCAAAAAGAAGTCTCTTACAAAGAAACAATCAAGGTCGCGGGTAACAGCTATAAGAAGAGGATCATTTTTGAACTTGAGATTAAAACAGACCATGGGGTCATCCAATCAGAACTCTCTTTGTTGAAAGATTTTCATCAGCGAAGCTATGACGAAGCTCTAAAGGCCTATCAAAAACCAGAGGACTTCTTAAGTTGGGACCCACAAATCAAATACCCCATAGAAATTGCACTTTTCCAGCTATCAAGAAATCAGGAGAAAAAGAGTAAAGTCAAAATTAATTCCTACTATGATCCATCTATAGTAAACACATTGATTAACCAAAACTATACCTACAAAATAAAATTAGGACGCACTACTCTAGATTCTGAAATTGAATTATTAGAGAAAATAGATCATGAAAATCTCAGGCTTGATGCCAATCTAACATTAGATGAGAAATCCTTTAGGAAATACCTCGAGGTCTTGAAAAATTATGATTATTTTGAAGAGCCATTCAAAAATACTGATGAATATAAGAAATTTCCAAATGAAAGATTTGCCTTAGATGAGAATGTTCAAAATTCAAAACTTCAGAATTTAGACTCAGTTAAGGCCTTTGTTATAAAACCTAGTCTGCTTGGATTAGATAAGTCATTAGAGCTCATTCGATTGGCAAAGAAAATGGGCAAAAGAGTAATCATAAGCTCAACCTTCGAAGGAGAGCTTGGTCACCTTGGACTAGCAAGATTAGCCTCTTATTCGGATGAATACCTCGGGTATAGAGAGGAGCATGGCCTTGGAACTATTAGCTTTTTGTCTCAACAATTAAATCGCCTAGGAATCTGCGTAACTAAAAATTCAATTGAGCTTCATTTTTAGTTTAGCTCCTTGGCCTAATCAGCCGATAATCCTCTAAACGACAACTAAAGGATTATAAATGAAATATCTATTCCTATGCTTACTTTCTGTATCTCTACTAGTTCCTCCAGCAATGTCTCAAGACGACTCCTCTGCCAATCAAAGAGAGGAAAGAAAGAATAAGCGAAAAGAAAGAAGAGAAGAAAGAAAGGATAAGCGCCAAGATAAAAGAGAAGAAAGAAAAGAAAATCGGGAGGACCGTCGGGAAGACCGAAAAGAAAAACGTAAAAAAAGAAAAGAAGAAAATAAAGAGAAACGTAAAAAGAGGCGTGAAGAAAAAAAGAAAAGAAGAGAGGCTAGAAGAGAAAAAAGAAAAGAAAGACGATCTGCTCGGAAAGAAAAACGATCTGAGCGTAGAGAAGCTAGAAAATCTAAAAGGTCTGAAAGACGTTCATCTAAAAAAGAGGCACGAAAATCCCGTAGATCTGGTTCCTCCGGAAACTAAAAACGAAATCTTGATATCAATGGGTCGTGATCTGAAAGCCTTCCCATAAAATCTGAATTAATATGAAGGACCTCAAACTCGGGGTCCTTTTCTAATAAGTTATCATTCACAAAGATATAATCTAGGGCCTGTGAGCTTCCATTAAAGTTTGTTGTATACCTTTTATTTTCAGGCCATAGATTTCCATAGGTCATAAG
>JAIBDQ010000064.1 GCA_024686135.1 Halobacteriovorax sp. | reverse complement strand
TTCAATTTCTTTATCAATAAGACCAGAATTGTTTACCGTATAAATATAAGGACGGTCTTTCTTTCCAGTATCATCACTAATCATCACGGTCTGGTTAAGGTCTTTAATATAAACAAGTCCTGAAGGCTCAACTTTTGTATTCTCTATATCGACACCAATTTCTAAGTCAATAACCTCATCCATTTTATGAACAGGAACAGTCTGAGCATGAGCCGTCATAATTTCATTTGGCTTTTCAAAGGACTTAATTTGAACCTTTTCACCGATTAAAAATGGATTATCTTTTGAAACAAAAATCACAACTTCTCTACCATAAGTATTGGTGGCCTCTGATTTTCTTAATCGAACGGGGTACTCAACAATACGGTTACCTACAGAAGCAACTACAGCATCCATAATCTTATTTGGATCAGAAATAGAAGTAACCACAACCTTTTGTCCCTTATAAGTTTTATTGTAAATACTCTCGTGAATAAATCCCTTAATAATTGAAGGGGCACTATCGTGCATTGTAATTAGTGGAGTAAATGGTGAAGCATCTTCACCGACTTTTACGTTGATTGAACCTATAACCCCAGCTCTTTTAGAAAAGACAAAGAGGTCGGCTTTCTTACGTTTTAAAATCAAAAGCTGTTTAGTCATGCTATTGATCTTAATTTGCATTGGGCTGTCCATATTATCATTATTGCTAACTTTTACGGACTTAAGTTCTTTGTTCATTTCAGCGTTGAAAGAGTTTTCTGCCTTAAGCTCATTCAACTGACTTTCTAATTCGTAAATACGTAAATCAAGATCAGGTCTTTCAAGTTCCATAAGAAGCTCATCTTCTTCAACGGTCTGTCCCGGAATTACATGTATATTTCTGATCTTCACAGAGTGAGATGAATTGATATTAATCTCTTTAGTATCAGCGATTCCTAAATACTCAGTAGATTCAACATTTGTATACTGGATTCTCAAAATGGCCATAAAGCAAAAAAAGATAGCAAGAGAAAATCTCTTATTTTCTAAAATAGCCTTGTAGAGCATTTTGTTTTGCCTAACAATTGTTCCCATAAATTCCCCTTAAATCTCTACCGTAGATTCTTGTAATAGAAGACTTAAACCTTTCATTGATGAAATTTCCCGCAAATTATCTATAAAGTCTGACTTATCCTGCCCTTTCTTAAGCTTGATTTGATAAGCGTAATCAAGCCTAGTTCCTTGAGCCACTTCCCGCAGTGTCACAAGAGCAAAGTAATTACAGTTGTTCGTTAAAATATTTTGTAATTCGTTTTTTTCATTTTGGTTACTTTCCATATTAAATTTCAGAAGACCGTCAAAATGAGCTTCTTTTGAAAATGGAACCGATTGAATGGCAAAAGCCGTTAAAGCAAATGCCGCTGCTCCGATAACAGCGATCTGGTAACTATAAACACCACAGGCCATACCAATTGATAGTGTTGAGAAAATAAAAATCATATCTCTTGGATCTTTAAGTGATGATCTAAAACGAATGATTGCTAGAGCCCCCATCATCCCCATACCGCGGGCAACATTATCACCAATGGCCTGCATGGCGATGGCCGTAACAATTGAACTTAGGATCATGGCCTGTAAAAAGTTTCTTGAATAAGAAAGTCCCTGGAAGGTTTTCTTATAAGTGAATGCAATTACACTTGATAATAAAAAGCTTAAACATACTGAATACAGTACGGATAACATCGTGGGATTTTTGACAGTCGCCTCTAGTGCGAAAATATCTAACATACTTACCTTCTTTTTATTGAAGCCCTTATTTATCACACGATGCGAAAATCACTAACACTTCTCTAACAATCGGGTAAAGGATATAAGGTATAAAAAAAAGTAATACAAGGGCTAACTTACTGAAATTTCGTTAGCCCACCATATTAGTGTCGGAAATGCATTTTATAGAGGTCTATGGCATCTGAAATGCTTAGAAGCAGACGGTCCTTCTCCACATAGTTCCTTTTGGTTCCTTGGACAAAGTAAGGCTTCATTCTGGCAGGAAGTTTATTTTCAAGTTCTCTAACAGTTGGAATATTCATCTGCGCCGTCATAAAAAAGTTCTTCTTTCCGATCGCCTTATTAATGACCCTAATTAAAACAGGGCTATAATAACCACTTTTATTTGGAACAATATAGCTTAAGGCCTTAGTCAGCTTTTCCATTTTCTTCTTTCGGCTAGATTCTTTTTTAGCTTTTTTAATAAGCCGAAGAACCTTTTTGGCTCCCCTAACAATTGAGCTTAAGCTGTACTTTTCTCCAAAGTAACGAACGATCTTTCCTTTTTCCCTACTTGAATTGGTCGAAACAGAGCTTGAATTCCACGCCTTGCTCACATCTCTTTCTGAGACCTTAGCAATTTGAGAGATCTCTTTCATAAGGTCTTTTTCTTTAAATTCAAGAAGTTTCTCAATTCCTTTTCTATGGATTTGAAGGGTTAGTAAAAACTCAACCTGTCCCCATGAATCCGTATAGGTCATCATCTCAGGGCTAAAATCAAAGAACTTATCGCTCCCAGCAGCTCCATTAAAAAATGGCAGATAAGTATCCTTAACCTCTTTAGTTTCTGTGAGAAGATCATCCACTCCCACCTGAAGCTCAACATAAGGATTAACAAGCTCACCAGTTTCAACATCATAAGAAGAGTCTAGCTTAATATCTTTAAACTTCGTTTCACCGTTAGAAGAGAAACTCCAACGTTTCTCTTTTCTAAGCTTAGCGCTCATTTGAAGGTCTTGATTTACAAGTTTTCCATCTTCGTCAAAATTAAAGATCTTTAAATCATCAACTCTAAGCTCTTTAGACCAGCTTCTAAAACCAAATAGGCTTACTGCTGACTCTTTAACTATAAAGTCTGAGGTAATCTTTTGGTCTACCTTAAACTTCTTTAATTTATCGAAGTTATGGTTAAAGACAGCATCGTTAATGGCCCTTTCCATCTCTTCATTTTCAGTATTTCCATCTAGCTTTGTAATGAAGCGCTCAATTTTTCCAATTTCTGTACTTGAGGAAAACTGATCAATCTTAATAAGACCCAGCTTCGTATAAAGACGCATCATCTTTTCGTTGGACTTAACTTTATCTTCGTAGAGAGTAATACTTCCATCTTTACTATGACCTAGAACCGTTCTGTTTAATAGAATTCTAGATACAGAGCCCTCAGTCCCAAGACCGACAACCCCAGTCTCTCCTTTAATACGCCCTCTGCCTTCGATAACGTTTTGAGAGATAAAGATATGTTCTTTAGGTAGGCCCTTCTTAAGAATCGTATATGGCATCTTAAAGTCGACGATAAACTTCTTTCTCTTCCTCACTTCTTCTTTACTTGCTGCTGGATAAATAAGTGAGTATTCTTTTACATAAGCAAGGTCTCCAACAGTTTCAATTCCAAGTCCAAGTCCTTTACCTAGTCTGATGCCGAGGGCGAAGTCATCCCTTACAATATACTGGTCATTTTCACCCTTAGCATTAGGGTTAACAGTAAAGGTTCTATTCACATGAGTTAATACCTCAGCAACAAATCCACCAGAGTCGACTCCAAACCAAATAGGATTAACACTGATTTTCTGAATCCCTGCGATGATGGCCTTTGCCCCCATCATGACCATGTCGTTAAGGGCCTCTAGTGGCTGACTTACAAACATCATCCTGATTTCTTTTCTAAAATCAACTGTTTCACCAGGTAGAAGTTTATGTGTTGGACGAGCTTCTTTCTCAATGTTCTTATTGAACTTCATCAGCTCAATCTTCTTACCATTTTTAAGGGTTTCCCCTAAAAGACCAAAATTAACGACCATATCGTTTCTTCTAGAGATAAGCTTCTCTATTAAAAGCTGCTCGTAATTATAAGGAGCTTTATTAGGCCATTTCCCTATTTTAACGGCTGCCGTTATTTGCTCTCTCGTTAATTGAGCAATCTTTCTTGTGAACCATCTCGCATCAGCTAGGGTAACATGATCCCAGCCATCATGAAGAACGCTTGATCTGAAATTAAAGATAATTTCATCTTTTTTATTCTTATAGATCGCCTTCCATTTAAAATCTGTCGGTTTCTCTCTTCTCCAGTTACCAAACGAGAATCCAATATCATGTTGAAGAGCGAAGAGACGCGATCCACCTTCAAAGTCTCTTCTGATAAGTTTATTGTTTTCACCTTTTTTAAGGTTTGTGTTGTTAATCCAGATATTAAAGATTTGCCAACCACGAACCTCTCGCTTTCCTTTTTTATGAGCAGGATAATATGGTCCAACTCGAGTAATACTTTTATCTTCGAAGCGTGCCTCAAGCATTCCCTCTTCAAAAATAATGTATTCACCCTTTTCATCAGTTCCGCGGCTTTTTACTAATTTCTTAAGATCATCTGGCTCAAAATAAGACGTAAAATCTACGTAAAACTCATCCCAAGTCATTTTCCCAAGATAAATCTTAAAGTCATCCACATATTTAGATAGATCGGTATACATCCCAAGAGCCGTTCCTAGGGCCGCTGCCGTTGGTTCTGAGTGAATCTCCATGCTCATTTTAAGCTTCCACTCACGGAGGTTTCCCTTCTCATCGATTCCCTCAAACATAATTTTAGGTCTTGATTGCGTCTTTCTTATCTTTAGAAATTTCCCCTCATTCTTCGCTGGCCAAACCACTTCTAATCCTGCGTGAAGGGCCTCTTTTCCCCTAATAAAGGTCTCTAGAACATCAACTGAAGCAATATCAGCGACCTCGTCAATGACCCCATTATTGGGAAGTGGATTTAAAAGCGAGATATCATATCCACTGGCCTTCATTTGCTTAAGCTCTTCCTGTGAAAGAACTTTTCCTGTTTCAGGATGAACGAGATTAGAAGCTTCTCCGTATTCAGACAGATCTTTCTTCTTCATTTTATAAAGACTTAAAAACTGATGAAAGGCCTGAAACTTTCTTTTGACTGAATTCACAGGTGTAATTTCTGCCAACAAAGCAATATCTTGATCTAAAATAAATTCTGCTAATTGAAACTGCTGAATTTTACTTGGAATAGTTTTAAGCTGATCCACCAAAGGAAGTAGCTCTCTTAGTCCCTTTACTGTGTCGTCTTTATTAGCCTTTTTACGCGCCTTCTTTTTAGAGTCGCCTTTAACATTTCTTCTATAATTATAAATAACGTTGAAGAGCTGATCAGCTCTCGTAGAAATATTTTCTTTGTAGGCATTAATTCTATTGTCGCTTAAGACTCCACCTTCATAAAAAGCCTTTTCAATCCTGCCCCGATAGTCTTTGCCGTATGGAAGAGTTTCTGTAGCAAATGCCGAAAGAGAAAATATTGTAAATACTAATAAAATAAGCCTCATGCGAAAGTCCCCTGTCCTTACTTTAATCATTCCCGAATAATAAGGAGTCAATCTATTAAGAAAGGGGGTTTGAGAGTAGGTTTTTGAAAAGATTACCGATAAATATCCTAATCTACTGAAATCACATTTGACTTTTTTATAGCTGTAATTACTTCAGTAAGACTATCTATTTTTACTGGGTCTGTTATTTTCTCTCATCGTGAAATTTATGAAGAAGAACATATTTATTTTAGGGCTTATCCTATCGGTAAATGCACAGGCACTTACGCCATTTGCTTTCTCCGACAAACAAGTTATGGCCCTAACCGAGAAGTTTTTCGATGAAGAGCAGGCCATCGATTCGTCTAAGTTAATAGACTATAGAAAGAAGGTCCAAAAAAGACGTGATGAGCTCTACACACTTTCATATAATGAGAGAAGAAAGGCACGAGGACAATCTAAAAAGAAAGCGGCTAAAAAGGCTACTGAAGATGTTGCCTATTATGACCTGCTTTTAAAACAGATCGATACTCTAGATAAAAAATCTTCTAGAGGAGATCTTTTATATAAACTTAATGAAATCATATCTTACGATGAGGCGCTTCTCGTTGAGGGTAACCCTCTTTTCATCACAGATATTGGTGAAACATTAAGGGGATTAACTAAAAAGTACTCCGTAAAGAAAACAAAACTACCGCTTGGTGAAGCTAAAAACCTGCAGGCTCCTAACCAGTCTGGCCTATATTACGATCAAGAAGAACTTAATGCTCTTAAAGCCGACCAGGTAGATATCTCTAAGATTGAGCCACCAGTAAACTCTCCTTTTGTCTTTCCTGTGGATGATATCTCTAAGGTAGACGTTAAAGATTCCTACTTAGGGGGAAAAAATCCACTATATAAAGATATTGATGTTTGGTGGCCAAAAACTAATATTTTCAAGTTCAAAAAGTTAAGAAAAACTCAGTCTAAGCCTAAGTTAGATGTTTACTATAAAAATCCAAAGACTGGCGAAGATGAGATTTTTAAGATCAAACTGGCTGAAGAGATTCACTCAGAGGGAACTGTAGCTGCCTTAGCTAATACAATTGGTATTTATACTGACCTTTCTAAAAACCTACGTGATATCAAAGTTTACCTCGGTGATACGACCTATAACGAATTTAGAAATGATTGGTATTCATATTTTGATGGCTTTGATCTCGACCGTCTTGTTAAAGAAAAAGGTGTTGATGATAAAGGAGAATACATTCTCTTCTATGATGGTCTCATAGAGCAAAAATTTAAAGAGGAAAAAGACTATAAAAGAATTGGACCATGGGCCTGGGGTGGAAATGATCATAAGCATCTAAGAGAAACTCGTGGTCTCTTTCTCTTTAGTGTCTGGATTGGAAATACTGACCTTAAAGAAGCAGAAAATAATAAGCTTATTGTTAGAACCAATACAAAAGAGCCAAGACAATTTAAAGTTATGCACGATATTGGTTTTTCATTAGGAAACTTACTTTCAGAGAAACCACTTAACTTGAAGTGGAATCCAATCAAGAAGATAAAAAAAGATGAAATAGTTTTAAATTTTTTAAATATCCAAGATAACTCGGGCTATGATCACGTCACTTATGCTGATGCCCGATGGATGATTAGAAAAATTGCTCAAATGACGAGAGAGCAAATTGAAGCTGCCGTTGAGATCGGTGGTTGGCCAAATAAGGAACCTTATAATGTTCATCGTATGCTAGTCGAGAAGCTTATTTCAAGAAGAAATAACTTCGTGAAGGCCTTTGACTTAGAAGGTGAAGTTCTTCCTAATGGGAGTAAAATTGAGATCATGCCTTTTAAGAAGGTAGAGATTAAGAAGATGCCTGAGTATATTGGTGAGTACACTGTTGATTTTAGTGCTGAACTCACAGATCTAACTCGTGACCCACTTAAGCAAATACCACATTTTATTTTAAACTTAATGAAGATGGGTGTTAGTGCTATTCAAAAGATTGAGATCGATCCTATCGAGTTTGGACTTGATGCTGGAATAATATCTCAGATCATCGTAAACGTAGAAAGAGATGTTATTAGAAATCCAAATCCTGTCCATGAGAACGAGACATTTATTGTAAAAGATACTTTTCTTATTGGAGCAAGGTTAGGTGCTGGCTATTTAATATCTGGGGATGTTGCTAAATACCGTGAGTACACTTTGATTCAGACTGCGAAGACTGAAAAACAAGCTAAATATATGAATAGGTTTTTTCTTAACTTAGTTCTTCCTTTTCAGACAATGCTCAAAAGACTACCTAAAAAGCATATCTTAACTGTTTCAGACTACTTAGAGACTCGTGGAAGAATTAAAATAACTACTCCAGGTGCTGCCACCATAGGTTTTGGTACTGAAGGAACATTTTCAAAGATTGGTCTTGGTAGAACAATTATCTCTAAAGATAGTAAGTCGGATTTAATATTCTACGATGATAAGGCTAATTTTAATCAATTAGCATGGAGGGCCTTTGCTCAATTAGGAGTGATAAAGGTTCCTTTTATTCATTCTGATCTTAAGAAAGGAAAACTTAGCAGATCAATCTATAAGTTAAATTCTAAAGAGGCAGCGAGTCCTGAATTAAAAAACGCCATTGAAAATGCTATCGCACACCAAAATCATAAGGAAATCAAAAAGCTTGCTCAACCTCAAAAAATAGAATCTGACTTCGTCGAAAGGAATTTTAAGTTCAATGTTTTGGGATTTCTTGGAAGAAGTAGTTATCAAAGAAGCGACCTAATCTCTGACTTTGGAACTTCAGAAACAAATGAGGATGATAGAGAGATCTTTAAACTGGAAAGATCCAATAAAGCATTTTTAAACTCTATATTTGCAGGTAATGAGCATTTTAACGAAGTGTCTCAAATCGTTACAGAGAAAGACAAAGATGGAAATGTTAAGGATTCGATTCTTAAACTCAACTACTTACATGATGACGGTCGTGTAACCTCAAAAGAACTAGAGAAGGTATATCTGTCATTCTTAAATGCCGTGGGTAAGAAAAAAGATATGATCGTATTCAGTCCATTCCAGCATTCATCTAACGATGAATGGGGTCATGTGGATATTAGACTTGGACTAGACATATATAAGTCTGGACTAGAGAAGATCGCCAATATGAAGCTTAGCGATCTTATGAAGCTCGCTACTAAAACAACTGATGTAAAATACCCTACCCTCGTTTCAATCTATAAAAAACTTGGGGTCGGCGGTAATGATAGAGACAATGCTCTTAACAAAAATAAACGCTTTAAGTTCCGTGGAAAGAAATACTATTACAAAAAATACTTTAGAGACCTTAAGTCCTTTGCCGTTAGGCTTAAAAAGATAAGAGAAGAAGCACAAACAACGGAAGAGATCTCAGCTGGTCTTCTCAATGCTTTTTATAAAACCGTAAAAAGACAAAAAGGATCATTTAGTCCTCTTGTTCTTCATACAGTTCTAGAGGGATTAGATAAAGAGGATTACTTTCTAGAGACTTCAATCTATCCCCATGAAGGGTCTGAAAATAAATTCCCTGAAAGGGTTCTACCATACAACTCAGAGGGTAAGAAAAAGGACTATGAAGTCTTTGACTTCCTAACTAATATTGATGATGCCCTAAACGTCTTTACTCACTTTTCAAAGATTTAATTGAATTCAAATTTCTTTCTTTTTTTCTTTAGAAAAGAATAATGAGTAGTGCCGCAGTCAATGGTATATAGGTCAGATAAGCTTGATTTATTTAAATGATCATCCATCGCTTGAAGTCTTACCTTGTATTTATAGTATGGTTTAAAGACTTCACCATATGTAGTCAAGTATCTTCCTCTTAAACTACTTTCATTAATATATAGGACCTTTTGATCCCTATTGTACTCAACAAGAAGCTTAACAGTTTGTCCTTCAGGTAGTTTCATGTGAAACTTAGTTTCACTTTTTCCGAACTGATTCTTTACGTTACAAAATAATTTATTAGAACTAATTCTTTTTTCAATTTCACTTTCAAGTTTTTCTCTTAAAACCTTATTTTCTCTAATTTTCTTCGAGGCATTATTGACCATAAAGTTTCTTAAATGTTTCGAGTCAAGAGAAGGCGCTTTAACAGACATCACTTTCCTAGAGACCGCAGTTAGTTCTCTTGTCTCAAAAACGCTTAAGACTTTTTTATCTGAAGAAGAAAATCTTCTAATATTTTCCCCTTTCTTGTTATAGACATCGATAAAGTACTTATCTCCTAACAGAATCATCTCATCTTCAACTTGGAAAGTGAGAAACATTGAATCTTCAAATTCTTCAAGTTCTTTAAACTCCAGTGGAACATTCTTGTATCTCTTTTTAACTTTTTGATTTTTATTAACAAGATAATACTTAAAACTTTGAAGCTCCCCTTCTGTCCACCCCGTAGACTTCAAGATAATTTTTGGACTTAAGACCAGCTCTTTTCTTGGATAAATCAACTCAATAGTATTCGTAGATACTGGATCGCTTGAGAAACTTAGGAGGGAAATTAACAGAATAGCTAATGTCTTCATTGACACCTTTTTAGATAGAATTTAGGTTGAACAGCTATTATAACCCCAAACCCATAAACGCCGAAACCCAAGCTAAGTACCTGATAATAAGGCAGCAATCATCGTCGCGACGAACTCCTTTTACAAGATATCTAGATTTTATAACGCGTTATGCTAAATATTAATCTCACTATCCTTAGGGGGAACATATGTTTACTAAAGCGCTGCTAACGCTTTCATTTCTATCTCTGTCTTATCCTTTAATGGCCGGAACTCGCATGAGTGCTCTTGTAGAAAAAGTTCAAGAAAACTACGCCAATAAATCAGAGTCACATCCCATTTTAGTAATTGATAAAGATGAGCTAAACTGGAAAATCGCCATTGAAAGAGCATTTGGTAAAGAAAATAAAAAATCAAGAATGAAAATTATCACTGATTACGTTAAGCAAAAATCAGGTGTTGAGATAAAGTTTAATGATAGTATCAATCTTGATACTTATATTAGTTTTTTAAAAAACTCAGCTGTGGCCGTTCCCATTACTTCAGGTATGTGGACTTCTAAAGTTTATAAACTATGTACCGTCTTCCATGCTGATCCAAACTCAAATAGAAGATTAGAGACAGAGAGGCTACTAGGACTCTCTTCAAAAGAGGCCTACGGTGAGCTTAGTTATGATCAACTAGTGCCTATGCTAGACTTTGATCAGTTAAAGAAATTCTCTATCTATCATGAGCTAGGACATTGCCTTGACGAAAAATATCTACCTGAAGCACAGGACTCTCATGATGATTCACACGGCATACACCAGAGTGAATCATTTGCTGAAACCGCAGGTCTTCTCCTACTCGCGAGAGAAGGAGAGCTAAATCTGGCAAAAAAAAGAATAGAAATGCGCTCGATCTACTCTAGAAAACTTGGACAATTTTTTGTGGATAATCCTCAAACTGGATTTGGTAATCCTAATGCTAAATTCGGCGGGATGATTTATTATCTTGCCCCAGTTCTTAAGGCCGGAAAAAAACTTATAGAAACCGAACTTCCCGCCATACAGTCATCCTCAATTGAGGAGATTCTATCTATTTCAAAAGACATTGTAGAAAACCATGCTCTAGACTCAAGGGAATTCCATGGGATTTATGTCTACATGGATCAAGGCATAGAAACGATGGAAGAGACTTACAGAGGTTATGAAGAGAGTATGCCAGATTTTTTTGAGGGAGTGCTCGACTCAATCTTTGGCTTTATTTATGATACGCAAAGAATTGTTGAAGAATCATTTGATATAACGAAAAGACCACTACCCATAAATGGAGAGCTTCTTCCCCTATCAATTCAAGAAGACTTCTGCCCTTCCTACTTAGCAAAAGACAGATCGTCCTTCGAAGAAAGACTGGAAGTTTTCAGGAAAGACCTAGAGAAAGAGAGTGGATCCGCTCAGTCTCAAAGAGAACGCCAGGATACGCTTATGAATATACATGAGACTGTTTCTGTAGATTGCAAATAACTAGAGTTTAGAACTCAACTAATAAACATCTCAAGAGCTTCATCCGATAAGCTCTTGTGATGAAATACTTGCTAATCCTTTGTCTATTCTTTCTTTCAAGCTTAACAAAAAGCTTTGCGTGCGCAGAATTCAATAAGATTGTTAGCCAGCGTTTAAAAGATAATGACGAGAATACGATTTTTGAGCTTCAAAAGGCCGGAAGAGAAGGAAGAGTCCTAGATGTTAATGGCAAGAGAATCGACTTTACAGATGAAACGGTAAAAAAACTTATTAGCAATAGAAGAGCTGTTCTCAATGGCCAACATGGCTACCATCCCCCACCAAAATCACTTCCCGCTTTTCCAAACGCAAAAAGAGTTCCTGGGAAGACTCCAAAACAAAAAGGGGGCGGAATGCGCTCTCGCTGGGTAGACGATAGAGGAAAAATTTATGAATGGGACAGTCAGCATGGAAGAATAGAGATGTATTCTAGAAATGGTAAAAAACATCTGGGTGAGTATGATGTAATAACGGCTGAAAAAACTGCTGATCCCATCAACTCAAGAAAGGTAAAACCATGAATCTTTGTTTCACTATAGGTATCTACCCTGCAAAAGGTGAAGATCAGTTTATAGAGAAGGAAATCCAAATTAACTCTCCAAACCTTGAAGAGATAAAAGAGCTTTTTAACTTAGAAGAAGATCATGAGTTTAGTGAGATGTACCCTATCAGCAAAGAGCAATCATTTTATTTTTCTAAAAACTTCAAAGTGGAATTTGATTTTGAAAAGTATGTATACTTTTTCGAGGCGCATTTATAAAAAAGGGAGCTATATTTCAAGCTCCCCTCTTTATTTCTTAATTTTAAACTTAAACTAGAATCTGTCACAAACTTCGTTTTTGTCGAAAAAGTATGCAATTTCTCTTTCTGCAGAAGCTTTTGAATCCGATCCGTGAACCGCGTTCGCTTCTAGTGATTTAGCGTAAAGCTTACGAAGAGTTCCTTCATCAGCTTCAGCTGGGTTTGTTGCTCCCATGATCTCTCTATTTCTAGTGATCGCATTTTCACCTTCAAGGGCCATAAGTAGTACTGGTCCTGAAGTCATGAAGCTTACTAATGAACCAAAGAAAGGTCTTTCTTTGTGCTCAATATAAAATCCTTCTGCTTTTTCTTTTGATAGACGAGTAAGCTTTGCAGCAGCAATTCTTAGTCCTTCTTTTTCAAAACGAGCTACGATATTACCGATGTTGTTGTCTTCTACAGCGTTTGGCTTAACAATACTTAACGTTCTTTCCACAATATTCTCCTTAAAAAATATATACTGAGGTCTAACCTCTAGCTTTTAATGCTTGTTCCATTTTTTCGCCAAGTTCCGCAGGCGATCTTGCGATTGTTACTCCACAATCTTCTAATATACGAAATTTAGCTTCAGCAGTATCATCTCCACCAGAAATAATAGCACCAGCATGTCCCATTCTCTTACCAGCAGGAGCAGATGCACCAGCGATGAAAGAAACAACAGGCTTAGTCATATTCTTTTGAATCCAACGAGCCGCTTCAGCTTCTGCTGAACCACCGATTTCACCAATCATAATAACGGCCTCAGTATCTGGGTCTTTCTCAAAAAGCTCTAACATATCGATGAAGTTTGTTCCGTTTACTGGATCTCCACCAATACCCACACAAGTTGATTGACCAATTTCTCTTTGAGTTAATTGAAAAACCGCTTCGTAAGTAAGAGTCCCTGAACGAGATATAACACCAACTTTTCCAGGCATATGAATATGTCCTGGCATAATTCCAATCTTACACTCACCTGGAGTGATGATCCCTGGACAGTTAGGACCAATCAATCTTGAGTTTGAACCTTTAAGGGCAGCCTTAACTTTGATCATATCAACAATAGGAATTCCTTCTGTGATAGCGATAATAAGTGGCATTCCAGCATCAATACACTCAAGGATTGAATCAGCTGCAAACGGTGGTGGTACGAAAATCATTGCCGCATTGGCTTCAGTTTTTTCGATTGATTCAGCGATTGTATTAAAAACGGGAAATCCTTCGTGAACAGTTCCCCCTTTACCTGGAGTTACTCCTCCGACAAAGTTTGTTCCGTAATCACGAGATTGCAGTGAATGAAATGTTCCCTGCTTCCCAGTAAATCCAACAGTAATAAGTTTCGTATCTCTTCCAACTAAAATGGCCATTATGCCTCCCCTTTAGCTGCGGCAACTGCTTTCTTAGCAGCGTCGCCTAAATCTTCAGCAGCGATAATATCAAGTGTCGATTCACTTAAGATTTTCTTACCAAGATTAACGTTTGTTCCTTCGAGCCTAACGATAAGAGGAACTTTAAGTTCAAGTGAAGCAGCTGCTGCCACAACACCCTCTGCAATAATGTCACATTTCATGATCCCACCAAAGATGTTCACAAGAATGGCCTTAACATTTGAGTCTGAAAGAATAATTGAAAAGGCCTTCTCAACTGCTTCTTTAGTAGCTGAGCCACCTACGTCAAGAAAGTTAGCTGGTGAACCACCTTCTAACTTAATAATATCCATAGTCCCCATAGCAAGACCAGCACCATTAACAAGGCAACCAATACTTCCATCAAGAGAAATATATGAAAGCCCAAATTCAGCGGCCTCAAGTTCAAGAGCAGACTCTTCAGTCTCATCTCTCATTTCTAAAATATCTGGATGTCTAAAAAGAGCATTTCCGTCAAAGTTTAGTTTGGCATCAAGAGCGATAACGTCACCAGACTTTGTTGTTACAAGAGGGTTAATCTCTGCAATCGTACAATCCGATTCAACATAAAGATCATAAAGACCTTTAAAAAACTTAGACGCCTTCTTAACCATATCCTTATCTTTCATACCAATACCGTAGGCCAGTTTACGTCCGATAAAAGGAGTAAAACCAGCTGCTGGATCAACAGAAACTTTGATGATTTTTTCTGGAGTTTCTTCTGCAACTTTTTCGATCTCTACACCACCTTCTACAGATGCCATAAATGTGATCTTCCCAGTCGCACGGTCAAGAACGAGACCAGCATAGTATTCGTGATCGATATCACAACCTTCTTCGATAAAGAGTCGGTTTACTTGCTTTCCTTCTGGACCTGTCTGATGAGTAATAAGAGTGGCCCCTAAAATATTTGTGGCATGCTCTCTAACTTCATCCAAGCTCTTAGCGATTTTCACACCACCTGCCTTACCACGGCCTCCAGCATGAATTTGGGCCTTAACAACCCATAGGTTCCCACCAAGCTCTTCTGCTGCTTTGACAGCGTCATCAACTGAAGTGGCCATCTTCCCTTTTAGGGTGGCTATGCCAAAGTTTCTCATTAATTCTTTGGCCTGATACTCATGGACATTCATCCATCAAACTCCTTAATAGAGGTAAATAAAAACGAAGGAAAATAAACAGTTTTCCTATCTTTAAACTAGGTATAAATTAAGCGCCATAATAGTGGGTAAGCCTTCAAGTTCATAGGAGCAACGCCCAATAATTAACTGATTTTATATGGTGGTTATTTTATGGAAAATATAAATTATGTACTCGAACCTGGTCACTTTATGCTCGACGGAGGGGCCATGTTTGGAATCATACCTAAACCCATGTGGTCTAAGGTCCACGAAGCCGATGAACACAACAGGATCGATCTTGCGCTACGTTTGTGGTGCATCAAGACTGAAGATAAATTAATCGTCGTTGATACAGGAATCGGTGATTATCACGATGAAAAATTTAACACGATGTTCAATATTCGAGGAGAAAGCTCTCCTTTAGAAAAGTCTCTTGCTGAGATTAATCATAAACCAGAAGATGTGACGGATTTAGTCATAAGTCATTTGCATTTTGATCATGTGGGGGGAATTGGCCTCAAGGAAGGGGAAAATTGG
>JAIBDQ010000017.1 GCA_024686135.1 Halobacteriovorax sp. | reverse complement strand
GGGCTTATCGGAATAGAGGATGAAAGGTTTTTACTGCATAAAGGGATTGATTTTAAATCACTTCTGAGAGCCTTTATTCATGATATTCGAGTTATGAGGCTCGAGCAAGGCGGTTCAACCTTAACTCAACAGATCGTTAAAAATTTATTTTACACAAACGAAAAAAAGTTTTCTCGGAAACTCAAAGAAATGATTGTCGCAGTCTATTTGGAATCATTATATGAAAAAGAAAAAATCCTTGAGGCTTACTTTAATGAGGTTATATGGGGTGGTAAGCAAGGTATCAAAATTAAGGGGCTTTATTCAGCTTCCCTATTTTATTTTTCTAAGAAACCTGAATTTGTCACTCCTTATGAAGCCGCTATTTTAATTGCACTTCTTAAAGGTCCAAATTATTACAACCCATTAACGAGGGAAGCTAGGTTAAGGTCACGAGCTGATTTAGTTTTTAAAAAACTTGTTTTAATGAACCTTTTTCCTTCTGAAAACGGTGAAAGATGGTCTGATGGTAAATGGAAAAATTGGATAGAAAATCTTAAAAAATTACAAAAGAGTAAACCTTTTAGGAACAATTGGTGGTTAAGCAATAACTTAGAAAAAAATGAATTAAGTCTCTATGAAAAATATGTTCTCCACACAAAAGTAAAAAGTATCATTTCAAGCGCAAAGGAAAGGCTTGGTGGAAAAGATATTGCGGCTAAGGCTTACTTTGGAAATACTAAAAACCCCGATAGTAACTATTTTTACTATTCAAAATATGAACGAAATTGGGAAAAAGCAAAATCTATAGAGCAACACACATTAGGCAGTACGATAAAACCCTTGATTTACTCTCTTCTAGTTGATTTAGGAACTTCAATGGAAAAGGAAGTAGAGACGGGTCCGTTAGAGGTTCAATTAAAATCTGGTGTTTGGAAACCAAGAGAGGCTCATAAAATACCAGAGAAATGGATCACCTTAGATAAAGCGTTGAAGCTTTCTTACAATAGGCCAGTTATTAGAGAGGTTATCTCGCAGGGTTATGAAAAAGTTGAGGTAGAGCTAGAGAAGCTCTTTCCAGAATTAAAAAAACCTCTTTCAGAATATCCGGCCCAGTTACTGGGTACAGTTGAGATAAGTTTAGAGAAACTTTTTGGAGTTTATAGAAATTTTATAGAAAAAGAATGCAAAAGAGAAAATGGCGGAATTGTGGAGATATTATCAGACCCAAGAGAAACAACAATTAGAAAATTAGTTGGTAAAGATTTTGGAGGACTAAAATTCTTTGGAAAGACAGGTACCTCTAATAATGGGTTTGATAATTGGTTTGTATTTTATGAAGGCAATCGCTTAGGGGTTATTTGGGTTGGTCTTGAGGGAAGAAGAGTTGGTGGAGATCTAAAACTCTATGGCGGCACAACATCATTTAGTATATTTAAAGATTTATATTTAAACTCGGGGCAAAGATTTGGGGAATTTAGTTGTGGCCAGCCAATGCTAACCAATTGAAATTGTGAGGG
Source organism: Halobacteriovorax sp. (assembly GCA_024686135.1). GTDB lineage: Bacteria > Bdellovibrionota > Bacteriovoracia > Bacteriovoracales > Bacteriovoracaceae. Next base: position 33,894 of record JAIBDQ010000017.1, on the reverse strand, counting down.
TAAAACAACGATTCCTCAGAATGAGCCTATTGCAAAAGAAAATGAGCTTGTGTATATTCAACCCACTGAAATTGTTGGGGTGTCGACAAGTGGTAAGTCAACAGATTTTGATTCTGTCATGCATAGGTTCGAGTCCTATCACCCCAACCATTTCTTTTCTAATTCCCTGGAGGGAACCGTGAAACGAATTGTCTTAGTATCAGGCTCATCAAACACAGATCTTTCCAGACGTATCTCCGATTTTCTCGATGTCTCTCTCGTTGATCCTCAGCTTGTAAAATTTGCGAATGGTGAAATCTTTTGTGAGATAGAAAAAAATGTTCGGGGGGCAGACGTATTTGTGATTCAATCAACCTGTACACCTGTTAATGACAATCTAATGGAACTTCTGATTACAGTTGATGCTTTGAAGAGGGCGTCTGCCTCGAGTATTACAGCAGTGATTCCACATTATGGTTATTCTAGGCAAGATAGAAAAGTGAGCCCAAGAACTCCTATTTCAGCAAAGCTTGTAGCGGACCTTTTAACCGTTGCTGGAACATCTAGAGTTATTACGATGGATCTACATGCTGGCCAAATTCAGGGATTTTTTAATATTCCATTTGATAATATTTATGCGTCACCAGTTTTGGTGAATTATATAAAAAATGAACTTATGAGCGAAAATACTATTTTTGTTTCACCTGATGCAGGAGGAGTGGAAAGAGTTAGGGCCTATGCCAAAAAACTAAAGTCTGACATCGCTATGATAGACAAAAGACGAACGGGTAAAAATGTCGCTAAGGCGATGAATATTATCGGAGATGTACAAGGTAAAGAATGTATTATCATAGATGATATGGTCGATACTGCCGGAACATTGATTGAGGCTTGTAGAGCTTTAAAAGATAATGGTGCAACTAAGGTGTACTGCTGTACTACCCACCCTATTTTTTCCGACCCTGCAATAGAAAGAATATCTAACTCTGATGAGCTAGATAGAATTATTGTTACAGATACAATTCCTTTAAGTGATGAAGCAAAGAAGGTTGAAAAGATTGTTGTCCTTTCAACTGCAGAATTACTTTCAAAGGCGATCCATAGAACGTTTAATAATGATTCTGTGAGTTCACTTTTTATATAATTCAGTTTTATGAGTTACTTAATAGTCGGACTAGGCAATCCCGGAAATAAATATAGAGATACAAGACATAATATTGGATTCATGTCAGTTGATAACTTTCTAGATGCGAATGGGCTTCCATGGAAAGAAAAGTTCAATGGTGAATATTCGACCTTTACCTACAAGGGGGAAAAGGGCTATTTGCTAAAACCAATGACTTATATGAATCTTAGCGGCGACAGTGTTCAAAAAGCAGCTCAATTTTTTAAAGTAGAAAAAGAAAATATATTAGTAATACACGACGAGTTAGATCTACCCTATGGTTGCGTAGAGTTGAAGAAGGGTGGAGGTTTAGCAGGTCACAATGGACTAAAATCGATAGCAGAGATAATGGCGACTAGGGATTTCTTAAGGCTTCGTTTAGGCATTGGAAGACCCGTTCATGGGGACGTCTCTAACTTTGTCCTTTCTAACTTCTCCAATGAAGAGCAGATAAAACTGAGAGACTATATTGATGGAACAAAGTCAGTATTAGAGCAAGTCGTGGAAAGTGGTTTTGGTAAAATCGCATCTAAATATAAGAAAAAACAATTAATAGAATAGGATAATTTATGGCATTAAACTGTGGAATAGTTGGGCTTCCCAACGTAGGAAAATCAACAATCTTTCAAGCAATAACCTCTGCTCCAGCTGAGGCTGCTAACTATCCTTTTTGTACAATCGAGCCAAATGTCGGAATTGTTAATCTTGTTGATAGTCGTCTGGGAAAGATAGCAGACCTAATTGGACCCGAAAAAATTATTCCTGCAATTGTAGAATTTGTAGATATTGCAGGTCTAGTTAAGGGAGCCAGTAAAGGCGAGGGACTTGGGAATCAATTTTTAGGTCATATTCGACAGGTAAACGCTATTGTCCATGTCGTTAGATGCTTTGAGGATCCTGATGTTGTTCATGTCTCTGGTGTAGTTGATCCTATTGAAGATATAGAAGTTATAAACCTTGAACTTGCTCTTGCTGATCTAGACTCAGTAGAGAAAAGACTGCAAAACATTCCAAAACTTATTAAAAATCAGAATAAAGAAATTAGCAGTAATGCAAAAATGCAGCTACCACTATTAGAGAAGCTAAAGGATAGTTTATCAGAAGGAGTTCAGGCCAGATCTTTAGGGTTGAGCGAAGAAGATCTTGAGTTAATAAGCGACTTAAACTTGATAACTCTTAAAAAAGTTCTTTATGCCTGTAATATCGATGAGGATAGTCTTCATGAGGATAATGACCTTGTTAAAAAGGTAAGGGGTTATGCTTTAAAAGAAAATGGTGAAGTTATAAAAATATGTGGAAAGCTAGAGTCAGAAATTTCAGCATTAGAAACACAAGAAGAAAAAGATGAGTTTTTAGAGGCTGCTGGAATAGAGATTTCAGGTTTAGAAGTTTTAACTCAGGCAGCTTACAAGATGCTTGGTTTGAGAACTTACTTTACTGCAGGCGTAAAGGAAGTCAGAGCTTGGACCTTTAAAGAAGGAGACAAAGCTCCTCAGGCAGCAGCGGTCATACATACTGACTTTGAAAAAGGCTTTATTAAAGCTGAAGTTTATTCTTGCAACGATCTTTTTGAGTTTGGTTCCGAATCAAAAGTTAAAGAAAATGGAAAATTCAGGATGGAAGGTAAGGAATATCTGGTAAAAGATGGTGATGTTATGCACTTTAGATTCAATGTTTAAATTGAGTCTTTGATCCATTCAAGCCCAGCTAGAAGTGGTTCACCAAAGATAATTTTGTAGAAAAATATATTCCGAGTTATATACTTCACATATTTTTCAGTTTCTTCAAATGGTATAGACTCAACCTTTAAAAGATCATCTTCCATATTTAAATATTTGGTTTTCCATCTTCTAAGGTTAGTTTCCCCTGCATTATAAGAAGCGAGGGTATGAATCAGAGACTTGTCATACTTTTTATAGAGATAATTTAAATAGCGGCTACCAATAGATAGATTTAGTTTTGGCCTATAGAGATCAGATTTTCTTAATCGTTTCTTATATATCCTGGCAGTGTTGGGCATTAGTTGCATTAAGCCTCTTGCTCCAGCTGAGGATTTTGCTCTGGGGTCAAATGCACTTTCTTGTCTAATTAGGGCCAACAATAAAACGGGATCCATATTTTTAGAATAGCGTTTAATTTTATTAAGATAAGGTGTAGGAAAAAGGATTTTAGTTGTAGTCGGCAAAAAATCTAGGTTAGAGACAAACCTATTTCTACTAAAAAACTTGAATGAGCTTAAATAATCATCTTCTTCCTGAAAAAGCTTTAGTATTTGAAATGACGTCTTGAGTTTGCTGTCCTTGGAGGCTATTCCTCGCCCGATTTGATTACTTCTTGGTTTTGATAGAATTTCTCTTATTTCTAGCGCGGCTAATTTTTGACTATCACTTTTAAGCCAAACCCTTAACCTTTCTAGTTGAGTTTTATCATCTTTATTAATGGAAGGTCCTAGAGAGGTGATTCCATTGTCTATATTGTATAGATAGTTTTTTTCTAAAAAACTGTTTAATCCTAGTTTTTTAAGATGTGCTGTGCTTAATATTGAATAATAACTTAATGGGTTTTTAGTGACTTGTGTTTTGAAAAGAAACTCAGCCAATGACTTTTCATTATTTTTAAGAAAAACTCTTCCGATCCAGTATCTTAATTTCGAATCGTAATTGTTTTCCATTCCTAGAAGACCTGATCGGTTAATATACTTCATGGCAGACTTATAATCACCCCTTACAATATCTAGATAAATTCTTTCAAAATATAGCGGAGCTCGATACTTTTCTGATTGAGATTGGATTGACCTCGTTATAAAGCGCTTGGCGTCTTTAATTTGATTACTTCTCGAAAGTCGTCTGGAGATTTGTCTGAATTTTTTATTACTGTATCGATACCCAATAAGAGTTTTATTTTCAGAGTAAAAAGAGAGAATTTCTTCGAGAAATCTTAATCTTTTTATATGATCTTTAGAGTTTAGAAACTTCGAACAAAGATTTTTAAACTCCCTTCGGAAAAGACGACTTTCCTTTGATGGAAAAAGCCCTGTCGTTTGGAGATGTTTAGTAAGTTCTCGACCATAATTAAGGTGCCTTGAGGCGTAAGTTCTTTGAAATAACGTGGTTATTTCATCAACATCAAACTTTTTTAAGCTTAAAACTTCTGCCAAGGCTTTTGGGAAAACAGTTCTTTTAGTTCTTAGTCTAATTAAACCAACATTCTCGGTCTCAACGAGTGCGCTGTAAAAGTTTTTTATAAAACTAATCTCATTTTTACTTAAATCTTCTTCTTTTTTATTTTTAACTAGTTCTTTGTGGCAAAAGCGGAGCACTTGCAAGTAGTGATACTTTGATACGCTGGAGCTAAAGTTCGCCAAATTGGTGTTGCAATTCGAAGAGTTAAAAGGTTTCCTGTTGATTTCAATTTGTTGATTAACCACCAGAAGCTCTTCTTTGAACTCGTCTCCAAGTTTAATAAAGACCTGTCTAACTTTTTTTGTAAGCCTAGATTTATGAACACCTTTGCTTAGATAATTGAAATATAGGGAGATTTTATCAAATTCTTTTTTACTGATCTCTGGATTTTTCTTAATGGAAGCATAAGACAAGTTTATGACTTGCAAGAAGACAAAAATAAATAAACAAGCTTTGCTTTTGAGCATTTAATCGAATCTCTTTTGGATATCGTTAAGTTTGTTTGTAATTTCTTGCAGGACAACTTTTTTATCTTCAGGAAGAACAACTTCCAGATTTTTTAAATAAGAATTAACTTCAGATAGGTACATAAAATCTTGCTTTCTTTGTTCTTCCAGAGTGTCAAAAGCATCATTGATAGAGTCTGCTACTTCCTGAAACGAGTCACCATTTCTAAAATAAAGTTTCGAAATGGGATTACCATTTTTTATATTTTCAAGGTAGAGCTGTAGTTTATGCATCGGCCCTGCTATTTTATGTGTTACATAAATAAAATATAGAAAAATAAAACCATTAGATCCTATTTGCCAAAGTAGAAGAACCGACATTAGGTTTTCTTCTTTTTTAAGTATGGTTTTGGCTGCTTCTGGATGATTGGCCTGGATAAAGGCTGAGAAGCTTGATAGCAGGTCCGATATCGTCCAAGGATAAATGAGGCTTGAGGCGATAGCTAAAAAGCAAACTAAAGCACTTATCTTAAGCTGAAACTTAGGGTTTATTAATAATATTGATCTTTTATATGCCACTTGATTTCCGAATTTTAAATAAACTCTATTAATGATAATATTGTTTTAAGTTTGTATCTACTTAAATAAAAAAGGCAAATTTGGTTAATTATGGCACTTATAAAAATCCTACGAGAACAGTCAGCTATTGGTTTTGATGGAAAAATCGTTGTTCAAGATAAATCTTTATCACAGCATCTGGGAAATATTCTCCTATGTGCAGGAACAGTCGTTGGTTGTAGTTTTAAAAAAGAAACAGGTAGGAAGTCGCTTCTTAACTTGCTGATGCAGGAGTTTTCAGAAGACTCTAGCCTGGAGTATGTTGTAGAGCCTGAGGTTATTGGTCTGGAACTTATTCAATTTGAGCTTGAGCTCTCAAATTTAGAAAGTGAGTTTAGGTATCTTTTAGAGCAAACGGAGAAAAACAAAAAACTAAAACCCCCTGGAAACAAGCGAGTTGTTATTAACTCTGACTTTGTTTGTAGAGGTGCAGAGATAGACCCAAAAGAATTTGATATTCTTTGCCTGATAAGTGACTTTGGTAAAATCCAGGATATCTACGAAAACTCATTTTTATATGATTTTGAGGTAACAAATAGTCTTGTTTCCCTTCGCAAGAAGGGAGCTTTGAAGGTAATTTCTTAAGTATATTTTTCACTACTGTCTAATTTTTAGACAGTGGGGCCGTCTAAAAACAAGTTTCCTTTTCAATTTTTCCAGTATTTTCAACTACTTAAGGTTGTTGAGTGACAGGATTTCTCGCGTACCTTGTGCTGCGGTGTGGCACGGCAGTTGCAGTAAGTACTGTAGGAGAAAAAAATGAAAACGACACTATCTACAATGAAGACCTACTTATTTTCAGCAGCAATAACTACTGCGGTTATCGCCGGCACCTATGCTGATCTAAAACTTAAGTCTAATTCATTTATGTATGAAGAGAAGTTAGATGTTGTCTCTTTTCAACCAGAAGAAACCAATAGAAATGTAGCTTCTAGGGCCCATGATTTTAATTCCCCAGCTGTAACTTATTTAGGAGTTACAAAAAAGAATAAAGAGAAAATAAATGGAAGATGGGAAGTAACTAGAGTTATCGATAATAAAGGTAATCCGATATATGACTCTTTTAAAAATGAAGAAGATAAAAAATCTATCATTATAGTAAATATGGAATTAGTAGCAACGAGTACTGTTGTTCTTGATAAAGACCTAAATCAAACTTTTAAGATATCACTTCTTACAAAGCGAAATACAATCGCTTTATTTAAAATCATCAACGGTGGTTACGAAATTCTTGAAGCGAAAAAGATAATTCCAAAACCTAAGTTTAATAAGTTGGCGAATAATAAACCAGTTCTTACACAGCCAACTCAAAAAGATGAAGTGAAGCCCGCTAAAAAGGGAATTAGAATGAATGATATGGATCTCTTTTTAGAAAGTGCTTTGAACCCGTTACAGTCTAGAAATATTTTAAACATAACTCAGGTTAATGGTAATTTAAGTGTTTTTGACGGAAGCATTCAAGATTTTAATGCTTCTTTAAACACTGGATCAGCAAAAGAAGTTAACTTGGACTTTTCATTCGCAGAAATCAAGGACGGTGGTCAGTTTGAAGCAGAAATTGGTGGAGATAAGGCGACTGGAATAATTACAAATAATGGTGAGCATAGCTATAAAGTAAGGTTTGCAACTGGCCCACTTCAGGGTGCAATCTTAACATTCGTTTCTCAAGAAAAATATGATCAAGCTCAAGAGAAGTATGCAAATTATGAAGAGAAATTACAAGAAGCGAGAAGCGGTGAAGCTACACTAAGAATTAAGGCTCAAGAAAAGGAAGAGGAAGTTGAAAGAGTACCGGCTGAAGAAAACCAAGAAGAGGACGTTGTAATATTTGAAAGTAATGAAACTAAATTAGAATATGTTGCTCAGTATGGATTTGCTTTTGGAAAATCTTCTGAAAGAAAGCCAGCAAGTGTAAAATAGTTCCCAGCCTCCTAGGCCGGGAACCTGTTTGTTAACCTAATAGTTGTTTTAATTCTTCTTTTAAAATTGGGACGATTTGAAATAAGTCACCAACAATTCCATAATCAGCTTTCGTAAAAATAGGAGCATCTGGGTCAGTATTGATTGCTACAATAACCTTAGAAGTTCTCATACCTGCAAGATGTTGAATCGCTCCAGATATTCCACAAGCTATATAAAGGGATGGGGCAACGGTTTTGCCAGTTTGTCCTACCTGCATAGAGTGAGGAGCATAGCCCGAATCTACAGCAGCTCTTGATGCACCAACTGTTGCACCAATGACTTCCGCAAGCTCATCTAAAATTTTGAAATTTTCAGCATTTTTCATGGCCCTACCACCTGAGACAATAATATTGGCTTCAGATAAATCAACTTTTTCTGAGGCACCTTTAATAATCTCCTTAATGGCTGCTCTAATTTCGCCTGCCGAAGCAGTCACATCAGCTTTATTTCCAGCGCCTGCAGTAGGTGATTCGTTCAACCCAAGTGCATTTGGTCTAACGCTAACAAAGTGGGGCTTAGGACCTTGGATCCTTACTTTACATAAGCACTTACCCGCGAACATTGGTCTTGTGCCTTGAAATTCGTCACCGTCAAACTGAAAGTTAGTAACTTCACTCGCCATTCCAGCATCAAACATTCCAGCTAGTCTTGGAAGAAGATCTTTTCCTGTAGGAGTAGACCCTGCAAATACGTAATCATATGAATTAGAAGAAATAAATTCTTTTAAGGCGTTCGCAAAACCTTCAGGAGTATACTCATCTAAATTATCTCCCTTAAGGCAATGAATGTTTGCAGCCCCATGCTTTGCGAGCTCAGCAACACCTTCAGCACCGATGTCACCAACCGAGGCAACGTCGACATCATGTCCATTTAGTTTTCCAACAATTTCTAAACTAACTGATTTAACATTTTCTTTATTTGTTTCTGTAAATACTAATATTTTAGCCATCTTTTATCCTTTAAATTACTTTTGCTTCAGTTCTAAGTAAGCCAACAACTTCTTTAACAATATTTGCTTGGTTAGCTTCATCCATTGCATCAAATTTTTTCCCTGCCGGCTTTTCTGGTGGTAAGTGAAACTCTGAATATACAACTCGACGATCATCTGTGGATACCCCGACATCTGCTAAGCTGTGTTGAGCTAATGGTTTCTTTTTTGCCTTCATAATCCCAGGAAGAGAAGCATATCTTGGTGTGTTAATACCTTTGTTACAAGCAATAACAGCGGGAGTTGAGCAGTCATAGACCTCTAGTGCTCCCCCTTCAATTTCTCTTTTGAGAGTAATTTTTGAAGAATCACCCTCATATCCAACCACTACTGAAACAGAGGGAAGGTTCAGCATTTGGGCCAGTAATTGTGGCACCTGAAGACAGTCACTATCGATTGCTTGCTTACCTGAAAAGATTAAGTCAGGAGACTTTCCTGATTTTTCAATAGCACCCTTTAACGCTTTAGCGGTCATATAAGAATCTAAGCTATCATCTCCCTCAACAAGGATTGCATCATCGGCACCCATTGCTAAAGCAGTTCTAAGAGCTTCTGTATCATGCACAGCACCTACTCTGACTACAGTAACAGTAGACCCAGCATTACTTGCTTTTACGAGAAGCGCTTGCTCAACTGCAAACTCATCATAGGGATTCATAATCCACTTGATTGCATTTGTTTCTATAAAAGTACCATCACCATTAGGCACAACTTTTGTTTCAGTGTCTGGAACTTGCTTTACGCAGACGAAAATATTCATAATGGAATTCTCCTTATCTAATGCCTAGAAAAAATTTCTTTAGCTATAACCATTCTTTGTATTTGAGATGTTCCCTCATAGATCTGTATAAGCTTTGCATCTCTCATTAATTTTTCTACCGGGTATTCTGTGGAGTAACCATAGCCACCAAATATCTGTACAGCATCGGTTGTAATCTCCATGCAGGAATCTGCAGCAAAGGCCTTAGCGTAACTTGCAACCTTGGTATTAGAAATACCATTGTCCAACATCCAGGCAGCCTTTGAAATTAAAAGCCTTGATGCTTCGATCTTCATTGCCATATTTGCAATCATGAATTGAATGGCCTGAAAATTTGAAATAGGTTTTCCAAATTGTGTTCTTTCTTTTGAATACTTTACAGCATGATCGTATGCGCACTGGGCTCCACCGAGAGCACTCGCTGCAACCATTGGACGACTGTGATCCAAGGTTTTCATTGCAATTGTCCAACCATCCCCAGGTTTACCAAGCATATTTTCTTTGGGTACTCTGACGTTGTTAAATCTCATGCCCCTTGTATCGGAACATCTGTGCCCCATTTTTTTTTCAGGTGCACCAACCTCAATCCCTTCAGTACCAGCTTCAACAACAATGGCTGATATGCCTTTATGTTTTAAGTTTGGGTCAAAAGTTCCATAAACAACAAAGAGGTCAGCATGTCCCGCATTAGTAATCCACATCTTATCGCCGTTAATGATATATGAGTCACCATCTTCTTTAATAGTTGTCTTGATGCCGGCAGCATCAGAACCATTACCTGGTTCTGTTAAGCAAAATGAAGCAATTTTATAATCTTCAGTAAAAGGTGTTAAAAACTTTTTCTTTTGTTCTTCAGTGCCACCAATAACAATTGGAAGTAGCGCTAGGTCGTTTGCCATTAGGATGGTATTCATTCCCATGCATCCGTAAGCAAGGCCTTCAGTTATTGAAACAGTATCCCCTGCAGTGAAGCCAACACCCCCGTACTCTTGAGGGATGCAAGTATTAACAAACCCTAACTCCCAGGCGTTTTTTAAAATCTCTAAAGGCATTTCTCCTGATTGATCAAACTTAGAAGCATTAGGTAGCATTTCATTTCGAGCAAACTTTAAAGTTTGCTCGCGTATTTCTTGCTGTTCTGTGTTGTAACTAAAGTCCATATTTTTTCCAATGAATATAGAATTATATGGACGGAGTCTTTTGGGGTCAATCTAGCAAATTTCAGACATTATCCAATGGAAAGGCTTCATTACAAAACTTACTTGGAAATTTAAAATTACTGCTAAGCGTTTGAAAGATTGGTAACTCTTTGAGCGGCAAGACAATAAAACTTCTTTGAAAAAGCCTTGGGTGCGGAATCTCTAAGTTAGGAGAATTTAAGGTTTCATTACCCCAGAATAATATATCAATATCGATAACTCGTGGGCCCTTGGGGATATGTCTAACTCTTCCCATTTTAGATTCAATGCTAAGCACTAACTCAAGACATTCTTGAGGAAGGGAATTGGGAATTTCAAAACATAGTACTTGATTTAAAAATTCAGGTTGATCTAAGTAATCAACGGCGGGAGAGCTATAAATACGGCTTTCATTTAATAGCACCAGATTCTTCGATAGGAGTTTCTTAGCTAATCGAAGATTTTCGAATCTGTTTCCAATATTCGTGCCGAGTGAAATTATAAGGGACATTAATTTTTTTTCTTTTTAACTTCTTCTTCAATGGGTTTTAAAAACTCATCTGGGTAAGAGGGGAGAATTGCATTATTAGGCGGGATGGGGTCTGACTTAACACCGCATCCAGAAATAATTAAAATGGCTAGAAAGATGATTCTAAAATTCAAGACTAAATCCACCTGAGATAAGATCAGACCCAAGGTCTAATCTAAAAAACCATCCTGGAACTAACCTTTTTAAGACTGTAACTCCAAAAACGATCGACTTCTTTTTAAGATCTTCAACCTTTTGAAGTTCTAGCTCAAGCTCTGCAGCTGACCTTGTGTCTACAGGGTCCTGTTGTCCAGCGCCAGGGCTTTCTGCACCCAGGACCTGAAATCCAACATAAGGCTGAATGAAGCTAAACATCGGACCAGATATAGTGTATTTCCCTCTAATGACCATATTAGTTAGTTTTGCATCCAAGCCGAGAGTCGGATAATCATTAATAAGATTTTGTCCGTACCCAGCTTCGACATAAATATTATCATCAACCTGATAGGCCCAATATGCATTTAGCTGATTATATCTTTGGGGACTGCCATCAGTGTCTAGACCTTCTATCTTTCCTAGAACAAGGCTGACTAAGTTATCTGTTTTGATAACCCTTTTTTTATTATCATCAATATTAAGACTGTCTTCTAGAACGGTCGTTTCATTAAATAAATCGTCTTCATCGTCGATCTTAGATTCTGCGACATTGTCTTTCTTATTTTTCCTATAGTAACTATCGTCTCCACGCAGGACCTTTACGTCAGAACCAGCTCTTAGTGAGTTCCACAAGTCGAGATTATAAATTTTAATAATTTTAACACCCGACTGATTGTCTTTGGTTTTTGCGGCCAATGCTCTACAGACTAACTCATCATTAAAAATTAAGCTGATGAAATCACCTTTATCATAGGATCTTTCGTTATTAGATAAAATGAAAATTCTCTTAGAGATAGAAATCTTCTGTATTTTCTCATTAGCTAGCGGTGCATTGTTAAATGTATCATCTCCACCTGACAGGTCATCGAGAACTGACTGGGCATTAATTCCGAGTGAAAAACTCAGAAAAATAAAGGAGGTTAATATTAAGCTAATCCTATACATGCTTCCATCTTACCCAAGGGCGTTATGCTGTGTCTAGCGAGGGGCGGCAAAAATTCCCCATTATATATAACAAGTAACCAAATTTATTAAAGGTTAAAATATAACGAGCCGATAATATGTTATAGCAAACAAACTCAAGGAGAGAGCTATGAAGCTTTTAAAGGTGTTCCTTTTAATATCAATTTTCGCATTAGTGTCTTGTTCTAATAACAAGAAAAAAGCAGCAGATAAGCCAACTGATAATACGGTTGCAGAAATGGAAGATGAATCTGACTTCATTGTAGATTCTGATGAAGAGGATCTAGAACTTTCTGAAGGTGATGCATCGCTAGAGTCAGACGAACTGGTTTCTGAGTCTTCTAGTGATGTTCAAGTCATGGATGGATCAGATAACTCAACATCGATTGCGATGACAGAGGGTGTAGCTGACTACCAAATTGAAAAAGGTGACACCTTAATGCTCATTGCTTTTAAGCTTTATGGTGATTACAGAAAATGGAAATCTTTACAAGAGTTAAATCCAGGCGTGAGCACAGGTGCTTTAGCTGAGGGTGCAGCTTTAAAGTATAATGTTCCTTCAGAGAAGTTTGTTTGGAGCCCAGAAGGACTGCCTTATTTAATTAAGACAGGTGATACTCTAGGAACAATCTCAAATGATAAATATGGAACAACGAGTAAGTGGAAATTATTATATGATAATAATAGACCAATGATTCATGATCCAAATCTGATCTTTGCTGGGTTTACGCTTTACTATGTGCCAGAAAGAGACGTAGCATCTGAATAATTATGAACACCTTATATAAAAAAACAGCCCTCTCTAAGAGGGCTTTTTTTATTCTCTTAGTTTGTCTAGTAACTGCCTGCGGTAGTAGAGAGAAAACTTATTTTCAAAAAAACTCAACGACCATCACAGATCAAGACTATGTAGATCATCTTGAATATTTAGCAAACGATTACCTGAATACTCCGTCGATAAAGGAGTTGAGACTATCAAAAACAAATAGAGATTACTTGGAAGGAATTTATAAAAGAATAGTATTGAATAATGAACTTATTCTTAAGAAAAAAATCGTTCCTAAATTTCATGTAATTAAATCTGAATCACCATTTTACTTTAGTTTACCGAGTGGAAGGTTCTTTTTTAGTGATACATTGATAAGAAAATATCTAAAAAGTGAGGATTTATTTGTCTCTTTGATAGCGAATGAGATTTACAGAATACATAAAAATCTTTATGAAAAAAAAGTACTAGTCCCTTTGGGGTTTTCTAGTACTAAGAAAATGCTCTCCCTTTATCGTTTACCTTTAAAAGTCAGAGTAGAATCACTTAAATGGTCATATTTTTTATTAAAAAGAGCGGGCTATGATCCTTACTCGGTACTCAACTGGATTCAAATGCAAAATAAAAATAGTCTTGAATTCTCTATGCAGTTAGGTGCTACACAAGCACAAACAAGGGAAGAATTTTTATTTAAAAGTTTTTTAGCTCAAGAAGTAGGGAAAAGACAGTCTGATAGCGAAAACCCAGAAAAAAACTCATCTAGAGGATTTTATCAATTGCAAAGGTCATTACTATGAAGCCAGAAGAAACAGAAAGGCTGTTTATCGAAAGTTTATTCAAAAGTTCGGGACTTCAGAGTGGTGATCTAACAGTTGAAAAACTTACGGGTGATGCATCGACAAGACGATACTTTAGATTAATAGATAGTTCCAAAAGCTATGTGGCCTGTCTGGATAACCCTATAGGAAAAGATGATAGATATGACTTTGAGGAGATGCAGTTAGTTTTAAAAAAAAGCGGAGTAAGAGTCCCTGATATATTCTACCTAAATAGAGAGAAGGGTTTTATTCTTGAAGAGGATTTAGGTAATCTGACGTTACTAGAAGCCTTGGGGCAGACAAGAAATAAAAAAGAAAAGCTAGAGCTTTATTACCCGGTTCTTGATGAGCTTTTAAAGATTCATGCGATAAGTCCTAGCGACCACCAAAATACATGTTTTACTAAACTTAGATTTGATACTGCAAAATTATTAGATGAGACAAGAGTAACTAACGCAAACTTTATTATAAAGCTTTTAAAAACAAATGCTGATGATACAAGTATTAATATAATTGATCAGGCGTTTACAGGGATATGCAAATTCTTAGATACAGAACCTATGGTAGTTACTCATAGAGACTTTCATTCAAGAAATGTGATGTTGGTTGATGCTAGACCCGTTATTATAGATTTTCAGGATGCTCGATTAGGTCTTCCTCAGTATGACCTAGTTAGTCTTCTTGAAGATTGTTATTTTTTTGTAAATAAGGAAGTGAAAACTGAATTAATAAATTATTATTTAGAAAAAAGTAAATTAAAAATGGATAATTTTGAAAAGTATTATGACTATATGGCAATTCAAAGACTTTATAAGGCAATAGGCAGTTTCTCATTGATTTATAATACGAGAGGGGACAGTAGATACTTAAAGTTTATTGGAAGAGCTTTCGAAACGGTCCTTGCCAAGCTTTCAAGATATGAGCAATTGACAGATCTTAAAGTAACCTTAGCAAAAATATATTATGCAAGTTAAGCACGCAATTATCTTAGCTGCAGGGAAAGGAACCAGAATGGGGGAGATTGGCAAAATTTTAGCTAAGCCTCTTTGGCCTTTTTTTGGGCATAACCTTTTAGGGTTACAGATTAAGTTTCTTCACGATAAGTTTGGTATTGAGAGATTTTTTGTTAATACTCATCATCTGGCAGAGCAGTTTTCTTCTTTTAACTCTGAAAAGATATCTATTGTTTTTGAACCGAATCTCTTAGATCAGGGAGGGGGGATTTTAAATATAACCAAAAAGTTCAATTTGTGGGATACACCCTTGTTAATAAATAATGCAGATCAGTTTTATTTTTTTGATAGGGAGATCTTTATGAAAGGTCTAGGAAAGCTAGAAGAAGCCTCTGTTGTATTATTTGGGTTAAAAGTAAAAAAAACTGAGGGTTATAATGAGTTAATAATTAACTCAAAGGATACCCTAGAGGGAATTAAAAAAAATGAGGATGTGTCTTCGGTAGGCTTTGATACTTACTCCGGAATGGCGTTGATTAAAGTCGAAAAACAAGAGTATCAGAATGAAGCACTTCCACTTTTTAAATCAATTGGAAATTTTGAAGAAAAAACAGTGTTAGTTCAAAAAGTTGAAGAATCGGAATATTACGATTTTGGAAAGCTAAGTACATATTTTGATCTATGTATTAACACGAAAAAAATAATAGAAAAAAATAATTCTAATAAAGTAACTGAGCTTATTGGCGTTGATGGAATAAATTATTGCTTAAGTTATGGATTAAACTTTAGGTCAGATAAAAAAATCAAAAGCGATAAAAAAATTGTTTTAGACCAAGGTGAAATCTGGAGTGATGGAACTAATCTAAGTGAAAAGATTAACATCAAGTAATATACTCATTCTCTTTCTCTTCACTTGTGAACTTAATGCAGTCGACTGGACATACTTCGATGCATAACTGACATAACGTACAGCTCCAGGGTTCGATGCGATAAGTGTCTTTGCTCTTCATAACAGAATGTTCTGGGCAGATTAATCTACAGTTGTCGCAATGAATACATGTATTATTTATTTCCAATTTAGGCTTCATAAGGAATATTATAATTGAGGTGGTAAATTAATGCAGAATTTAAAGATATATAAAAAAAGTCCAGTAATGCGAAATACAGCGGTATTTGCTGTTTTTGCAATGTTGTATCTTCACGTTCTAGAGTCTTTTGTTAAAGGAATCTCAACCTTTAATCTCGAGTCCTATTTGAGCTTCTTTGATTCCCATAGAGTTCTTTTTATAACTTTAGTTTTGTTTTGTTTGACGATTCTCAATGGACGTAAATTTTCAAAATACTTTTATTCAGCCTTTGTTTTCCAGTGTATCTACTACGCCTTTGTTCAATATATGATTGCCTTAGATAAGTTTATACTTATTTTAAATTTTTTATTTGTGATTCTGAGTTACTACTTCTATTTATTCATGAACTCTGATTTAGCAGAGGCATCGAATACTCCCTTGGCCAGTAAGGGCGACCTCTACACCGGGCTTACGATTGATAGCGATATTGTAATTATTTGCAAAGAAGAGAAATATAAAGCTACATTCATCAACTGGGATCAATCTACCTGCTTTTTAAAGGTGGATGGCCCTATTAATAAACTTAAGAATGAAGTTCTTGTAAAATGGAACTTTGAAGGAATTAAATACTCTTGTAAGGGTTTTGTTGTCTCAGGCTCCGCTGACTTCGGTATTGGCCTAAGGCTAATTGATCAGAAAAATGAAGAAGATGGAGTGTTCGGGTGGAACGAGTTTTATGATATAATTCAATCTAGAGGATATTCTCCAAACCTAACGGCGTAGTTATGAAAATTTTAGCTTATATTTTAGTGTCCCTTTTAACGATTTCTTGCAACCAAGATCAAGGTCCGGAGCAAGTCTTAAGAAGTTATGTAAATTTAAGATTTCAAAAAGGGGATAACCTAAAGGCCTTGATTAATAAAACAACGGGAGAGCTAAAGGCTGATTTAGAATCCTTGAGTACCCTCGGGGAAGAGGCTAGAAAAAAGTTTGACCAATCTAGTCAGTTTACTAAGAAAACACTAAAAGTGCTTTCAAGAGACTGTAATAAAAAGACCTGTAAAATCACCTATATCATCTCCTATCAGAAGAAAACTGATGGTAATCCATATAATGCTGAGATTCGAAATGTGGCAAACCTGTCCTTTGTAGAAGGTGCGTGGAAGATAGGAAGTATTGGTGGGTTAAAGAGTTATTTTGAGTCTAAGAAAGATATAGAGCCATAACCAACCTGTTCCATCGGATAATAAAGATTCTTATTCAATAGTCGATAAGATTATATGAGTTTTCTTGATGATGAAATTCTTTTAAATCAACTTGTTGAAGAAACCCTAGAGGAGAAAAGTGGTCCTTTGGAGATGATAACGTACGAGGTTTTTTATCATAGAAATCTCCAGTGCTATCAGGTTGAGCTTGGTGAGAAGCTATATACATTTCCTTCAAACTGGGGACCTTTTGTAAAAGTTCATGAGCGAGAAGGCGAAGGATTTATTATTGATGGAGATATGGAGTACTTTAATTCTGTTTTTGGTTCACTTGTTGGGGATGACGTTAAATCAGCATTTCTATTTTCTGGCCATCAAACTTACTTAGTTTTTATTCCAAAAAAAATGGAGACCAATTTAAAAGATCTCCACTCACTCATCTTCGATAAAACTGATTTTAAATTAGCAGCCTAAGCTTCTCTGTAAAAAGTCTTCATCTTTAAAGCATCATCTTCAAGATTTGGACTATTACAAATAACATATCCTCTTGAATCATTCTTCTTTAAAACTTTTAGAAGATCTTTCCAGTTGAATGATGAATCATCTAGGTTTAAGTGCTTCAAGTCACCTTTTGAGTTGCTACTTATTCCTGAAAGATGGATATGCATGTTTTTAACACTTTCTTCACCTAGTTCAGCTTTTAGTGTTTGAATTACTTCTTCAAACTCAGCCTCAGAGTTGTATTTCCCGGTTCTTGCGAACAGGTGACTGAAGTCCATACAAGGTCTACAGCTATTAACATTCTTGGTTAGGCTTATTAGTTCTTCTAGAGAACCAAACTGACTGGTTTTTCCAGTAAGCTCTGGTCTTAGTTCGATTTCAATATCTAATCGACCAAGTCTTTCTTCAATGACGTTCATTGATTTTTCAACAAGATCAAATACATCATAAGGAGAATCTTTCATGTAGAAAGCAGCATGAAAGGTCATACTCTCTGCACCACAAAGGTCTGAAATTTTTGCAGTTTGAATAATTCTTTCAACAGAGCTATCGATTTTGTCCTGCTCTCTTGCATTTAAATTAATATAGTAAGGACCATGCGAAGTTAAAGGCACACCTAACTCGTAAGAGATCTTTCTTAGGCCAGAGGAAACTTCTTCTTTCATCCTTACGCCATGTGCGAACTCTAGCTGCATACAGTCCAAACCTAAGGCGTGTATTTGCTTAACACCCTCAATTGGATTGTTTTTCTTTTGGGTGCTGTTCGGAACACCGGCAGTACCAAATAGTAAAGTTTCTAGACTCATATTGTCATCCCGCTCAAATTTTGCCCCTGATTTCAGATAGTTATATGGTAAAAGGTAAAACGATCTATCTAAAACTTGGGTTCATATACGTGACTGCGTTATAGCCCTTGGGGGTTATATTGTCTATACTTATCACTGCTTCGAGTAATTACTAAAAACGCACCACGTTAAAGGATATTGTGCAAAGCGTAAAGCTCTTGATATTATTTGGCCTTTGGTTATATGCCGTGGCCTCAATTTCGTTTCTAATTTTCCCGGTAAAGGGAGAATTGGTCGGTATTACAATAGCTCTTGTTTACTTACTATTAATATACTCATTTATAGATAAATGGATTTTGCTTTTTTTGTTAGCAGTGCCGGCCAAAAGGGGTGACAAGCTTTTGGAGAGACTATCCAACTTGTCATATGGACATAATCAACATGGATTAACACTGTGCTATTCAAGGGTTGGGTTAAAGAACGTTATTTGTTTTGAATGGCGCGGTAAGAAATTCGTAATAATCGATAAAAGCTTTAAAGATACAAACCATGTAGATGAAGCATTTCGTCACGTTATAAGTATGTTTAAAGATAAGACGGCTAAAAAGAATTCGAGATTAATGTATCTGTATTCAATTTATAATCTCCCTCTTGTGATAATTGAAAAGTCTTTAGGAAGGACCTGGTTCTTTAGTTTGTTAGTAGGTATCTGGGGGACTCCATTTAGATTACTTATAGAGTCTGTTGTTAAAACCAAAATTGATCAGCATGAACATTCTTACTACAATTCAGACATCCCTGCCTTAGACACCTTTACTTGTGAACTGGTTAGAATATTGGGAATTTATAAAATTCAGGAAACTGATTTGGTTAGTGTTATATTTAATAAAGAAAGAGCTTAAGGTGTATAGCAATTGAAAACAGAACCTAAGAAGAAACGGACAATTGATATTTCAAAATATTACCCGTTATTCTTCACGGTTATTTTTGTCGTCATTCTTTTTCAATATTCCTTTTCAGCTCAAGAGGCTATCTTTTACGACCTAAGGGTTAAGTGGGACTTTGGGACAAGCTATGAAGATAATATCGTCTTAATAACACTAGACGATGATAGCGATCGCTTTTTAGGCGAGTCATACCCTTACACGTACGCTTCACATAGTAAGATGCTTGAGAGGCTGATAAAAGATCGGCCATTTTTAGTTAATTACTTTGTTAATTTTCTAGAACCTGTGACAACACAAGATCGAAAACATCTGGGACAATTCACCAACTCAATAGAAAAGTTCAAGGGCCTTGGTGGTGAGTTTCGATTTGGTACAGAGTGGGATGCCTGGGGTGAGTTGTTACCTCCGGTTGATCTTAGGGATTTTGGTCACTCATCTTCATTAATAAACTTAGATGGTCTAACCTTTGCTAAAGATGACGTTTGTAGACGAGCTATTTTAAATGTTGGAGGGGAAGACTCGATTCACCTGTGGTCTGCAAACAAATTTAGACAGGCTAAGGAGTTAGAGCCGTTAAATATAAACTCAATCCTTGGGGCTTACTATGTTAGAAAGGCTGACGCAACTTTTACGCTCTTTAGGTATTACACTTCGCCACTGGAGTCCAATGGCCGAATTAAAAAGATACCCTTTCATAGGGTTAGGGTAGGAAATTTTCCTAAAGGATTTTTTACTAATAAAATAGTCTTGATTGGTCCTTCATATATGACCAACGCTCCGGATTTTGTTTTAACGCCTTTTAATAAAGAGGAGTACAAAGCTCCTAAATTAATGGTTCATGCTTCGATCATGCAAGCTTTGATTAATAATAAAACTGTTTACCAGATTCCACGCTACGTAACTTATACGCTTGCTATAATTATCGCGATCTTTCTTTCAATCACCATATCTAAAGTAAAACCAACGAGTGGTCTTTTTATTACGATAGTAGTGATGTTGGGGATTTTCTTAATTTCCTATCTTATGTTCTCTTTTATGGGTCTTTGGCTTTACGTCACTCATCTCGTACTCACCGTCTTTGTCGTTTATTATATTTGGGTTCCCTTCAGAGCTATTGGTGAATATCAAAGAAGATATGCAATACAAGAAGAAACTAAGCTGTTAAAAAAAGTTGAAAACCTTAAACAAAACTTTATTTCTTTAATGAGCCATGACCTTAAAACACCCGTGGCCAAAATTGCAGGTTTAGCAGATATAATGCTGAATCAAAACTCTGATGAAGAACAAAATAAAAGAAACCTACAATCAATTATGGATTCGACTAAGGAGCTAAACAGGTTTATCACCTCGATCCTAGATTTGACTAAAATAGAATCAAGGAATTTAGATCTCTCCTTAGTCTCTAGAGATATTAATACTGTTATTGAGAGCACGGTCGAAGGCCTAAGATATGAAGCAACGAATAAGAATGTTGTTGTTGATATGGAGTTGTCTCCACTTTATCCCATTGAGTTTGATCAAAATTTAATGAAAAGAGTTTTAAGTAATTTAATTGAGAATGCCATTAAGTACTCTGGTGAGAACACTGCTGTTAAGGTGAAAAGCTGGGATGATGAAAAGTGGGTTCATGTAGAAATTCAAGATAATGGAGTAGGAATTCCAAAAGATGATTTGGAGCACATTTTTGACAAGTTCTATCGGGTAAAAAATGATGCAAGTCATAGCATCAAAGGCACGGGTCTTGGTTTATATTTAGTTAAATATTTTGTGGAGCTTCATGGAGGCATCATTGACGCGGAATCAACATTGGGACAAGGGACTAAATTTACTGTAAAATTGAGAAACCAATGAACTGGGATGGAGAAGTTCTATGCATAAAGTTTTAGTAGTAGATGATGATAAGGTTTTACAAGACTCCGTAAGGCAAGCCCTAGAATACCATCACTTTTTTGTAGATGTAGCAGATAATGGAAAAGAAGCATTAAATAAAGTTACAGCTGAAAAGTATGACCTAGTTGTTATGGATGTGAACATGCCAGAAATGGATGGGATCGAAGCGCTTGGACATATAAAAAAATATGACCCTTCAATTATAGTTTTAATTCTTACGGCCTATTCAAATGTTGGTGACGCCGTAAAGGTAGTGAAAGAAGGGGCTTACAATTATTTAGAGAAACCAATATCTTCTGATAATTTAGTTGCACTAATTAAAAGAGCTTTAAAAGCCAGATCACTCGTTGAAACATCAATCTTCTCAGCACCACAATTATCACTTGGTGGAAATTCAGATGATAAGTTTGTTGGTGAATCAGATGTAATGATTAAAGTTTTTAATGTTATTAGTAAGCTGGCGCAGGTTAATACACCAGTATTAATTAGAGGTGAAAGTGGTACCGGTAAAGAACTCGTCGCAAAAGCAATTCATTACAACGGTCCAAGAAAAGATGAAAAATTTGTTACCATAAACTTGGCAGCTGTTCCTGAAAACTTGATTGAGTCGGAATTGTTTGGACATGAAAAAGGAGCCTTTACAGGGGCATCCGAAAGAAAACTTGGGAAGTTTCAGTATGCCGATGGCGGAACGATATTTTTAGATGAAATTGGAGATATCTCACCAGGCATGCAAGTTAAACTACTAAGGGTGTTGCAAGAGAGATCTTTTACGCCTGTAGGTTCAAATAGAGATGTGAAAGTTGATGTACGTATAATTGCAGCCTCTCATAAGCCTTTCGAAGAAATGATTAAAGATGGGTCATTTAGAGAAGATTTATTTTACAGATTAAATGTTCTGCCTGTTTATTTACCGCCACTAAGAGAAAGGCTTTCAGATATTCCTCACCTGATTGACTACTATATTAAATACTTTAATGGCGTTCATAACTTAGAGATAAAGGGACTTAGTCCAGAATCGACTGCACTTGTTAAAGAGTATACGTGGCCAGGGAATATTAGGGAGCTTAGAAACGTAGTCGAGCATGCCTTTATCATTGAGTCTACTGACACCATCCAGCCCGCCTCATTGCCAGATGTGATTAGGAAAACGGTAGGTGGTAAAGCTGAGAAGGATGAGTCTCTACAGGGAATCATCGACTTCAAAGATATTCAAGATTCAGTTGTAACCGAAAGGCCAACCAATGAGCAGTCAGAGGGATATCAATTCACTTTTGCTACCAAAACTGAAGACAATGAAATCAAGATGGATTTTCAGGTTGCTAAAGAGTTGTTTGAAAAAGAATTTATTATTCATGCCCTTCAATTAAATAAAGGCAAAATTAACCAAACGGCATTGAAGGCGAATATTCCTAAAAAAACTCTTTTAAGAAAAATAGAGAAATACGAAATTAATCCGAAAGAGTATTACTAGGCCGTATGAGACCAATTCTTTTTGAATTATTCGGGTCTCAGGTTTTTTCTTATCCCTTTTTTATGGGTTTATCTTGGGGGCTGGGATACCAGCTCTCTCTTTATCTTCTCAATAAAAGAAATATTTCAAGGGATGGATTCCTACTCCTTTATATAGGAATCTTTGCTTCTAGTTGGATTGGCTCTAAGGTTTTATTTTTGTTTTCCTCTGCAGAGGATAAGGTTACTGAGTATGCGGGAGCTTCAGAGTTTTGGCTTGGCGGGGGATTTGTCTTTTACGGAGGATTTCTGCTCGCAGCAGCTTTTGTACTTTTTTACACGAAGGTGCTTAAAAAGTGGAAATTAGAGAATTTTAAATTCTTATTACCTTCAATAGCGTTCTCCCATGGTGTAGGACGAGTGGGTTGCTTATTAGCGGGCTGTTGTTTCGGTTCACAATGCGACCTTCCTTTCTCTATTCATTTGCATGGAATGGATAGGCATCCTGTTCAACTTTATGAAGCAATGGGACTGTTCACAATAGGTTTTTATTTTTTGTGGAAAATTCTCAAAAATAAAGAAAAAGCTGAAGATTATTTACTCTATATTTTTCTTTATTCTGGACTTAGGTACGTCACGGAACTTTTTAGAGGGGATCTTATTCGCGGAGTTTCTGGAGAAGGGGTTTCTACAAGTCAGTGGATTGCAATCAGTCTTATTTTTGTTTCAGGAACTATTCTAATTAAGAAGCGTCTTGCTCGTTAGGTGTATCGTCTGGAGCAGGTTCTTCGGGTTTATCAACAGCTCCAAATTTTTCTTTAATTTCGTCTATCTTACTTTCTTCAACATATAGTTCACTAAAAAGAGTTTCAGATCCCCAGGCAGTAAAAGCATCATTACTGTCGTACATCATGATAGTTTCCCACGGGCAATCTTGGCTACAGTTTTGGCATCCAATACATCTAGCAAGGTCGATCTCTACTGTTTGTTGGAACTGTGGATTTGTTGGGTTTGGTCCAGGGACAAGTTCAATACTATCTACGGGGCAACCAGCAATACATACTTCGCAGCCAGTACAGCCAGATTGGTGCACAACCGCTAGTAATTTCGGGGGTATCTTCCCTTTTCTTTTGGGTTTAAGACGCGCCGTGTGAAACGGGTTTTCGACTATAATGTTTCTTTTTTCGTCCATAACTACGTACAGTTTATATCAAACTATCATTAATCCAAAGCTATTTTGCTTAGATGGTTTTATAAGTTATATTCCCCAAGGTGTAAATTTAGTAGCTTAGTTAATTTTTGGCACTATGCGATAGTTAGGAAATCTCTATGAAACCGATCAGATTTGTCACAGCAGCCAGTTTATTCGATGGGCACGATGTTTCAATCAATATAATGAGAAGGCTTCTTCAGGCCAATGGGGTGGAGGTCATCCACTTAGGTCATAATCGTTCGGCCCAAGAGGTTGTTGATGCTGTTATTCAGGAAGATGCTAATGCTGTCGCTTTAAGTTCATACCAAGGTGGTCATAATGAGTACTTTGCCTACATTAGAGAACTTCTAGATAAGGCAGGTGCTAAGAACGTTAAGATGTTTGGTGGCGGTGGCGGAGTTATTACCCCGTCCGAAATTAAGGCCCTCCATGAAAAAGGAATTACAAGGATTTACAGTCCAGAAGACGGGATGACCTTAGGTCTTAAAGGTATTATCGAAGATATGGTCGAAAAGAGTAAATTTTCAACACTTGAAGGGCATACTTTTTCAAAAAGTGATTTAAACTTCAGGGAAATTTCTAAATGTATTACGCATATTGAAAATGAAGGAGAAACTCCAATAGAGTTCACTTCAAAAAATACTCCAGTCCTTGGGATTACGGGTACTGGTGGTGCTGGGAAATCAAGTCTTATAGATGAGATCTTGCTTCGATTTAACAGAATTTATAAAGACAAAAAAGTCGCCCTCGTTTCAGTAGACCCTACTAAAAAGAAATCACAAGGTGCCTTGCTAGGTGACAGAATTAGATTAGGTTCGGCTCAATATGAAAACTTTTTTATAAGGTCTCTGGCAACTAGAGACTCCGGAACCGAGCTCAGTCCACAGATTCAAAAAGTAGTGAACTTCTTAAAGACTCAAGATTTTGACTTCATAATTGTGGAGACGAGTGGGATTGGTCAAGCCTCAGACGCTATCACAAAAATATCAGATAAATGTATTTATGTGATGACTCCAGAATATGGAGCCCAGTCTCAATTAGAAAAAATTGAGATGTTAGAGTCTGCCAATTTTGTTGTTTTAAATAAGTTTGAGAAGCCTAGATCTGAAGACTCCATGAGGGATATTAGAAAACAATATCGAAGAGATCATGAACTCTTTGCTGGTCATCCAGGAAGTCCTGAGGACAAAGACTTACCGATTTATGGGACCATTGCTTCACAGTTTAACGATCCTGGAGTAAATGCTCTTTTTAAAGATATTTGTAGCGAGTTTGATTTTGATATAAAAGCTTTTGATAGCTTAGACTGTCAAAAAGTTCCAAGCTTGAAATCCAGAATTATAGCTCCAG
Source organism: Halobacteriovorax sp. (assembly GCA_024686135.1). Lineage (GTDB taxonomy): Bacteria > Bdellovibrionota > Bacteriovoracia > Bacteriovoracales > Bacteriovoracaceae. The sequence goes on along the minus strand of JAIBDQ010000017.1, from coordinate 9,021 downwards.
ATAGAGCACTGTATCTTCGAGAGATTTCAAAGGCCGTAAAAGATTACAATGAAGAGACTCTTGAGATCATAGAGAAGGTAGCAGAACTAGAATCTTTAAGAGGAGCCTTGAAAGTTCTTCCAAATAATACTGAGATAAAAGATGAACTGAAAAAGGTAGAAGAAGCCTTACCTTCTGAAGTCTTAGAAAAAATTAATAGATTTGATAGTACAGTTAAAGAATACAAGACAGGGGAATTTAACTTTGAAGTTCGAGGAAAAAACTTAAAGGTTGCTTCTCAGTTCACAAGTCTTTCTGGGTTAAATATTTCTAAAGTTGCATTTCCTTCAACAAATTCTTTATCTGAGAAGATTAAGTTTATAAGAAATCAGAATTTACCGGGCCATTTCCCTTATGTTTCAGGGATCTTTCCATTTAAAAGAGCTGATGAAGATCCAAAGAGAATGTTTGCTGGAGAAGGTGGACCGAGTAGAACTAACAAAAGATTTCATTATCTTTCTGAAGATGATCCAGCGAAAAGACTTTCAACTGCTTTTGACTCTGTAACTTTATACGGTGAGGATCCGGATAAAAGGCCAGATATATTTGGGAAAATTGGAGAAGCTGGAGTTAGCATCGCAACTCTAGAAGATATGAAAACTCTTTTTAAAGGATTTGAACTAACTGATTCGAAAACGTCAGTATCTATGACGATCAATGGACCAGCGCCAATTATTTTGGCCATGTATATGAATGCCGCGATTTCACAGAATTTAAATGGAGATGAGTTTTTTAATGAAGAGAAACGTCTTGAAGTTATGAGGATGGTACGTGGAACTGTACAGGCAGATATTCTAAAAGAAGATCAAGCTCAGAACACATGTATTTTTAGCCTTGAGTTCGCTTTGAAGATGATGGGAGATGTTCAAGAGTACTTTTGCAAAAATGCAATTAAAAATTATTATACGGTTTCTATATCGGGTTACCATATTGCTGAAGCAGGAGCTAATCCTATTAGTCAGCTTGCGTTTACACTTTCAAATGGTTTTACATACGTTGAATATTACTTGAGCAGAGGAATGAAAGTTGATGACTTCGCTTCGAATCTTTCATTCTTTTTCAGTAATGGGCTAGACCCCGAATATACAGTGATCGGTAGAGTGGCTCGAAAAATTTGGGCCGTGGCCATGAGGGATCGGTATGGAGCTAGTGAAAAGTCACAGAAGTTTAAGTATCATGTACAAACCTCTGGTAGGTCTCTTCATGCACAAGAAATTGACTTTAATGATATTCGAACAACTTTACAGGCATTTCTAGCACTTTCAGATAACTGTAATTCTCTTCATACAAACGCATATGATGAAGCAATCACCACGCCTACTGAGGAATCAGTTAGAAGGGCGATGGCAATTCAAATGATCATCAATAGAGAGTTTGGCTTAAATAAGACTGATAATCCATTACAAGGCTCATATATTTTTGAAGAACTTGCTGATCTAGTGGAAGAGGCCGTCTTGTCTGAGTTTGAAAGAATTTCGGATAAAGGTGGAGTACTTGGTGCTATGGAAAGTATGTACCAAAGAAGTAAGATTCAAGAAGAGTCACTTTATTATGAAGGCTTAAAAGATAGCGGTGAGCTTCCAATTATTGGAGTTAACACTTATATAGCAGATAATATTCAAGATCAGTTACAACAAGAAATAGAGATTTCGAGATGCTCTGATGATGAGAAGCAGGATCAGATTAATAGATTGAATAAATTTAAAGATTCCAATAAAGAAAAATCAAAAGAGTCTTTGGATAAGCTTAGGGAAGTGGCATTAAGCGGTGAAAACATCTTTGAAGAGCTTTTAATAGCCGTTAATTTTTGTAGTTTGGGTGAGATTAGCTCGGTTCTTTATGAGGTCGGCGGTCGATACAGAAGGAATATGTAATGGTTAAGATTTATACAAAAACAGGTGACGATGGAACGACTTCGTTATTATCAGGCGCCAGGGTTAGTAAATCAGACTCAAGATTACAGACTTATGGTGAAGTGGATCATTTCAACTCCATGATTGGAATCTTAATACAATATCTAGAAGACGGACCAGATAAAACCTTGCTCTTGGATGTTCAAAATAAACTTTTCGATTTAGGGGCTCTACTCGCTTGCCCAGAGGACAAAGTTGAAACCTTTAAGTTGAAAAAAATCACAAAAGAGTTTGTGGACTCCATTGAAAAGCAAATTGATTCAGTTGGCGAACAATTACCACCACTAAAGTTTTTCATCTTACCAGGGGGAAGTCTTGCAGCGGCTAATGCCCATCTTTGTAGAACTCAAGCGAGGAATGTTGAACGAATAATGGTTGCTCTTAAGAATGAGGGCGGATTTATCCCAGAGAATTCTCTTAAGTTTATAAACCGCATGTCTGACTATCTGTTTTATTTAGCTAGATTGATTAATTTAAATTTGAAAGTTGATGAAGTTATTTGGAATAGTTAAGTCTATTTCTTACCCTTCTTAGGTCGATCAATTTTTAACATTTTGGTTTCACCAGATGATTCCTCTAGTTCAAAGTTCTCACCATCTCGAACTTCCCCAACCCCTTTTTTAACTGACTCTTTACTAACCTTCTCTTTGGCTTTGTTTATAATTCGAGTACGCATACCTGGTTTAGCATCCTCTTTCGCTTCTTTTTTCTCACTTTTTAAAAGTTCTTCAATTTTTCTTTTTCGTTCATCAGCTGTTTTTTTCATCGCCTTTTTAATAGCTTCCTTATCATCGACTCTGAGGTTTATAAATGTGTGCTGAGTTCTTTCTCCATCTCTTGTGTGTTTTGATTTTTCCGATGGGCCCATTTCAGAATCATCCAAAAATATTCGGATTTCACCAATCATAATTTCATCACCTAAAAAAAGGTATGCCTCCATGATCTTCGAGCCATTTAAGTAGGTACCATTTGTGGTTTCTAGGTCCTTAACTAAGGTTTTACCCTCTTTGTTAATGGATACGCTTAGGTGCTTACCTGAGATTTGATCGTCTGATAGCTTAAGGTGACACTTACTAGACCTACCTAGGAGAATAGGATTTGCCCCAACCTTAGATTTGATGACTTCATCACCATTTTCAATAACTAGAACAACAGGCATTAGCTAACTCCCTAGAATCTAATTATAATCTAACTTCTAAAGTTTACAAAAGAAGGGTAGAAACCTATTTTTCTATTGTAAACTTATGTTAAACTACGATTTAAAGCATTATAACATGTAAATGGCAGTTATTTATGGAAGAAAAATTAGTAGATATCACAGAAAAAGCACTTGAACAGATCGCTAAGATATATGAGGCTGAATCTAGAGAAGAAGGCGTAGGCCTTAGGTTGGGTGTTGTAGGCGGCGGGTGTAGTGGTCTGAGCTACAAGATAGACTTTGATTCCCATAAAGAGAAAGACCATATCCTTGAGTTTGAAGATGTGAAGGTCTTTATCGATTTAAAGTCAGCCATCTATTTAAAAGGAATCACTTTAGACTTTAAAGATGGGCTCAACGGTAAAGGATTTGTTTTTGTAAATCCGAATGCTGCTAATACCTGTGGTTGCGGGGAATCCTTTTCGGTCTAAATGAAAAACGATCATTATTATAATTTAAAATCTTGGTCTACTTTCGATATTACGGGAGTAGATTCGAAGCGATTCTTAAGCGGACAGCTAACAAGCGACCTAAGTCAACTTCCAATAAAAGGGTCTCAGTTGACCGCTAGAGTTTCAAGAACTGGACAGCTTCTTTTTTTTGGATATTTAATATTTCAAAAAAATAATGAATATAAAATTATTTCACCAGATCACTTGTTAAAAGACTTTATTGTCGACCTTGAGAAGTTTGTGATCATGGATGAAGTCGAAGTCAAAAAATCTAATGAAAAAATACTTATTGGTTTTAAAGATGACGTTCTTCTAGGTGGAGAATATATAGTTAACTTCCTTGGTAGACTTTCTTCAATTAAGTTTGTTTTAGATTCTGATGACTTTCCTGAGTTTAACTCTCATCAGCTAGAGTTAGGGTTTGGCCTACCTAATATTTCACATCTTAAAGATTCAAAACTTTTAATAAATCAAACGGTCTTAGTAGACGAAGCCGTTTCCAACGATAAAGGTTGTTACGTTGGTCAGGAAACCGTAAAAAAGATAGAGGCCAATAGAGGCGCTGGTAAAAAAGCTATTGCTCTAGAGGTTATAGAAGATCTGCCTGGTAATTATGGGTCTGTGTTAATAGACGAAGAAGAGTATAAAATCTTAAATTCTTGGAAGAATCATAAGTCCAGCTTTATCTCTATTGAGGGTAAGAGAAGTCTTAGAGTTCAGAATAGGCAATATTCAATTGAATTAAATGGTAAAAAATATGAAGCGAAGGTTAAGTTGTTTCCAGTTGCAGCTGAGTCAATTGAGAAATTAGCAACAGATCATTATGAAAAAGCAGTAATGTTATTCACAGGTGGCAACGACGACGAAGCACTAAAGTGGATGGCGCTGGCCTTTAAAATTAACCCAAAAGACGTCGAAATCTCTGAAGCCTATGGTGCCCTCGAGGGTCGGCTAGGTAATTTAAATAAGGCCATAGAGATTATGGATCACCTGGAGATTATTGATTCTAATTCAATTATGGCCCATACAAATAAGTCACTTTTCTATATGAAGCTAGGCCAAATAGAAAAAGCGGAAGATGAAAAATCAAAAGCCACGGTTAAAAGCTTCCAGAACACAGCTAAACAAAATACAGACAAAAAAGAAGAGTTGTCTAAGAGGCTTGATATGTTTACTCAGGTGCTCGAAATAGATGAGGACGATGAATTGGCTAACCAAGGATCGGCAGAGATTTTTTTTGAGTTTGGAGAGCTAGATAAAAGTAAAATTCATCTAGATCGATTAATTAGCAATAATGAGAAAGACTACAAAGCAATGGCACTTATGGCTAAGATATTTATAAAGGAAGGCCGCAATAGTGAAGCCTTGGAGCTGCTAAAAAAAGTTTCATTACTATCAGGAGATAAAGGGGATTTTGTTTTAGCCAATGAGACACAGTCGCTTATAAATTCTTTAGAGATTCCTTCAATTTAGTAATTTTATCTTTTTGAGCATCACTCAACTGATTCTCTATTTGGAGAGCATTTATTTTTAAGTTCTCGACCTCTTTCATGACATTCTGAATCAGCTCCCAGCCATAGTCAGAAATAAGCTGGTTTTTACGTGCAAGATTCAACGAGAACTGACAAAAGCTTAGCATGTAATACTCTTCAACAAATCGATACCTTACTTTTTCTATTTCGATATCGCTGTAGAACTTAGAGATCTTGGTGCTTAAACTGAGTGATCCAAAGAGTTTTAAGGCCCAATAGAATGTAAACACTCCGTGGTAAATTCCTCTTAGTGGGCGAGGAGACTTTCTCCATGGTGAGAAGTAGGCCTTCTCGGGGTCCTCTGTTATTAACTCACTTGAATTTAGAATATAGTTTAAATAATGATGACCATTTTCATGGATTAAATCATCAATGCAGTCAACCCTATCCCTATTGTGTAAATTGATTGAAGAAAATCCAGGAAGGTTCTGTAATGAATAGCTAACCATGCTGGGCTCATCTAGAGCAATTATCGTATGGGTAAATCTTTCAAAAAGCTCATACAGATCAGGGGCTATGGATTCAAGTACCAAGAGTGAGTGTTTGATCTTTTCAATAAACTCGACTTTTTTATCTTCACCTTTTTGTGATCCTGGTCTAATTATTAATGAAGATGATTTTAGTTGAATGGTTTCTTGTGGTAATTTTTCACAGTATTTAAGCTTGTTTATTTTTATGAATTCGTTTTCAAGCGTTCCTGAGCTCTGGTTATTTAAGTTAAGTCCACGACTTTGATCCAAGTAAAGAATTTTTTCAAAGTCTCCTATCTCAGGCATCTTTTTAACGACAGAGCCTTCAGGCAGATCGTTAGTATAATTAAGTAATAGATAGTTAATAAAATGAGTTTCAATTTTTTCTAGAACTTTCTTAGATGTTTCAATAATACTTTTTTCATGAAGAGAAAAGAAGATCGAAGCAAAATCTGATTGTTCCCAGAACTCAAAAATCTCTTCTTCAATTTCTTCAAAAATCAGCTCATTTATATAAATGATATCAATTAAAAGCTGTGTGAAATAAACCTTTAAAGGGGAAAAGGGTTCTTCAATAAAAATCTTTCGAAGCTTATCTGGAAAGAGTTGGTTTTCTTCAAATTTAGTTAAAAGGGCTTCAGGTATCTCTAAATTTTCCCAATAGGAATTTAGCTGAGCCTTGGTTTTCTCAATAGAGTTCTTTTGAAAGTCGTTTGAATGAATATTTACTGACATGAAAAAGTGGCTGGGGTGGAGGGACTCGAACCCACGACCAAAAGATTAACAGTCTTCTGCGCTACCACTGCGCCACACCCCAACAGATTGAAATTAGATAATGTTATAATTTCGAATTGCCTTTTTGTCCACCGTCCAAATTTATGCTTCTTGAGGCTAAGTTGTTGATTTTCCTTGTGTTTGATTAAAACGCTCAAGTAATATTTTAATGTGACGATAAGTCATTGAGGTATCATATGGTTGGAAAGAACCTACTTTTAGGTCACTTGCTCAGAATTCTAACTCCGGACGAGTTAAATGAGCTTACGACGACATCAAAAGGGAGAAACTTAGTATCGTTGACTAAGATGCTCACTAGCGACTTGGATGATGAAAAATCTGGCGCAAAGATCCTACCTTTTAAAAGAAAAGAAGAAAGCGAAGAGTCCCATGAAAGTGAGGATGCAGGAGAGGCTCTTGCCATCACCATTGAATGTGGAGCGAAGTGTAAGTCTATCCTTGATGATCATGTGAAAAGGATAACTATTTTGGATAGAGCCTATTCGAAGAACTGTCCAGTTAACCAGGAAACTTCAAGTTTTATTATAAGTGAAAAAACAAGATTTAAAGAAAACTACAATAAAATCAAATCTAAAGAAGTTCTTTCACTTTATGAAAAAAATGCTTCCTTTGATATACAAAGAGAAAAAAACCAAAAAGAAGATATTTCTAGCTCCTCTAATGTTGGGGTTCTTGTAAATAAAAAGCAGGCCTAGTAGGCTATACCCTTAATGCTGTTAAGATCATCACTCTCATCGGAAACTTCCAGGCTTGCCATTTGGTAAACACAAGAATCAATTGTTGCAATTGACGCCGGTCTATAATTACCAGAATTTTTAACTCCCCCAAAAGGAAGCTTAGGACTAGCTCCGGCGGTAGACCGGTTCCAGTTTATTAAGCCCGAATCTATTTCTGCGGCACATTTCTTGAACAGTTCTTTATCTTTTGTAAATGCACAAGAGGCGAGTCCGTATTCATTACTATTAGCAAGTGCTATTGCTTCTTCGATATCGTCGTAAGGTATGATTGTAGCATTGGGTCCAAAAATTTCACTAGTTAGAAAGATACTTTTGGGATCAAATTTTTTAGCCACATGAATTGATGGCGTTACATAATATCCACGGTATTTTTTTTCTATTAATTTCCCTCGCATGACTTCTTCGATACCTTCTCTTTTGGCCATTCCCATATAGAGGAGGTAGCTGTCGAGTGAGTTCTTGTCCACGAGTGGGCCCATGAAGGGATCAACTTCGTGCTCTATGGGATGATCAATTATAATCTTTTTAGCATAGTGGTGAAATTTTTCAGTAAACTCATTAACTAACGATCTATGAAGTATAATTAAACTTGTAGAGGTACATCTTTGACCTGTTGTCATGAATGAACCTTTAATCATTTCGGCCAGCGCATGATTAAGGTTTGTATCGGAATGAATTATCGCGGGGTTCTTTCCACCTAGTTCAAGACTAACGAGCTTACTAAAATCTTTATAGGTGTTTTCAATAATCTTTAATCCAACTTCCTTTGAGCCTGTGAAAAAGATACCCTTCAGAGATTTTTCTTTAAGTAGTCTGCGGGCGACTTCTCCATCGCCTTGGTAAAGGTTAACGACACCTTTGGGAAACCCTGCTCTATGAAAGCACTCAATCATTAGTTGAGCACTATAAGCTGTTTTCTCGGAAGGCTTGAAAATAACACTGTTTCCAGAAATTAAGGAATTTAAAATTTGAGTATTAGCCAAATGGCATGGAAAATTAAAAGGGCCAATGATCAACGAGGGGCCAAGGGGTTTGTGATATAGCTCGCCTTGGGTATCAGGCATTATATTGGGATAACTTTTTTGCTGAATCCTTGGTAGGCCATCATTAATCGTTACATCAACTTTTCCAATTACCGAGCCTGCTTCTCCAAGGGCCTCCCATAGAGGCTTTCCAGATTCTAGACTAATGGCTTCAGCCATTTGTTCTTTAATTTTTTTAACTTCATCTTGATATTTTTTAAGAAATGAAATTCTTTCTTCGATTGAAATATTACGCCAAGTTTTGAATCCATCATTCACACTTTGAACAACAGTCCCAATATTTTTATAACTAATATTGGCTTCATACAAAATTTCATCTGTATTAGCGGGACATTCTCTTTTTATAATATTGTCTTGCCTGTCAGTGTTTGAATGAAACTCACCATTATAATAATCACCTAACATTTTAAATTTCATAAGTTGTCCTAAAATAAAATTCCGTAACTTGATTTATCTTCTAAGTTTAAGGCTTCGATCTTGTTATATGATTCTTGGTCTAAACTTATCTTACCATTTTCAATATTTCCATTAACAAGAACGGAATAAAATGGAAAATCTTTGTGGTTGAGATTCAGTAAGAGCTTCTTAAATGAATCATCATCTGTAGGGGAAAGTACTATTTCACCTTTAAAAGCGTTTTTAACGAGCTTTATATCTTGTAATGCCGCTCGGTAATGAGGGCCGCCATCAAAAGGGTCTACTTCATTTGTGTAATTAAAGCCAATCGACTCAAGCATCTTTTTTACGGGTTCAGTTTCTCTGCCGACACGACCAATAGAGTCTCTAGCCTCAGGTGTTAGTAAGGTTTCGTAAATTGTTCCTTGTGGAAAAAGGCTTAAAAT
>JAIBDQ010000049.1 GCA_024686135.1 Halobacteriovorax sp. | reverse complement strand
AGAGCTTCAGTATCTTTCATATCTAACAAGCCTAAGTCTTTTAACTCGTTTGATAATCCCAGAATAAAATCAGTTAACCTATCATCCCCAAATTCTTTATAGGCGCGAAGTTTTTCAAAATGGGAAAGTATAATTGAAGATGCAACATAACTTGTTGTATTTGTGAGCAGCAATAAAACTTCTTGCTCACCTTTCACAATATCAAAAAACTCTCCGCCAGCACCTTCTCCTGCGGCAAACTTAGAAAGAATTTGTACACCTTTAAAATTATCATTCTTCATGGGTACAACTTGCTCGTGGAGTCTCTTCACTCTTTGAAGCTCGGCCATTGAAAATTCGATCATCTTATTTAAATTTTCTCCTACTCCCAACAGTTCCTTACGGTTTTCATCCTCGGTATTTGGAGAAGAGTTTCTAAGAAGCGGAATATGAAAACGATGATCTCGAGTTGTATCGATTGGTGAGATTAAATTTCTATCTTGTTCTAAAAACCTTAAGAACTCCGGCTCATGCTCCTGTGAGCCATCATAAAGTAAATAGAACCCAAACTTTAAATCTCTTAAAAGTTTTTTAGAATCATTACATAATGGCCAAGAAAAAAAGAGCCATTGACCTTGTTCCGACATAAATCCCGGAGCCTTCAAGGCTTCCCCTAATTCATGTTTTTGGAAAACAGTTCCAAGCTCCTCTGCCATTTTTTCGATATAGGCAGCTCGGTCCCCTTCTTCCATTCCTTTGGATATAAAGATGAGTTTATTCACGCCCACATATGATACTTCCGCTTCGGTATTTTGAACAGTTAGTAACTTAAAGATTCCAAATACTTAACAGGAATGCCCAATGAAAATGGCACTTGCCTAAAATGGAGCTATTCAATTAACTAGCCGAAATTATTCATCTGCCTAGGCCAGAACTAAAGAAATCAACCCCAAATGCCGAAAAGTACCTGATCGTCCTTTAAAATAGAAGAGGACATTAACCGACCATTTGGATTGGCTATATGAAAAAGCAAAATAAAGAAGCAGACGTTCTTCCACTCAAGCAAAGCAGTGCTGATAAAAGTGTAAATGATCTGGCTAAAGAAATTAAAGAACTTAAGCAACAGCAAAAATCTGTTTGTGAACAGGCCGTGCGCTCGATCCTACAAGCACTAGACTGTAAGGATCATTATACATTTGGGCATAGCCTCAGAGTTACCCACTTTGCCTTGAAACTCGGTGAAGAAATGGGGTTTGATGATGAAACTCTATACGACTTAGAAATGTCTGCTCTATTTCACGATATTGGAAAAATTGCAGTTCCAGATGCAGTACTACTTAAGCCAGCAAGGCTAGATGATGAAGAGTTTTTACAAATGAAACAACATCCTTCTAAATCTGCTGAAATCCTAGAAGGATTTGAACCATTTGAAGATGTAGCTAAGAATGCTAAACATCATCATGAAAGATATGATGGTCGTGGCTATCCAGACGGTTTAAAAGGTGAAGAGATTCCTTTATTTTCAAGAATTATTCTCATCGCAGATACATTTGACGCGATGACCTCTACAAGACCTTATAGAAAGGGTCTCCCATATGATGTTGCTTTTGCAGAGCTTGAAGAGTTTGCTGGATCTCAATTTGATCCTGAGCTTGTAAAAAACTTTGTTAGTGCAATGACAAAAGATCGCGCTGAGAAATCAGATACTTTCTCTCTTAAAATTATAGAGGGTCAGTTTAAAAAAGACGCGGCTTAAGAGCTTTTCTTACCCCTATTTTCTAGGCATACTTAGTTCATGAGAATTATTATCGCCATCTTTTTTCCGCTACTATTATCAAGTTGTGGGTTACTTTTACCAAAATCGAAAGTCATCGATTACTCCGAGGCTTATATAACAGGTCTTGGAACTGAATCACTGGTTAGTGAAAAAATTAAAGATAACCTTTCTAGAGAAAAAACCATGGCCGGTGGTAATTACAAAATCAAAGCTTTCCCTATTACTGAAGCCTATATAAATTCTTTTACCAAAGAGATCATTGATGGGAAGAGCCTTACTAAAAAACAATCTGAAAGATTTCAAAATTCTCTTAACGACAAATATTTAAAAGACAAGGTTTGTGTTGAAGCGATCATAACCGTTAAAGAGTTTCATCGAGTTAATACACTTGATCAATGGAGACTAACATTTATAGACTCAAATAATATTGCTTATAGGCTTGAATGGCTGGATGAGTCTGACTTTGGTGGTCTACCAGGTCCAATTACTTCGGTTCGACATTCATACCATGGAAAAGAAAAATTTTGGACCTTAATGGGAAAAGCATGTGCAGTAGCCGATGTTAAAATGCAAGAAGGATTTAAGGTTATCTTTAGACCTAGTTTTGTTCAGTGGCCCTTCGATGATGAACTAAAGATAGAATGGACTTTTGATCACACGAAAGTCGTTGATGGTAAAAAGATTAAGGTTAAAAAGAAAGAAAGGAAAAAAGAAGGATATAGAGGCTGGTAGCCTCTTTACTCTCCTAAAAGGTCGATTTCTTCTGACACTTCTTCGCTGCTTGCCTTATCTTCGACACCAGGAATATTCCCACAAAAGGTCGTAGCTTCTGAAGATTCGATATAATGCTTCTGAATTATTCCGCAATCCTCAACTGAGGCATAAACGTTCTTGATTACACATTCTGGCTTTTTACTATTTTGACCTGACCATTTAGTATTTTCTTTACAGGTTAGATAACTAAACTTATCCACACAGGCCCAATGTTTCCCAACACAATTATAAACCAGTCCTCGGCCGCTTCTCTCATAGTTTGGTGGTGCTACATATTCAAGTTTCTTTTCAATTTTAGAAGCCATATCTGTGACTGGTTTCTCTTTCACTTCAGATGCTGTTTCCTCGCCTAATTGGACGTCTAGCCCAGTATCTTCAGCTGGTTTTTCTTCCTCTGGATTCTTATTAATTTCCTCTGCTATTTTATTTTCGGCTACTTCAGTCTCAGGCGTTTTATCCACAGGTGCTGTTGTAGATTCTACCTCTGGGGCCTCTACGACTGGAGCAGTAGTTGATTCTGGTTTAGTTTCACTAGGAAGCCCAACAGCAGTTTCAGGTGGCACATCTACCACTGGTTTGGCTGGAGCCTCTTCTGGTTTTTTTGCCTGTGCCTCCGCTGGTTTTTCTGGAGCTGCAGTCTCGACGACTTTTTTAGGTTTTTTTCTTTTCTTTCTTTTTCGTTTTTTAGGCTTTACGACAGGAACTGCTACAACTTCTGGTTCTGATGGCATGAACTCATCTTTTAATAAGAAACCGATAAGCAAGGCAGCGACTGCATAGATAATAATCTTTTTTCGTTTTTGAGCGGCAGCATCTGCATCCTCATCTTCTTCATCCTCATCTTCATCTTCGCCATCGGTATAGATTTTTTTAGTTTTTTCTTTAGGGCCTGCTTCCTCAGAGTCTTCATCATCATCTGAGCCCTCACCTTTTTGAAGAAGGTCAGTAATTTGAACTTTGACTGTTTTCCCGTCGTCGCCATCCTCGTCATCGTCGTGGTACTTCTCTTCATAATCATCTTCGTCTTCATACTCGTCATCATCACCACCACCACCACCCGGTAGTTTCTTTCTTAATTCCTCAACGGAAGCTTTCAATTTTTCAATCAAGTCTTCAAACATTGCGATGACCTTTCTAAAGTACAAAATAAATACTTTCGTATTTATAATTATTATAACTTATCGAATTTTTGTTGATATCACTTAAGCTATTAATATTAAAAGAGAAGCATAGTTGAGTGATTCTCTCTCAAGCGACTAAATGGGGAGTTTAATTTCTGGAGTACTCTTATCAGGTAAAATCTTTTCATAAACACTAGGAAAATCTTGTCCATTCTTAGAAACAAGCTCCCAAAGGCTTTTAGCTTTTCCCAGTAAGTTCTCTCTTCCTTCGACACTAATTAACCAGCAATAGATAGGGTTATCTATTGGAGAAAGAGGGTAAACGCCTTCTAAATCATCAAGCTCTTTAACCAATTGTTTATGAGTTATAAATTCCTTAATCCAAGATTTGGGAGTCATTAAAAAAGCTACCGAGTACTCAGGAGGAACCAATCTCTTCAACCTACTGACAACATACCCCATTGTCTTTCTATAGTTAGCTTCGCATAACCAATTGATTCCACCGCTATAGGCAAAACTATCAATTTGAATAAGCTCCCTAGCTCCAAGCTTATAATAAGCCTTTCCAATCTTACTTAATTCTTCCGTTTCAATAAGCTCATCAAGTAATACGGCACCCCTAAATACCCCTAGTGAATCATTTAAATTCTTTATTTGAAATCCAACTTCAAATCTTCCACCTACTTGAATAAGACATGTTCCAAGATCCCATTTCCTAGTTTTAAAAAAAATATCCCCAAGCAAAGGTTGTGACTCTAAAACTTTTTCAATTCTACTTCTTTGTTTTTCAAAGACTTCTTTAGAATGAATCCGAAAACTTACTCTTCCAGCTCTCTCAAAAGGATGTCGCAAGAATATATCTTTTTCAGACTCTAAAAATTCTTCTAATTGCTCAATACTAGAAATCAATCTGCTTTTTGAATGATTTAGTTCTAATTTATTCGCTATTTCAAAAGAGGTTATTTTAGAGTTTAAATTCTTTTCTAGTTTTATGTTTTCTAGTTTTCCCCACCAATTTTCAGGTTCTCCGATTGAACTCATTCGGGGAGTAAAACCTAAAGCGTCTCTTAAATAGTTCAGGTAATCTACGGGGTATGTTCTTTTTGTATAGAGAGTATCTTTTTTATCTATGCAATAAAAAATAAGATGTTCAAGCATTCCAATGGCCCAGTCATCTTTTTTATCCCAAAATAATTCACTTTCGTAATCAAAGTTTGCTCTATAGAGGGTCATACCTACCACTCTTTCCTAGTTGTAATTTTAAATTCATCTTTATAAGTTTCTAAGTTTTTAATAAAGTCTGACTCTAGACCAGCCCTTGCTCTAACCTCTCTTGAGTAAATCATTCCCTTTGCTCTAGAAGGAGTTATTTTTTCAGGTAATAAATTTTTATAGTAATCCCATAAAGAGCCCGTGGGCTTCCAGTGTTCTAACCAATATCGCCCTATAGAGACGTGAGTAATTTCATCTTCAAGAACTGTACTTAGGATATTAAATGTTTTTTCGTCCTCTACCTCTTTGAAGATCTCTTTATAATGAATACAAAAGTCGAGGTTTGCCATTTCAAAGGTTAGCGACATTAAAGCAAAGAACTCTTGAGGAGTTTTTAAGTGTATCATCTGTCGCCAAAAGAAATCATTTAATGGGAAGTCACCAAATTTCACTCCCAACTCATTCATTCTTTCACAGTACATTGTAAAATGTTTTTGTTCATCTCTCAGCGCTGATACGATTCCTTTTTTAAACTTAATATCTTCTTCTGTACGACTAGGGTAACAATAAAGAGCAGCTGCCATCATTTCAATGGCCAGTAGCTCATGGTTGGCAAAAAAGTGTAGGGCCAAACCTCGATTCGACTCAACCTTTAAAGACTTTTTCTTAGGAAACTTAATTTGGTTATTACTAAAAGAAATTTCAGATTCTCGCCCAGGGTTTTCCGGGAGAGAGTTCCCTTCATGAAAGTCGAACTCTATCGAGTCAAGATTTTGTAATTTTGAATTTAAGTTGGCGCCAAAAAGAATATCCTTTGCAGCTACACTTAGTTTCATTACTTATCTCTTTTTAAATTTTCTTTTTCGAGTTTTATGCTTTTTCTTAGAACCAGCGTTATCATTTGAAGCACCTCTTCGTCCTCCAGAATGTTTCTTACTTCCTTTACTAGAGCCACGGTAGCCACCACGAGAACCTCCTCTCGCGCCACCAAAACGACGCTCCTTAAAACACTTTTCACATATGGCGAATTTAGAGTTCTCCTCTAATTTGACACCACAACTAGAGCAGGTAGGAACAATTCGATTGGATAGTAGTTCATTAAGTTTTTCGACAGCTTTGGATTTATTAAGATGAAGGGCTTCATCATCATAATCAAAGTTTTTGTTATTAAAATGTCTTGAAAGCCACTGATATAGTTCGACACACTTGATTGATGTTTCTAAATAATCAATATCATCTGAATTAGGGTCAATAGGATCGAAAAAGATAGGGTCATTATTAACGTATTTATTGAGAATCCAAATATAGTATTGAACATGATCAACAAGCCCTTGATTTACAGGGGCACATGTAAAGCCAAAGATTTCAGCAGTAGATAATATTTCTTCGCTATTTGCATCCTCAACGATTTCTGCAAGCTCAATCATTTCGTTAAGCTCTACACAGTAGAATGGTTTCTTAAATTGCATTGTGTTAAAAAGTCTAAGAAACTCGGATAACTTAAGCTGAGGTAGATTGTTTTCTTCAAGTGCATTATTAACCTGGCTGAAGATATCCAAATCGGGCCCAACCATACATTTTTTCTTTTGATCAAGTGTTGCTTCAATCGCATCGTTGATTTGATCAATTCCATCTTCCACTCTGGTTAAACAAGAAACAAAGCCAACAGGAAATCTTTGATATCGTCCGGCTCGTCCCGCAATCTGCTTAATTTCACTATGGGAAATGACATGTTCCTGGTTGTTAAAGAATTTTGAAAGAGTCGAAAAAACTATCCTTTTTATCGGAAGATTCATACCCATGGCAATAGCATCAGTACTGACCATTATATCTGTCTCACCCTGATCAAACTTTCTTGCCTGTTCCCTTCTCACTTCTGGCGAAAGACGTCCGTATACAATACTCACTTTGAAGTTTAATCTCTCCAGATTCATTTTATACTTAAGCGCTTGTCTTCTTGAGAAAACAATTAGAGCGTCAGAGCGATCGAGGTTACCAAGAGTGATAGCCTTTTTTTCAACATTAAGCTCAGTCATTCTTTCGTAGTTTTTAATTTCCATTTCATCGCCGCAAAGCTCAACGATATTCTTAACTAAATCTAAGACTGAAGGATCACCACAAATATGTATTTCTTCGGCCATGATGTTAACGAGCGCTCTCGTCCAGGCCCAACCTCTTTGAGGATCGGTAATCATTTGAATTTCATCAATTACACAGCAATCAAATGGCTCCTGCAGTCTGGCCATTTCAATAGTAGATGAATAATGAGTGGCGCCTTCAACCTCAATGACTTCTTCACCGGTAAGTAGAGTTGTAATGGCACCTTTATGGTTCATCGTATCGTAAAGCTCTGCCGCTAAAAGTCTTAGCGGAGCTAGGTAGCAGCCTGTTTCGACTTCACATAATCTTTGAATAGCATGATAAGTTTTACCAGAGTTGGTTGGTCCCATATGATAAACAATCTTACGCTTAATAGACCTGGCCTGAGAATGAACCCAAAACTCTCCTAAGTATTCTTGTAATATGCTGCCTGATATATCTTTACGCTTAAGTAAGAGTAAAGACTTAACCATTTTTTTGAACTCACGACCTATATAGTGCTCGCCTCTCCATATATTAGTTTTGATTTGATTGAAAAATCTTTTATATTCAGAGTCTTCAATCAAATCTTGGCTAATCTCTTGCTCATCTAGCATTCTAAGAAGTATCGGTTTAATAACTTCTTCACGCTTTTTTGCCAGTTCAGATGGATAAGTAAACTTTTCTTTTATGATGGCCTTAACTTGAGTATCGAGCCTGTTGATTGTCGATCTTTTTAATCTCGTTCTTACTTTATGAAAGATGCGATCTAACTTCTTTTGTAAATCTAAGTATGTCGCATTAACCTCTTCAACTCCTTCATTCATAAGAGATAAAAGATCATTTTCTACTTTTGAGATCAACTCTTTACAGTCGTCAAAAACTTTTTCACGAGTTTGAGTTCGATAATCAGCGATACACTTTACGCAGTGGCAGTCCATTTCTGAAACTTTCAATTCAAGTGTAAAGCTTTCTTTTAATTTACTTTGATTTTTGTCGTGAAGACCAGCTGTTTCAATACACCACTCTTCAATACTCTTAATATGAAGTTTAAAAAACTCGGGATTTAATCCACCGTCTTGTCCAAAGAAAAACATTTCTTTTTCAGGAAA
Source organism: Halobacteriovorax sp. (assembly GCA_024686135.1). Taxonomy (GTDB): domain Bacteria; phylum Bdellovibrionota; class Bacteriovoracia; order Bacteriovoracales; family Bacteriovoracaceae. Next base: position 10,981 of record JAIBDQ010000049.1, on the reverse strand, counting down.
AAGACAATCATCTAAAAAGATAAGGTCTAAAATAAAATCCCTATTTATAAATTCAACATAAGAAATAAAGTCTTTATTAAATTTAGATATAAGTGAGGAGTAGTCTTTAAAAAAAGAATTTAGTTTGGTTTGAATTTCTTCGACTAGATCGAGAACAAGTCCAGCATCTTCAATTGATCTGACATACTCATCCTCATCAGAGAACTTATTTACTTTAATAACAGCACGCCGTTCAGATTCTAATAGTTCTCTTATAGCGGCGTAGTCGGGAATTTCGGGGAGAGAGTCTGAGCTCAAGTCTTATCTATTCTTGTTTAGTGTTAATACATAGCTATCCTACCAAACCCAGAAGGTTCGGTAAAATAGCGATAATATTAGTGAATTATAAATTAGACTTACTTATCTAGTTCAAGAACGAAAGCAACACCCATTCTAGCGAACTTGGCAGCATGTTCAGCATTTCCACCTGATTGAGAGATTGTATCTCTACCCGTATGGATTTTACCGTTCATATCATTCTTCTTTGACTCAAAAGGCATTGAAACAGGGTATCCCTGACGGTTCCAGCTTGCGTGATCAGAACAAGCGTAACCACACTTGTCATAGCCCCACTTAATAGTTGGAAGGTAAGTGTCAATTAGCTTCCCTAGGAATGCGTTCTGACCTTCATTTGTGAAGTCTGTCATCATAACGATATCAACTTCTGAGCCTTTATAGTTAGTCATATCAAGTTGAAGAGCACCAACAACATTGACGCCTTTTTGCTTAAAACTTGTAGCAATTTCTTTAGATCCAAGAAGTCCTACTTCTTCAGCAGCATAGGCCATGAACTTAATTGTTTTTTCTGGCTGATAACCTGATTCTAGAATTAGTCTCATGATCTCTGTTGTCGTTCCAATCCCTGACGCATTGTCATCAGCACCAGGAGCTGAGGCTCTTTCTCTTCCCCAAAAACCTGCAATTGAATCGGCGTGTCCGCCAATTACGATAACATCTTCAGTCTTTCCTTTGATCGTTGCAATTAGCGACGGCTGAGGCCAACGGTCGTGCTTAAAGTAAGCTACCGAAGCATCTGTTCTAGCTGCGGTAAGCTTTTCCCAATGGGACTTAAGCCATTCTTGAGAGTTAACACCTGTTTTAGCTTTATAATATCTGTTCTTAAAACTTGAGAGTTTTTCAATTGTCCCTTGAATCTTTAAAGCTTCTACTTTTTCAATTAAAGGTCTTACAAGATCCCCTCTGTTGATCGAGTAGTCTGCAATGATAGCCTTATCTCCAAAAGATCTCTCTGGAGAAGCGTAAAGTTCCTCTAGACCTTTTTCTTCAGAATCATGAACAACAAAACCACCACAACGCTTAAACTTCTCATGCATCATAGCTGAGATGCAATTAACTTGCCCTTCACGAACCTGAACAAGCGTAATTCCATCATTGCTTTTATTTGCAACAACTTTATTCGCCGGAAATGTCTCTTGAAGTTCTGCGATAGCGTCGCTACCTAGTGATATCCAAATATAAGGAGAATTATCTGATTTCTCATTATATTCACATTTTACTTCGTGGGCATTTATCCCAAAACTTAGAAGTAATAAAACTGAAAAAATTGCTGTCTTTAGCATTGTCGCCCTCCACTGGCCTGACCTAGTCATCCCTGACTTTCTTTTAAGTACTGATAGTCTAGCTAGACCTATATGAATTGCGTTTTTTTTCCCCTAATATGTTCTTACAAGCCTGTAGTAAGTTTGACGGTCTTTGACCTCTTACACATAGCAAGATGAAGGATAAATAATGATAAAGACGTGGCTCACTGAAACTTTTGACATCAAATACCCAATTATTATGGCCCCCATGTTTCTGGTTTCTAATATTGAAATGACGATTGCTGCTGCTGAGGCAGGTATTACAGGCTGTATTCCGGCTTTAAACTGGAGAACACCTGAAGAGTTCGAGAAGGGTCTTAAGGAACTAAAAGAGAAGTGCCCTGGATCATTTGGAATCAATTTAATCGTAAATAAAAGTAATATTCATTTAGAGAAACAAATAGCGCTATGCGAAAAATATCTACCAGACTTTATTATTACCTCCTTAGGGTCTCCTGGAGACGTTATAAAGAGATGTGGCTCGAAGGGAGTTAAGATTATTTGCGATGTTGTTGATGTGGAAATGGCCAAGAAATGTGAAAAACTTGGAGCCGACGCAATTATTGCTGTTAACTCTGGAGCCGGCGGACATGCCGGTCCCACCCCTGCTTCTATCTTAGTTCCTACCCTAAGAAAGCATTGCACCCTTCCGGTAATTTCAGCCGGGGGAGTTGGGACAGGAGAAGGTCTACTTAGCGTACTCTCACTAGGCTCTGAAGGAGTCAGTGTAGGAAGTCCTTTTATCGCGACAACTGAAGCCGGAGTTACTGAAGATTATAAAAAAGCCATTGTTCAATATGGTGCAAAGGATATCGCTTTAACCTCAAAACTATCAGGTACACCTTGTACGGTTATTAAAACACCTTATGTCGAAAAAATTGGCTTAGATCAAAACCCTATTGAAAAAGTATTAAACAAAAATAAAAAACTTAAAAAATATGTGAAGATGCTTACTTTTTATAAAGGAATGAAGCTTCTAGAGAAAGCTGCCATGAGTGCTACCTACAAAAGCGTTTGGTGTGCAGGCCCTTCCATTGAGTTTGTTAACGCCATCGAACCGACAAAAGTTATTGTGGACAGAATTGTAACTGAATACGAGGCGGCCCACAAAAGATTAAGTTCATTGTCTAATGTTTAAATCTAGAATCTTAAAACTCCCTAACTATCGAAGACTTTATTTAGCAGGTCTATCAAGCGAGCTCGGGAGCTTTATAACAGATTCGGCGCTTATGCTTTTTCTTTTTCATATTACTAATGATGACAAATCGTTCATGGGTATCAATAGAGCAGTCTTTCTTTTGTTTTTAACTTTAGGTAGTTTACTTGGTGGAGCTCTTGGCGAGAGATATGATCGTAAAAAGTTATTGCTTTTTTGCGAGTTTGCGAGAATTCCAATAGTCTCCTGTTTATTTTTTGTTTCAAGTGCTTGGACTCTCGTCTTTTTAAATGGTCTTATTGCTTTATTTACAGGTATTTTCAAACCAGCCAGGCAAACCTTAGTTAACGATATTGTCCCGTCCGATCAAATTAAAGAAGCGAATTCGTTGTTTGGAACAACATTCGCCATTATTCATATGCTCGGTCCACTAATTGGAGCTGGCCTCTATGCCTCTCTAAATGGAATTACAGAAGTTGTTATTTTTGACCTCTTAACTTACTTTCTTGGAATCTATCTCTTGCTAAGAATGAGCTACAAAGCCCCAGCGAAATCTAGTGCTCCCAGAAAATCAATGGGTGGAGATATAATTGAAGGACTGCATCTTGTATGGAGTCGACCTGAACTTCGCTGTGTCTTAGTAAACACAGTTCTCCTGGGGGCAGGAATAGGAGTTTTGATTCCTCTTCTTCTCCCTTTTATAAAAGAAATTTTAAATAAAGGTGATTTTCATTACGGAATTTTTATGGCCGCCTTTGGCTTAGGTGGCGTCATTGGTGGAGCCATAACGGGCAAACTATCTAAAAGTTTATCATCTGGAAAATTAATTTTGATTTGTGTTGGACTTGAGGCTCTCATATTTCCACTTTGGATGAGGATTTCTAATTTTGAACTTAACTGTCTTGTTATATTCATTTGGGGAATTGCCGTTTTTGTTCGAATTACTTCTCAACTAAATTATATGTCGGAAACAGTAGAAACAGCATTTCTAACTAGAATACATAGTCTTTTAGACCTTTCTTTTATTGTACCAAATGTAGGCGCTGGTATCTTTATTGGAATTATAGGTAACAGACTAAGCACATTCGAAATTTTACACTGGGCTTCACTAATATTTCTTATTACTATTGCAATAAGAATGTTTTTACCTGAAACTCGAAAACTTTGGTCTAGTGAAATAAAACAAGTTTATAGAGATCCAAAAAGCTTTGATAGTAATTAAAGGTGTATGTGAAAAAAGATATAGTTTTAAGACATGAAGTAAAAAGTAATGAAAGAAGAACTCCTTTAACTCCAGTAGGTGCATCCATTTTAATCAAAGATGGGTTTAACGTTTATATTGAGTCGTCGCCAACTCGAATTTTTAAAGACAGTGAATATGAAGCTGTCGGTTGCAAGATGGTTGAAATGGGTTTCTGGAGAACTTGCCCATCTGACTACTTAATCTTTGGTCTTAAAGAGCTACCTATCGAAGATTTTCCAATTGAGCATTCACATATCTATTTTGCCCATATTTTTAAAGGTCAGGAAGGATATGAGAATGTCTATAAAAGGTACGAAGACGGTGGTGGAGAGCTTTTTGATTTAGAGTTCTTAACAGATGAAAAAGGTAGAAGAATTTGCGCTTATGGTTACTGGGCAGGTTATGTTGGCGCTGCCACTGCCCTCCTAGAATACTATCAAGAAAAAGGACTAAAACAACTTCGAGACTTTGATAGCAAGGAAGATCTTATAAATAAGATAAATTCACTCGCTGAAAATAAAGAGAAACCAAAGGTTTTGATTATTGGAGCCTTAGGTAGATGTGGAACAGGAGCAAGAGACCTTTTAGCAGCAGTTAATCTCGATTCCACAAATTGGGACCAAGAAGAAACAAAGAAAGGCGGTCCCTTCAAAGAGATTATAGGACATGATATCTTTATTAATGCCGCTTTGATATTTTCTAAAATTCCACCTTTTATTAACAAAGATTTAATTTTAAATAATGAGTCTAAACTCAAAGTGATCTCTGATGTTAGTTGCGATCCTAATAGCGAATTAAACCCTATCCCAATATACGAAGAAATCACCTCTTGGGAAAATCCCACTGTAGAAGCCGTAGGTGGAATTAAAATAATCGCAGTAGATAATTTGCCATCCGTACTCCCAAGGGAAAGTAGTGAGGACTTTGCCGAACAACTTTTTCCTCACTTTTTAGAGTATATAAAAAAGGAAGAGTTACCTCTTCCTTTTCAAAATGCTAAAAAATCTTTTTTAAAATCTAAGCCTTAAGCTAAGCCGCCTCTTTTTAAAAGGGCATCAGGTGTAGGCTCTTTTCCTCTAAACCTTTTATAAAGTTCCATTGGGTGTTCAGATCCACCTTTTTCCAAAATCTCAGTTCTGAACTTATCGGCCACATCTTTATTAAAAATGCCTTTTTCTTTGAAAGCCTCAAAGGCATCTGCATCGAGAACTTCAGCCCATTTATAACTGTAGTAGCCAGCTGAATATCCACCTTGGAAAATATGCCCAAAAGCACAACTGCTTGCGGATCCCGGTACCTTTGGAACGAGTCTCGTAGATTCAGTAATTTTTTCTTCAAAATCTTCTACATTTGAAATGTCTGACGGGTCTTTGCTATGCCAGGCCATATCTAATTTTGCAAAACTAAGCTGTCTTAGAGTTGCGCTTCCTTCATGAAAATTAGAACTATCTTTAATCTTCTGGATAAACTCTTGAGGAATTTTCTCGCCAGTTTCATAGTGAGTTGCAAATAGATCCAAGCATTCCTTTTCAAAAGCCCAGTTCTCTAAGATTTGACTTGGTAATTCAACGAAGTCCCAATATACACTGGTTCCAGATAAGCTCTCATAGCGCCCCTTGGAGAGCATTCCGTGAAGTGCATGTCCAAACTCATGAAACAAAGTTAAGACTTCATTAAATGTTAAAAGAGAAGGCTTCGTATCAGTAGGTTTTGTAAAGTTACAAACGATAGAAATATGAGGACGGCTATCAACACCATCTCTCATAAACTGATCTTTATAACTTGTCATCCAAGCTCCATTTCTCTTTCCCGCTCTTGGGAAAAAGTCTGCATAGAATACAGAAGTAAAATTACCTTTTCCGTCAAAGACTTCAAAAGTTCTTACATCCTCATGGTATGAAGGTATTTCTTTATTTTCTTTAAAAGTTAAACCATAAAGTTTTTCAGCTACCTTAAAGACACCATCAACAACATTCTCTAACTTAAAATAAGGTTTAAGAAGTTCATCGTTGATGTCGTATTTTTCTTTTTTTAGTTTTTCTGACCAGTATGAAAGATCCCAGGCCTGAACGTCCTCGGGTCCACCATTTTTTACGATGTATTCCTTTAGACCACCAATCTCTTTTTCCGCTACTGGTTTTGCCTTCTCTAATAAAGTTTCAAGGAAGCCAGTTACTGTTTCAGGCTTTGCTGCCATTCTTTCTTGAAGTGTTAAATGAGCGTGAGAATCATAGCCAAGTAATTGTGCTTTTTCATGGCGAAGGTTTGCGATCTTCTTGATGATTTCATTATTGTCGCAATCATTGCCTTTATTTGCTCTAGAGGTATAGGCCTTGTAAACTGTTTCTCTTAGATCTCTACGATTTGAGTATTTCATAAAAGGACCAAAGCTAGGAAAGTCTAAAGTGATAACCCACTTACCTTCTTTACCTTTTTCCTTAGCAATCATTCCTGCTGCTTCTATAGCACTATCAGGTAAACCATCTAGGTCCTCTTTGTTTTCAAGAACCAATTCATAAGAGTTTGTCTCTTTTAAGAGATGGTCTCCAAATTCTAAAGAAAGCTTAGATAGATCTTGATTGATTTGAATTAGTTTTTCTTTTTTCTCGCCTTTTAAAAGAGCTCCATTTTGAGCACGGCGATTATAGAACTTTTCTACGAGAGTCATCTGGTCCACATCTAGACCTAGATCATTTCGTTTATCATAAACGGCTTTAATTTTTTCAAATAAAACTTCATCGAGAAGGATTTCATTTCCATACTCTGTTAACTTAGGAGAAAACTCCTTAGCAATATCTTGGAGTTCGTCATTAGTATTCGCCGAATGGAGATTAAAGAATACTCCAGTAACTTTTCCTAAAAGTTCTCCCGTCTTATCCAGGGCCTCAATAACATTCTCAAAACTTGGCTCTTCAGAATTACCCTTGATGGCCTCAATCTCTTTTCGGTCAGCCATAATCCCTGCTTCTAGGGCCGGCATAAAATGCTCATTTTCAATTTTATCAAAAGGCATTGTTCCGTGTGGTGTATTAAATTCTTCTAAAAATGGATTCATTATTTACTCCTAACCTTCATCAGGTCTTAACTTGAATAGGGGGAATAGTAATATTCCCCATAGCACCAATGAAATGGCGAGCATGATATTAACAAGAAGAGGGCTTTGTATAAAGATGAGAATAAGAGAAATTAATCCTTTTGCCAGACGATAAATAACTAAATCATTTAGGTATTTTGCAGCATATTTTTGCTTCGCTCCCAGGGGAAAGTAAAGTAACTCCTTAGAAGCTTGAAAGAAAGAATAATCAAAACTCTTGTAAAACCAGAAACCTAACGCCACAGGCCACAAACCTCCGTAAGGCATGGCCACCATGAACAAAATTAAGACAAGGTAACTCGCAGGGAGAAAAGTATGAATATTTTTTAATTTAAAACTTCTAAGAGCAATTGGGAGTATTAGTAGTTGAAGAAAAAGACTCATTGCGTTCACTGCAGTATAGAGCTGGGCCAGAAACTCAGTCTTTCCAATTTTATCAGGAAAGATAGATTCTAACTGAATATTGAACTTAAAGTTCATAAGGGCAATTGCAAATTGAGCTAAGGCTATGATTCCACCTATAGCAAACACATAACCTTTAACTTCCCTAAGATCTGAAAATAAACTTTCCTTATTCTCTATTCTTTTATTTTCAGAAATATTTATATCTTTATCCGTAAACCAAAATGAAATGGTGGCCAACAAAATTAAAGTGACTCCTATTGCGATAATAATTCCAAGACCCCACTCTTTGGCATAATGAGAAGTTATAAGGCCCCCAATAATTCCCCCAAAACTACCTACTGCTCCCAAGGGACCAAGTAATGACCTGGCAAGTTTAAAGTCAATGATGCTATTTAGATATCCTAAGGCCATATGAAAAAGAAGAACGATATAGGCCTCTTTTAAAATAAACAGTGGATAACTCCAAAAACTTTGTCCAAGTTCTAACAAATAGTAAAACAATCCAAGACCAATACAGGTTCCTAATGAGGAGAATAAAAATAACGTTTGTACTCGAATTTTAGTCTGTAAAAAATTGTAGATGGTAACCAATACGGCTAATGTTCCCACTGATCCAAGCCAAACCAATGGCGAGTTTTTAGCTCCGTGATTTTGTAGAAAAAGTGCAGTTGCTGAAGCTCTGATGAATGGATAAGAACCGAGGATAGTAAAGGCTGCAAATGCCACAAAAAAGATGTTCTTTTTTAAGGGCTTAGGAACCTCCATTAGCTGAGTGTTAATCTCTGTTATTGTTTTTCTAAGTCTAATGAGCACCTTTTCCCACCTTAATTCGTCTCGCCATAAAGAGTATAATAATTCAGAAGCGCTTGCTCAAAAAGGATAATATCTGAAACAGTCTAAAATAAAACTCGATTTAACGGTAGTAATTCCAGTCTACAATGAATCCTCTTGTATAGAGAAAGTTGCGACTGAGTGGAGAGCAGCTCTTCAATTTCAAAAGACGAGATTTAAAATTCTCTTTATCAATGATGGTAGTACAGATAATACTCAAGCAATCCTAGAGAAACTTTGCTTAGAAAATAGTGAAATGGAACTAATCAATCAGACGAATGGTGGTCATGGAAGTGCATTATTAACAGGATATCATCATGCGCTTACTTTAGATTCAGAATATATCTTCCAGGTAGACAGCGATGATCAGTTTCTTCCAAGTGATTTTTCAAAACTTTGGAAAATGAGGGAAGCTGCCCCTTTTATATTGGGAATTAGAGCAAAGAGACATGATCCCCTTTCTAGAATATTTATTACTAAGTTTTTAAAATCGAGCTTAAGGTTTTTATTTGGGACAAAGATTTCAGATGCAAATATTCCCTATCGTCTCATCCAGAGGGACTTCTTAAGCTCAATTATCCATTGTTTACCACCTGGTATATTTGCACCAAATGTCTTTATCTCGGTACTCGCATCAAAATATTTAGGAAACCTTCCCCAAGTTCCAGTTACCCATATCGAAAGGTCTACGGGTCAAGTTTCACTTATAAGACTTGGACTAATTAAGGCCTGTATTAGATCGTTTGTTGAACTCATCAAATTCTCTACTCTTTTGGATTACAAAGTTTCCAGAATGAAGCTAGAATTAAATCAAACTAATAATGATGAGCTAAAACGACTACATGCCTAAAAAAATCAAATATCTTATTCTCGGCGCTGGTCCATGCGGACTTGGTGCAGGATATCGACTTAAAGATTTGGGGATAGATGATTTTTTAATCCTCGAAAAATCAAATAGGGTAGGAGGATTGGCGACAAGCTATCTAGATGACAATGGCTTCACTTGGGATATCGGTGGTCATGTTCAATTTTCCCATTACAATTATTTTGATGAGGCCATGGAGAAAGCTCTCGGTAAGGATGGGTGGCTTCATCATGAGAGAGAAGCCTGGGTTTGGCTAAAAGATTGCTTTGTGCCTTACCCTTTTCAAAATAATATTCATCGTCTTCCAGATGAAGATACTCAAAAGTGTCTAGATGGAATGCAGAAAATTAAAAACTTAGATTTTGAAATCAAAAACTTTAAAGACTGGTTACTAAAATCTTTTGGTACTGGTCTCTGTGAAGTTTTTATGTATCCCTATAACTTTAAAGTTTGGGCACATAAACCTGAAGAGCTTAATTATGTATGGGTTGGCGAAAGAGTTGCTCAAATTGATATTGATAGAATTAAAAAAAATATAAAAAGTAACGAAGATGATGTCAGTTGGGGACCCAATAATACTTTTCAATTCCCCCTTAAAGGTGGCACCGGAGCTATCTGGAATTCAATTGGTAAGGAAGTAGGGTTAGAAAAAATCATCTTAAACTCCCCTGCCGAAAAAATTGATTGGAAAAATAAAATTGTATTCGCAAACGATGAAGAATATCATTATGAATCTCTGATTAGCTCATTGCCGTTAACCACCACAACTAAACTGATAGACGATACTTCTCTTATTGAACTTGCCGGTCAACTAAAATTTTCCTCAACACATGTTGTGGGGGTTGGACTAAAGGGCGAACTACCAAAGCATCTTGAAGGAAAGTGCTGGATGTACTTCCCTGAGGATGACTCTCCATTTTATAGAGTCACTGTATTCTCAAACTATTCACCAAATAACGTCCCTGATCCAAACACACAGTTCTCTCTTATGGCAGAAATAAGTGAGTCAAATCAAAAACCAGTTAATCAGGATACTATAATTGAAGAAACTATTCGCGGTTTAAAAAACTCAAAACTTATTTCCGATGAAGAGATCATTTCAAGATGGTCTTTTAAAGCGGTCCTAGGTTATCCAACTCCTTCTCTAGGAAGGGATAACATCCTTAAAGAATTACTGCCAAGACTCGAGTCAAAAGGAATTTATTCTAGAGGGCGATTTGGCGCTTGGAAATATGAAATCAGCAACCAGGATCACACCTTCATGCAAGGTGTGGAGTGGGTAAATAAGATGATTCAAGGTCAAGATGAAGAAACTTTTAAACTCTCCTAGAGTTTATTTTATTTTTATTTTACCAATCCTAGTTGGACTAGGGCTCATCTGGAGTCACCTAGGTCTAAGACCACTTCACCACGATGAATCGCTAAATGCAATTTATGGTCTCTATTATTATATGAGTCCTGAAACACTTTATTATAAATACGATCCGATGTTACACGGACCTTTTTTATATCATCTCCTCCCGTGGTTTTATCATTTATTCGATGAATCTCATGAGGTTATAAGATTCATTCCCGCTTTTTGCTTTAGTCTTATACCACTTGTTCTTATTCCATTATTAAGACCGGTTTTAAAGAATAGAGCTTTTCTATTAGCGGCTTTCCTGATTACAGGTCCAAGTTATATCTATTGGGCAAGGTTCCTAAGGCATGATCAATTGGTTTTTCTCATGTTCTTGCTCATGGGTCT
>JAIBDQ010000030.1 GCA_024686135.1 Halobacteriovorax sp. | reverse complement strand
GGTCCTAATGAAACTGTGGTGGACCTTGGTGCCTGCCCCGGAGGCTGGACTTATATCGCTAGAAAAAACGGCGCAAAAGTTATCGCCCTTGATCGCTCGCCACTAGATGAAAGATTGATGAACGATCCTATGGTCACCTTTTTAAAAACCGATGCCTTTAAGTATCGTCCGGAAGAAAAAATTCACTGGGCCATTTCCGATATTATCTGCGCCCCTGAACGAATCCTTGAGCTGATTAACACCTGGGTTCTTGAAAAAAATTGTGAGAACTTTGTCTTCACCATCAAGTTTCAAGGGGACAAGGACTATGAAATTCTCACAAAATTCAAAGAAGTTGCGGCTCAAACTGGCTTTAGTGTCATTATAAAGCAACTAAATGCTAATAAGAATGAAGTCACCGTTATGGGAACTCTTAAGGACTAAGCTCAAGCTCAGAAAGTTTACTGTGAAATTTTCTATGTCTCGTGGCATTTTTTATTGTTTGGTTATTATTTCCAAACTTATAACCAAGCTTTTCTAATGATTTCTTTGCCACCATCCGAATGTTGCTTTAATCGTAGAAGCTATCAACGAGAGAAGAAATATTTCTAGGGGCCTTAAAGCGGGGGCCATATTTTTCTTCAAGCTCTTTGCAATCTTCCCTAAAATTGTCGGGACCACGCCATTCTACATAGCTAAGTGAGCCGCCGGTGTACGGGGGAAAACCCCAGCCGAGGATGGAGCCGACATCGGCGTCTCTTGGACTAGTTAGAATATTTTCATCGAGACAGCGGGCTGTCTCTAAAGTTTGGATGGTGAGAAAGCGGCGCTTAAGATGATCAAGACTTGGCTGAGTTTCGGATCTTGGGAAAAGTTTATCAAGTTCGGGGCTTAAGTACTTTTGCCCTTCGTCTGGGTATTCATAAAAACCTTTTCTACTTTTTCTTCCAAGGCGCCCAAGCTCAGTGACAAACTTAGTGGCGGTCTTAAAGGTGTTGGGTTCTACCTGATCAACACCTAAGTCCGCGGCAGTTTGTTTTAGTATATGGTAGATCAAATCAATGGAGACTTCATCGGCGATTGATAGGGGACCCACAGGCATGCCAGCTGCTTTTCCGGCCATTTCGATAAGGGCCGAGGCAACGCCTTCATTAAGGGCGCAGATGCCTTCAATAATATAAGTGGTAAAACAGCGGGAAGTATAAAAACCACGCCCGTCATTTACGACGATGGGAGTTTTCTTAATCTGTCTGGTGTAATCAATACAAGTGGCCAGGGCTTCAGGTGAAGACTTTTCTCCCATGATGATTTCAACCAATGGCATCTTATCTACTGGAGAGAAAAAATGAAGACCGATAAAGTTTTTTGGCCGAGCTGAAGCTTTCGCTAGTCCGGTTATCGGAAGAGTAGAAGTGTTTGAAGCGAATATTGATTTCTCGCTTGTGACAGCTTCAGTTTCTTTTGTGACAGTAGCTTTTATATCTCTATCTTCAATAACCGCTTCGATGATTAGGTCGCAGTCTTTTACAGCACTTGGATCAGTGGTTGGCGTGATAAGGGAGAGAAGTTTTTCTTTATCTTCTTTGGTGGCCCTACCTCTTTTTATGGCCTTATCCATGAGCTTTGCTGAGTAGGCCTTTCCTTTATTTGCTACCTCTTGATTTAAGTCTTTTAGGATAACTTCAATTCCCGCTTTAGCAGATGAGTAGGCGATTCCTGCTCCCATCATACCGGCCCCAAGGATTCCTACTTTTTTTACGGGGGATACTTCTACCTCTGGTCTGGCCGCTCCTTTATTACATTCATTCATGCTGTAAAATAGGGAGCGGATCATTAGTTTTGATTCCAATGAGAGGACGGCCTTAGCAAAATGGCGGGCCTCTACTTTTAAGGAAAGATCAAAAGGAACTTGAAGCCCTTCATATAGACAGCGAAGGATAAGTCTAGCGGCTGGAAAATTTCCAAAAGTTTTTTCTGTGAGCATGGCCGTAGCGGCCGGTAGAACTTGATAACCTTTTGGGGATTGAACTTCTCCACCGGGAAGGCGAAATTTCTTTTCATCCCAAGGCTGTTTTGGATTTGGGTTTTCAACTATCCAGGCCTTGGCCTTGCTGATCATCTCTTCTTCTGTTTCTGCTAAGTCGTTAATAAGTCCGGCCTTTAGAGCTTTTTCTGGAGAGACCGTCTTTCCTTGAAGAAGAAAGGGAAGGGCGTTTTGTATGCCAAGCATACGAGAAAGTCTTTGCGTTCCTCCGCCGCCAGGAAGAAGTCCAAGAGTCACCTCTGGAAGACCAATCTTTGCCTTTGAATTATTAAGAGCAACTCTATAATGACAACCAAGGGCCACTTCATAGCCTCCACCTAAAGCGGTGCCGTTGATGGCCGCAACAAAAGGGATGCCAGAAGTTTCAATTAATCTAAAGAGTTTATGAAAGCGCTCCGTTAGGGCGTAACATTCTTTGGCGTTTTTAATGCTTGTGATTAACTCTAGATCAGCGCCAGCAATAAATTCAGGTCTATTAGAGGTGATGATGACGCCTTTAGTTTCAATATTTGAGAGAGCTCCTTTAATGGCGTCATTAAGTTCATTAAGAAAGGTTTCATTCACCACATTCATGGGTTTATCAGAAACTTCAAAGGTTAGGACCGCTATATTTTGAGCATCAGTATTTACTTTAATCATTATTCAGCCCTCTCTATAATTGTGGCGATTCCCATTCCGCCACCAATACATAGGGTGACAAGCCCATATTTTTTCTTTTGTCTTTCTAGTTCATCAAGGCAGGTTCCAAGGATCATGGCCCCAGTTGCGCCGAGGGGATGTCCCATGGCGATGGCGCCGCCATTTGGATTTACTTTTTCTGGATCGCAGCCCATCTCATCTATGAATCGAAGAACTACGGAAGCAAAGGCCTCGTTAATTTCAATGACGTCTATATCGTCAATGGTAAGCCCGGCTTTTTCTAAGGCCATCTTCGAGGCGGGAGCCGGTCCGGTCAACATGATGGTGGGCTCAGTGGAGGTAAGGGCCATGGATTTAATATAGCCTCTAGTTTTTAAGTTTAACTTTTCTCCAATTTCTTCACTGCCCATTAAAACTACAGCCGCTCCATCTACAATGGCCGAGGAGTTTCCGGCGTGATGAAAGTGGTTAATCTTTTCTAGGTTTGGATACTTTTGAAGGGCCACAGAATCAAAGCCGTACTTTGTTCCCATTTCTAAAAAAGCCGGTTTAAGGGAGCCAAGTTTATCAAGACTAGTCTCAGATCTAATCATCTCGTCTTTATCGAGAATTAGCTGGCAGTTTTCATCATAGATAGGAATGATGGAGTTTTTAAAACGCTCATCTTCAACGGCATCGGCAGCATTACAATGAGAGCGAAGGGCAAATTTATCAAGCTCTATTCGGCTATACCCGGCAAGGGTAGCGATAAGGTCCGCTGAAATTCCCTGAGGGACAAAGGAGGTTTTTGAAGCAACATCAGGATCAATCATCCAAGCGCCTCCGTCTGATCCCATGGGCACACGGCTCATGGACTCAACTCCGCCAGCAATCATAAGATCAAAGTAGCCGCTTATAATATTACAGGCAGACCTATTAATGGCCTCAAGCCCGCTTCCGCAAAAACGGTTGAGGGTAACACCGCTAACTGATTCATCAAAGCCTGCGTAGAGGGCAGCGCTTTTTGCTATACAGCCCCCTTGTTCTTGAACTTGGGTGACACAGCCGAGGACGACGTCATCTACATATTTAGTCTCTAAATTATTTCGATTTTGAAGTGCCTTAAGAACCGCGGCCGTAAGCTCAATTGGCCTAACAGAATGGAGGCTTCCGTCCTTTTTTCCTTTTGCCCTAGGGGTTCGAACAGCATCGAAGAGGCAGACTTTTTTCATGAAAAATTCCTTTTTTTCCTTATAAAGTTCGGATGAATTTTAGCTGATGGGCCTTTAATTTGCACGACTTAGCAGGGTATGTAATTCCTTCAATAGCAATTATTTGAAATGCTGCGGTGTGGTATGATTTGTGCGAACTAAACAGAGGTTTTTATGAAAGGACCAGTATTAGCGTTTTTATGCCTTTTTGCAGGGTTAAGCATCAATGCTAACGCTCTAGATAAGGTTATTAAGATTGAAAAGTATATGGGTGCCTGTGAAGTGGTTAAGTCAGAAAAATGGGCCCACTTAACTTATGTGTCTGAATCAGGATATGAGGATGGATTTACCAATAAGGGAATCATCGTAGAATTCTCGGATGGAAAGGGAAAACTGGTTAGACTTAATGAGAAAGTCTCGCGCTTGGCCCTATCTGGATTTGCTCATGAAGTTAAGGTTAAGAATAAATGGAATAAGTTCTCCGTAGAAAAAGACGGTAATATGTTCGGCGGTGCTGAAGGTACTTTAGAGATCAATAAGATTAGAAAATCTGGTGAGATCGAGTATGAGTACAAATGTTATAATGGTACTAACTGCGGCGAGTACGAAGTTGAATTAAAACTAAAGAACTGTACTCTTGATTTTACTTTAAATGGAAAGAAGATAAAGTAGAGGTTTTTCTACTCTTCGCGCCCAATCTAGCTCCGTATGGTCGGCATAGGGAGCTACTTCATACTTTATACTCTTTTTAGGTAATCCCTTTTTATCAAGCACTCTTAAAAGCCTAAGCATATGCTCAAGGTAAGGACCATCTTGCCCATGAGTTCCGTGATCCATATAGACATTGATTTTATTTCTTGGAAGTTTTTGGCTGGTTAACCACTTAAAGAGAGTGTCGTCGTGGGCAAAAGCGGGAAGTGAAATAGCCCCAGCCTTTGAAAAAATATCACTATGATTATAGAGGATAGTAAAAGAAATTAGAGCGCCCATACTTGAGCCCATTAGGTAGGTGTTATTCCTATCTTTTTTAGTTCGGTAGTTTGAATCAATATAAGGTTTAAGAGTTTTAATTAGAAAATCCGCGTAGAGATGTCCTTGCCTATTATAAGTGTATTCACCATTTCTATTTGATCCGCTACTTACACCCACAACAATGGCCTCGCGGATCTTTTTCTTTTTTATAAGAGAAGTCATCACTTCATCGACTGACCATTCGTTTCCAAATCCCGAGGTTCTTGGGTCAAAAACATTTTGACCATCGTGCATATAGAGGACTGGATATTTTAGGCTTGTCGAATCATAGGACGGGGGCAGCCAAATCCAAAGGGTCTTCCTTTCTTTTAAGGGAGTGGGGAGAAAGTTTTTAACAGTTATCAGATTACCTGTAACCCCGTGTGCTTTTTTATCCGACCAGTTGGCGATATTTAAAATAATTTTATTACTATCTTCTCTTAGATTAATTGTTTGGTTGGGATAAATTCTTCCAGAACTAGAAGACGCCTGAGTATCCCAACTACCGCGGGTGATCTTGAAATCAAATTCCTCAAGGTCTTTTACTTTAATAACTTTTCTAAAGGTTTTATCAAAAATCTTCTCTAGCTCTAAGCACTTAACCTGCCATTTGCAATGACCGGGGATATCCCCCGTAAGATATAACTTTTGTTCTGCACTCGTATTAAAAGGAGCGTTTACAATAAGTTCTACAGTTTTGGCGTTTAGGGCCAGCGGTAGAAAGAGAATTAAGAATTTTAACGGGCCCACTATTCTTCCTTAAGCGAATAAAGTTTGTAGTTGAAAACCTTATGCAAAAGTTTGCCCTTCTTTCTTATCAAGTCATAACAGGGATTATCAATAGATCTTTCAATTAGAGCGTAAGAATAGGGACTTAGCTCATGTATATCATCTTCCGTACACCGATAAAGGAATTCGGCCTCTCTACTTTCCGTATAGTTATGCATACGCACTCCGGAAGGGGCATAGAAAATCTCTGAAGCGCGATCGGAAATGATATAGCTATTTGGCTTTACATAATCCCAAAATTCCGTAAATTTTGAAATTTTTCTAACGATCTCACGTTCATCCTTTGCACTAGCGTAGAGTTTAAATGTTTTTATGGTTTTAGTGATTCCGTAGTCAACTCTTCCATCCGCCAAAATAAGTACGATAAGAAGAGGCACGGCCCATGCTTTTAGCTCATATTGAGTCAGGGACTTAATAATAAAAAATGAAAGCCAGAAGTAGCAGACAAAATAGTAGCGATCAAAGATCCAGCCGCCATTAAGTCCGGCATAAAAAAACATATAGAGGAGAACTAGGGAAAAAAAAGAATTTCCTGATTTTTTAAACTTTAGATTTAAAACAAAAAGAATAGGTGCTGATAAAAAGAGCACCTTCCCCATAAAGGCCGCTTTAAAATGGGCCAGGACTTCCATAAAACCGGTACTGGCATTTAAAGAGTTGGTTAAATAAGCAATCATCCCGGGAGTTAGGTTTCCTGGAAACTTATTTAAAAGACCAGGAAAAATAGGGGTCTCAAGATAAATATAATTTCTAATTAAAATAGGGGACCAGGTGAGAAGTGCCAGAGCTCCTACAAGAAGAATCTCTTTCCAGGCCTTCTTATTATGAAAAATAAAAACCAGTCCTAAGGCGGCGGAGGCGAAGAGCCCATACATTTTTACGGCAGGAAGAAGTCCTAAAAGAATCCCAATACAAAAAACTCGTCCCCAGCTTTTTAGATTTGGAAGAAAGTCTTTTTGGGCAATCAAAAGAGCCGCGAGTAGGCCAAGGGAGGCCACTACACCGTCATTTTTAGCGTATAGGAAAAAGTCTTGGGATTTAGAAATGGTAAGAACTAAGAGGGGTGCAATATAGGCCCATTTAGATCCTTTAAAGTAATTAAATAATATTAGCGCTCCAAGTCCCATAGAGAAAAGAAAGTGCATATTTTGACCAGCTAACTGAGTCAAAAGTGTGGGGCCAAAGATAAAATTAGGAATGACATAAAGATAATCAAAAAGCCCGGCCAAAAAGAATGGATGAAAACTTTCAGTCATCTCAAGAAGTGAGGTTTCCACCCAATAACGACCGCCCACGAGATGATAGTAAAGAGCGTCACCATGCTTAAGCATGCAAAGACTTTGTAAAAAGCGCACGGCAAAGACAAAGATGAAAAGACCTTTTAAAAAGCCTAGGGAATTAATTTTTTCAAAGACCTTATTCATTAAACGTCCTATGACTTCATATTAAAGAGCTTTCTTAAAACTGAAATTATCCCCAACATAAACTGGGCCTTACTGGTGAGCTCTATAATATCTTCTTTTTTGATGATAAATTCATTGAGGCTAAGAGAATCGAGCCTCGTATTTAGGCCGTCCTCTTCATTAAAAAATTTATTAAAAGCCTCTTTTGGAAGCACGCCGCTGACTTCGTTTCCAAGGGCCTCAAGCATCTTTAGCGTGACTGAGTTTAAAAGGTTAATAAAGAGCATAAGGTAAGCAAGCCAACCGGTTCCAAGAAGGTAGATGGCCACTATATCAAAGTTAGTTTGCGTGACTAAAAAGATGAGGAGGCCAAGGTTCGCGGCAATGCCAAGAAGCAATCCCTTTAACATAAATTTTTCTGTGCCAGTAAGATGACAAAGAAGGATATGCACGAGCACCGCTGGAATAAAAAACTGAATGGAGAGTAGTAGAGACTGATCCATAACTAGAGACGTTTTAAATTCCAAATTTTAAGAACTGTATTCCCCATGCGATTAAAAAGGCGTCCTTTAGGGGTTAAGTGATACTGACTCTCTTTTACCTCGGCCCAGTTTAAAAGCTCCATCTGCTTAAGGCGGTTCTCTCGAATATAGTCAAGGCCGTTTTCTTTACTGCTCATAAACTCGGAGAGCTTTTTCACCGAAGTGTTCACCCCATCAGTTGAGAGTTCTTTTATATTAACGAGAATATTAATGGAGATACTTTTTTTAGAGATTCCCACTAGAGAGAAAAGATAAACGTAGTGGAGGCTTAGAAAGATAAAGCTTCCCACAACAAAACTTATAATTGGAAATTGATTAAGCTCCCCTAAATAAAAGGCATAGCCAAAGGCCCCTAGGATATAGATAAGAAAGATCTTCTTATGCAGATTATTCATTTTTGAATAGCAGTCTTCCCCGGCCGCTAACTTAAAGATTAGAACCAGTAATACAAATATGATAAAAAGCCCGATGGCCCCAAAAAGAAGATAGTTCTCCAAAATTCAATTCCTTAGGGACTAAATTTAACATGTTAGGCTCCTCATGCAAAGCGGTACAAATCCTGCGAGGCACCTGCTAGGCTATGGGATGCAAAATCGCGCGGACCTACATAGGCATTTAGACGGCTCTCTTCGGGAGAGTACGGCCATGGAACTAGCTAAAGAGCTCGGAGTAAAAGTTCCAAGTAATCTTTATTTTAAGCCCCATATGGATTTAGGTACCGCTCTCAGTCATTTTGAATTCACTTTAAGTCTTTTGCAAAACACAAAAAATATCACCCGAGTGGGAAAAGAGATTTGTGAAGATGCTAAGAGTGATGGGGTGGATCTTTTAGAGATTCGTTTCGGTCCTCATTTGCATCAAAGAGAAGGATTGAAATTAGAAGAAATCATCGACGCAGCTCTAGAAGGAGTTGATGGAAAAGCTGGCCTAATTCTTTGCGGCCTATATGGAGACGACCCGAAGCTGATTAAATCTTTTGTGAAAATAGCAAAAGAGAGAAAGGGAGTGGTTGGGCTCGATCTTGCCGGAGGTCCTGACTCCGAGCAAAAGTTTAAACTAGAAGATTATAAGGACGCTTTCTCCCTGGCCGCTAAATATGGTCTAGGTAGAACGGTCCATGCCTCTGAAGGAAGGGATCCGGAAGAGATCATCACTGCCGTGACTAAACTTCACGCCCAAAGAATTGGGCATGGGGTTACACTTCTTGAGAGTGAAAAAGCACTTAATCTTGTTTTAGAAAACGGGATTGTCATTGAGGCCTGTCCCACATCGAATCTTCAATGCGGTGTGATTCCAAGTTTTAAAGAACATCCTATCGGAAAGTGGCTAGACCTTGGAGTAAAGGCTTGCCTCAATACAGATAATACTTTCTTCTCACAAGTTAGCTCTTCTTCGGAGCATCAAAATGCTCTCTCAATAAATGGTATGGACGAGAAAAAGCTAAAGACGGCCATAGAAAACGGTTTGGCGGCCGGTTTCACTCGCCAGTAAGCCTTGTGACAATCCACTAAATTTGATAAAAATTGAGGCGAAATTTGCCTTATTTAAAAGAGAGAAGACTATGAAACCAGGACTTGATTCCGCTAAAAATATAATTGCTATAGCCTCTGGAAAAGGGGGAGTAGGTAAATCTACCGTCACCACAAACTTGGCCTTTGCTTTAAAAGAAAAAGGTTATTCTGTCGGTGTTATCGACGGTGATATTTATGGACCAAGTCAGCCAGGTCTTCTTGGCTCAAATGAGCGCCCAAAAGCAGAGGGCGGATTTATTCTTCCTATTGAAAAAGATGGAGTTAAGTTTATCTCCATGGGTGTGATGAACACTTCTGGTAAGGCCATGATCATGCGTGCGCCTCTTGCTATTCGGGCCCTATCTCAATTTCTTTCAGGCGTCCTTTGGGGTGAGCTTGATTATCTTTTAATCGATCTTCCTCCGGGAACCGGTGATATCCAATTAACTCTTGCTCAACAGGCCCGTTTAACTGGCGCTATAGTTGTAACCACTCCGCAGCGGGTTGCCCTTGAGATTTCAAGAAATGGCGTTGATATGTTTAGAACAGTTAATGTTCCTATTCTTGGGATTGTTGAAAATATGAGTGGCTTTTCTTGTAAGAGCTGCGGGGAGACCACGCCAATCTTTAAAACTGGCGGCGGTGAAAAATTAGCATCAACCGAAGAAGTTGCTTACTTAGGAGCGATCCCACTTGATCCAGAGATTATGGCCAGTGGGGACGAAGGGGTAAACCTTATAACTCATCATAAAGGCGTTGGTCCTGCTAAGGCCTTTATGGATTTAGCTGATACCGTTATAAAAGGACAGGAAGCAGCGAAGTCAGATACGGCCGAACCTCACTCAATTGAAGTTGTTAATGGAAAAGTTCAAATTGAATGGGAAGCGGGAAGTCCTAAAACCTATGAGACTTTTGATCTTCGTTTTGCCTGCCCATGTGCTAACTGTGTTGATGAAAATACGGGAGTACAAATTTTAAAGGCGGAACAGATTGCAACTGATATTTCTGTAACTCGTCACCAACTAGTTGGACGTTATGGAATGGCCATTCATTTTAGTGATGGTCACAATACAGGTATTTATAAATTTTCAAAACTAAAGGAGATGGAAAGTGGTTCTAGACAAGATTCGTTCAGCGTTTAAAAAAGATTCTCCTGATAAAAGAGAAGAGTTAAAGATTCAGGCCACACTTGCTTCAAGCAATATGGTTCTCTTTTCTCTTTCCGAAACTATTCTTGAAAAAAATAAGACCCTTTGCCAGACAAAGCAGCAGGCCATTGGCGCACCTCTTCTTGAAAAAATCTTTGAACTCGATTCAGTGGAAGAGATCTTTGTTAATGAAGATTCGCTTCGAGTTAAATTCAAAGAAGGTGCCGACCTAAAATCTGCAGCCGCAGATGTGGGTAAAAGAACTCGCGAGCTTTGGAACTCAGGGGCTGAAATGGTTCCCAGTTCATACTTGTCGGCCAATACACAGGTTGAAGAAGAGCTTTTTATATCTGAAGCTGCTCAGTCTGATATTGGAAAGGAAATCAATAAAGTTCTAACCGATACCATTACTCCTTCATTGGCCTCCCACGGAGGGCATGTGACTTTAGTAGATTTAAAAGATGGTTTTATTCATCTAAGTTTTGGGGGCGGCTGCCAAGGTTGCTCGCAAGTATCTACCACCGTTAAGGACGGAGTTGAGAAGATTCTTATCGATCAATTCCCTGAATTTAAAGGCGTCATGGACGTTACCAATCATTCAAAGGGTGAAAACCCTTACTACCGTTAGGTACCTGGTTACTTGCATTTGTGAAAACAAATCCTGTAAGTAGAAAGGAAAAAATAGAATCTCTCGTACTAGAGGTTCTCTCCTTTTATGAGCCCATGTCTTTTGAGCTAATCCTATTAGATATTCCTGATGAGAGAATTGCCGATATTCCAGGATTTTGTAGAGGAGACCTTGAAGAGGCTCTAATACTTCTTCAAAAAAAGAAGAAAGTTAAACTATCAACAGAAAATCAAAATCGAGAAAAATTTTGGATAAAGGTATTCCCGAAAAAGGGACTTCTTAGTCGACTACGTTCATTTCTGCATATTTAAAAGCGGCCCTTTCGAGCCGTTCTTAATTATCTTGTTAATTCTAAAAACTCTTCAGTACTTGAGATGATTTTTCCTTCGAGGTTTACGGACTTGATCCTAAGCTCGCTTAGATTCACATTGGAGATCTCGCAATTAACAAGCTTAATATCACTCCACTCGCATTCAGATAGAACGACATTATTAAGTTTACTTCCCTTAAAAGAGCAGCCTCTAAACTTCGTATCACTAAAATTAGAGCCATTGATTTCGCTGGTGCTCACTGACAGGCCTTGAAAATGAGTATCGGCCATTTGGCTTTCAGCAATCTTAAGAGCCTTAACCGAGGCACCTTGAAAATGAACATCCATTAACTTACTTCCTACAAAATCAGTCTTAGAGATCTTGGTTCCTTGAAAATGCACATCCTCAAGTTTAGAGTTTGCTAAAGCAAGAGAGTCCGCTGATGAGCCTTGAAACTGAGTGTCCAGCATATGGCCACCGGTGATCTTTAGGCCTGAGATATTTGAGGCCTGAAATTTATTATCACACATCTGACAGTCATTAAGTTCCATACCTGAGACATTACTTACGTGAAACTTGTTGTCTTCAAAGATATAACCGCTTCCAGTGGGGGGAGTGGTCTTTGATAGGCCGCTAACCCCAGACTTATTAAAAGATCCTTTTACATCTTTGATAGCGCCGCGAACTTCATCTATGGCCCCTTCAAGGCTTACGTTTACTAGCTCACTAACAAGACCGCCAAGTTCAGAGAGGTCAAAAGCCCCGTCTCTTTTAGGTCTTTCACGAGTTTCTTCTTTTGTTTGCTTTGCTTCACCTTCTTCTGACTTAAGGGCCGAAAGTAATTCTGCCGCTTGTTCGTCGCTGATAGTTCCTTTTTTATTCATATCCATTATTTTTAAGATTTCTTCTTTCATTGTTTTTCCTTTAGCTTTTTGACTTTGTTCATAACTTCTTCATAGCCCATCTCCCCAGACTCAAGTTTGGCCAGAAGGTCTATCACCTGATTTTCTGGTGTTTCTTCCTGAGCAATTTCATCTAAAGAGAGAAGGCTTTGAAGTTTGGAAAGCTTAGCCTTTACCGTGGGATAGCTAATCCCAAGAGCCTTTTCCACATCACCGATTTTTCCTCCACTATGAATAAACACCATTAAGAAATGGGTCATTTCACTATCGAGTTTGGCCAAGGGCGAGAGGGTAATGGCACCCTTAACTTCGCAGCCACAATGATCACAGCCTAAGGCCTTTAGGCTAAGTTCACTCTGACAAGCGGGGCAAGGGGTATTAATGCTAAGATTTCCTGTTTTCATGACCTAATAGTTAAATATTTTAATATTAATGTCAAATAAAATTGAAAATTTTAATAAAGCCTAGGGTTGTGACTGTGATGCAGTGGGGTAACTATGCGTTGATGCTGTCTTTTAATCAGCCGGCCTGCCTAGGTTTTAGACATAAAGCTTCATATAACTACCTGTAATTATTATTGAAAAATGGCAAATCCTTTGCACTCTTAGTCTTACTTACTTATCAAGCTGGAGAGTGAATGCATTTACCAAAGGTCATTCTTTTCATTTTAGCCTCATTCTTTTTTCACCTGTCGGTGAATGCTAGTACAGCAAAGTCGATGCTCGACCTGGACTCAGAACTTCGTGGATTGAATGCTCGCTTTGTAAGGGACTTTGTTATTCCGGCCCAAAAGAAATCTTTAAAAGAGCGTCTTACTTTAACTAGAAAAGAAAGGGACTCCCTTATTGAGGCGCTTGGTAAATACAAAATTATTTTTGATGAACTCAAAAAAAACGCAGGATCAGATTTTTTTCGCATGGGATCTACTCGTAAGTCTGTGCACAAAAGAGTTGTAGCAAGAATTCTTTTAAACACTCATGGAGCAAAACTTTTTAGTGAAGTTTTGGCCTATCCCGCAGCTCTTGGAGTTATTAACGAACATGTCACCGTGGGGAACCTTCCTCCAGACTATTTACATGAATTTATCATGAAGATAGCTAGAGGTTCTCATCAAAAGGTTAGGCAGGGTAATCAAAATTCATTTTCAAAAATTGTTCGTCCTAGAATGTCCGATTTTTTAAGTTACCCAAAAGAGTTTTCATATTGGGTTTCAAAATTTGATCTTCCTAAGGAGTATAAGTTCTTAGTTCCAGTCTTAATGGAAGAGTATGTAGGAAGTCTTAAAGAGTTTGGTGTGCGCCAGAGACAGCTTATGAATTATAGGATTTTTACGAAGTACCTTTATAAGATCAAGGTCAGCACTCTTCGTTGGCTAAGTAAGCTTCAACTCCCTGATAAGAATACCTTTAATAAAGAATATTTAGATAAAATGGAAGCCCAGCTTATGCCAGGGGATATTGGAGTTATTAATCAAGATGGAAGGCTATCAAATTTAGTTTTTACAGGAACTTGGTCTCACGGACTACTGTATCTAGGCCCTTACTCTCAAATGGAAGAAATCTTTAGCGTGGATGAAGCCACTAATCAGTTATATAAAACAAAATGTTTAAGCTTAAAACTAGGATGCAGTGATTTTATCTCTTATATGCTTAAAACCTTTCCTGTTGCTTTTAAGAAATATAAAGAAAGTTCTAAAACAAAAGATGAATTAACTATTATTGAATCTGTTTCTTATGGAGTGCAACTATCGACAACAAAAGAGGGACTCTCATTTAATCGGGCCGCTACTTTTCGTCCGCTCTTAGACCTTAAAGATAAGGCCATGGCCATAGAGGAAGCTTTTAATAACTATGGTAAGCCCTACGACTTTAATTTTGATAGCAGAACTTATGGCCGCTTGGTTTGCACCGAACTTGTGTTCTATGCCTATTCTCCTGATGAGCGTATTGGTAAAGACGGGCTTGATTGGTTTATGACCATCGTTGGTGGTGCACCCGCCATGTACGGATATGATGTGGTGGAAACCTATTTTGAGCTTCCAGTAGAAAAAAGAAGATTAGAATTTCTTTTTTATTATGAGTCCCCAAGAAATGGCGATGGCAGTGTAACTCAAATGAGTGAAGAAGACTTAAGGGGAACTGTCGAGCCTGATATGAACCGTTTTAGCGGCTCAACTCTCTAACTAAGAAACGAAGTACTTTCGTATGGTCATTTAGACATTGAGGGTTCTTATCCGTCGTTAAGGCCATCTGTGCATGAGTTAAAAACTTAGAGGAGACTTCAAAGTTCCAAGAGGAGTCCTCCACTAAAAAGTTTTTGGCCCTTAGGACTTCTAGGTCCGTGATGATTCTTCTGTATTTAAAATAGCCAATCCCAAATGTTTCAGAATATCGGGGAAGTAGGATATTTCGCCAAATTCCTTCTACTTCAGAGACGTCCACCCAGTCGGGAATTTCATTTAAGCCTTTTTTAACATCCTCCCAATCGGTGAGCTCTAGCATTTTTTTGGTCCAGGAGCGCATGCCTTTCCAGCTAGTGCTTTGATTAAGTGTTATAAAGCTAGAAGAAAACTTCTCTTTAAAAGCAAACTGAGTCTCTTCGTCTAGAACTGTAAACATATGATTTAAAATAAGGGCCACTTTAGCTTTTTTATTCAGAGGACTTTTCCTAACAGATTTTAAATAGGCGTTGTCAATATTATGAGACTTTAAAAAAACGTTCACATTAAAATAATTAACGGCACCATCCTTTAGGCCGGCCTTTCGAATTAGTGACTTCCAGCCAAGCTTTGTTTCGGAGTCCATTTTCCAAAGGATTTTTTCCCAGAGAGTTCTCTTATTGATCACCACAGTAGAAATTTCTCCGTTACCGGATTTTAATGGAACAATATAGCGATCAAAGTTTTTCTTTTGAAAGGTCTCAGCAAGAGACTTTCTAAACTCCATATACTCTTTGTATTTTTCAGGACTACCAAGGGCCTTGGTAAGCCTTTTTTTCATATTGAGTCTGGCAAAGGTCATTTGACCAGAGATCCAGATGACATTGTAGGGTATAGACAGGGTGATACTTAAAAGCCATGGGTTTATAGTCCAAGCGACAAGATCAAAGATCGCTTCATTTACTATGCCGCACATTAGAGCGAGCCAGAATCCGGCCCCGCGTTTTTTCAAACTTAGGCTCATCTTTTTGAAGACGTTTTTAAAGTCAGCAATAAGAGTTTTATAGTGAACGGCCTGATAAGCATCTTTAAAAAATTTAAGCTTACTTGGTTCTAGATCTAATCTTCTTTCATATAACTTGATATAACTTTCAAAAACATTTCGTAGATGCTTTTCTAATCGAACATCATCTAGCTCGTCTAAGGAGCGACTTCCAATTTCCCTATTTAAAATATGACCCTTTTGAATAGTGACGGAAGTATAGTCGAGGGCAAAGTCGATTTCCTTAGCGAACTCATTCATATCATAGAAGTCTAGCTGAACACCGGGATCGGCCTTAAGAGGAACCGAGTGGCATAAAACCATTGAAAGTAGGGTAATTAATATTGCTCTCACCGTGGTACTTTTCGGAACATATAAAGAGGAAATTTAGAAACCGACAAAAAAGAGTGGGTATTTAAGTTTCCGATTAAAGGCTCGATAAGTAGGAGTGAAGAGATTTACCATCGCCGCATTTTTGTTTTTAGTTTTCGGCTGCGCTGTAACTGAAAAGACAGAGCGTTCCCCAAGTTCGGCCATAAGCAATAATGCTTGTACTCAGGGGATGCAGGCCTTTTTCGATGAGAATGCCAGACGTGAAATTGGGCTGCTTTCTGAATCAAGACTAGTTGATGAAGGTCTTCTTGGGAATTCAGAGGTACAGGCGATAAAAAATGATCCGGTCTATAAACACATCCTACTGTCTGAAGATGAGCATTTAAGAGAGGATACGGCTAAGATTATTGGGCTTATCCGTAAATATCGCCCTGAAATGCAGCCCTCAAAAGTGGCCGATTTCTATCATGAGCTTTTTAACTCCTGTAAATTGTAAATGACTGACCGCGTCTTAATTAGGGATAGCTGACCTGCTATACCTATTCCTCGAATGAAAGATTTTCTAATTAACTCTATTTATAGGGCCACCGAAGGTGAGGGCGTCAATATTGGGCAGTCTCAGATCTTCGTGCGTTTTCAAGGCTGCGCTGTTGGCTGTTTAAATTGCGATAGCATGGATACTTGGGAATTTGATCCTTCAACTGTGATGACTTTAAAAGAAGTTATGGCGGCGGTTGAATACCAAGGTCATATTGGAAAAATAAAAAGAGTTTCTATTACTGGAGGAGATCCACTTCATCCAAAACATACCCCTAGAGTTTTAGAACTAGTTAAAGAACTTAAGCTTAAAGGTTATTGGATCAATATCGAAGCGGCTGGGACTCGTGTCGTAGACGAGCTTTTCGACCTTATTGATTTTATCTCATTTGATTTTAAAACTCCTTCAACCGGTGTTGCTACTAATCCTCAGCTGTTAAGAAGAGTGATTGAGCAGTACGGAAACCGAGCACAGATAAAATCTGTCGTTGAGAATAAGGCTGATTTTTCAGCCGCTCTATTTGCTCATCAATGGTTACTAGAAAATACAGACCTATACCTCACTCCTTGGGTGGTAACACCTGCTTATAACTTAGGGGAAGATTTTCCCGAGAAGAGATTCCAAGATATTATTTCTTGGAATGAAGAAGTGGGCGCACCCTTTAGAGTTATCGGACAACAACATAAATGGATCTTTGGACCAGATAAGAAACAGGTTTAATAATGGAGCTTAATTTCGGAGCTCTTCACTCTATAAATTTACCAATTGAAAATGACCTTATGGAGAAGTATTCCTTTCTCTTAAATTCTCATGTTGAAAAGGCAGTCGGATCAAGAGTAAACGAGTTTTTAGGCGGTAGAATTTGTGCTCACAAGGCTGCTTCAAGCTTAGGTGTCGAACTAAATGAATTATTAGCCGGGGAAAAAAGAGAACCACTTTGGCCTTCGGAACTGGTGGGAAGTATCACTCATACCAAAAAAATGGCCTTGGCCTTGGTTGATCTGAAGTCTTCATCTAGGTCCATCGGTCTTGACGCTGAAGAGATTATTGGCGATGAGAAAATTGAAACTATTGAAAAGATGGTGGCCACGAAAAAGGACTTAGCTTTTATAAGGCTTTTTGGTGACAAGCATTTGGCCTATACCGTTTTATTTTCCGCTAAGGAAGCTCTCTATAAACTTCTATTTCCTCTTTGCCAGGAATTCTTTGGCTTTCAAGAAGCTGAACTAAAGGCCTTAGACTTAGAAAGCGGGGAGTTTATACTCAAGCTTGATTCAAAAAACTCGAATCTTCTTCCGTATTTAGGTAACTACAAGGGCCGTTTTTATATTGATAAGGGTCATGTTATTTCAGTCATCCGCTTAATTAATAACTATGGATAGTTAATGTATAAGCTGATAACTAAAGGTAAGCGAGGCTTGGCTTAAGATCTACTTTAGTTTTCCGATAAGAATGATGTAGATCATTGAAAATAGAAGATTGAAGTCTATAATTAACAATGAATTGACGTGACAAACAATTGTTTAATGGTACGCTTAACTTATGAAAATAGTGACGATTTTGTTAACATTTTTACTTTCAGCTCAATTGGTTTATGCCAATGCTACGGTCTGTGAAAACTTAGCAAATTGTGGTCAAAAGTTAGAAACGTCTAAGTCTAATATGAAGGATTGCCCTTACCATTCAAGTAAAAAGACAAATGATACAAAAGAAAAAAAGAATTCTGAAAATAAGGTTCAATGCAAGTGTTGTGCAGTTCTAACCTTAGAGACGACTTTTAGCACCAAGCCCTCATTACAGTCAGTATTGAGCTTTATTGTTTTTCAATATAAAGAGTCATCTTTAATCGCTATGAGCTCAAGCTTCCTTAGACCCCCCATATCTTAACTTCTAAAATTTAATACTTTGAAATTAACTTTTTAGGAGTTTACTTTGAAAACACTCGTATTAGTGAGCGCCATATCTTTGGTGTGCTCACAGGCCTTTGGATTTAGTTTTTCTGAGGCCGTAAAAAAAATTGAAAGCCATGAAGCTGTATTATCTATATCTGAATTGGGAATGGCCCTTAATGAAAAAGGGGCGGTAGATGGATCGTGGGGAGATCCCATGCTGAAATTAGCGGCTAAGAACTTTCCTAAGGACTCCCTTAAAGATAATGAAACACCCATGACAGGGATAGAATTAGGGATTTCTCAAAAGATTGCCTTAACCACTAAGTATGGAAATAAGCGGAATGCTTATGAATCTTTAGGGCAGGCTAAGCTTCATGAAGCTCAGGATAAAAAGAGAAGTCTTCTGGTTGCTCTTTGGAAAACTGTGGTTCAGCAAAAAAGATTAGGGGAAGAAATCCAAATTTATAAAGAGAATCTTCAGTGGGTTTCTAAAATTTTGAAAGTTTCAAAAAAACTATATTCTAATGGTAAAATTTCACAGCAGGCCCTTTTAGAGATTCAGATTAGAAAATCTGAAGTTGAAGCAGGGATATCAAATAAAGAGTTTGAGCTAAAGGAAAGTCAGGCCCGACTAGGGTATTTACTAGATCTTGAAGGAACTCTTGATCTTGACAGTGTTCCTTGGGGAATTGGTAGCGCAAGAAGCAAAGAAAAATTAGATATTAAAGAGCTATCGCTTAAGTCAAGACTTAAGGCTAGTGAACATATGTTAACTGCTGCAAAACAATCTTATATTCCAGATATGACCTTTTCTCTTGGATACACAAAAAGAAGTAATATAGATAATCGAGGCGACTTTCTTAGCGCAGCTGTCGTATTTCCATTACCTGTTTCTGGTAAAAAGTATGCGGGACATTCTAAGGCCGTACATGAAAGAGCAGCGGCAGAATCAGGTCTACGTAATTATAGACGTAAAAGAAACTCTGAGGAAAAAGTCTTTGAACATAAGATTTCAAGAATACAAAGTGAATTAAATATTCTAAATAAAAGGACTATAAAGTTTGCAGAGAATTCAAGAAAGGTAACGTCTAAGTCCTATGGTTATGGACGATCAAGCTATGTTGAACTTTTGCTATCAGAGCTCAAACTACAAAGTCTTCTTTTAAAAAGAAGTAAGCTTTCTAGTGAACTAATAAAATATAAAATTGAAATGAAATACTTAATAGGGGAGAAACTCTATGAATAAACTAATCTTAATTATTTTTCTAGGGCTATTCTCTTCCTGTGATGGAGTTTTTAATAAAGAGGAAAGCCATAACAAACATGAACATTCAAAAGTGAAGAGCTACTATACTTGCTCAATGCACCCTCAGGTCAAAGAAGAAAAGTCTGGAAAATGTCCTATATGTCATATGAGTTTGACTAAAGTTGAAGTCGATGAAGCTGAAGACATTAACTCGGAGGTAAAAGTAAACGTGGAGGATGATGGGCTCTGGCGATGTGAAAAATATCCTGAAGTCACAAGTGAAGTTGAACTTGTATGTCCCTTAGACGGGACTCCAATGGTTAAAAATTCTCCTGAAAAAAAGGCGGGGATAATTATAGGAAAAGTGAAGCTAAGAAAATCACAACTAAAACACTTTACGCCCGATCACTTTCCAGCAACTTCTATGAAAATGAAGAAGAATATTCGGCTTCTTGGAACTGTTCTTCAGTCAGAAGATAAGGAGAGTAATATACCCGCACGAATCGGAGGAAGGGTTGAAAAGGTTTTCATTAAATCTACGGGGTCTCTAATTAAAGTGAACGATCCAGTCATTAATATCTACTCACCTAAGCTTATTACCGGTGGAGAAGAGTATTTAATTGCACGTCGGACTTTTGAGCGAACTAAAACAAAAGAATTTAAAGAACTTTATAATCAAAGTATCGAACGTCTAAGACTTTGGGGGATTAAAAAGTTCCAATATGAAACATGGTATAAAAGAGGAAATGTTCCTCAAAGTATTACTTTATATTCCGCCAATACTGGCATAGTCAGAAAGAGAAACGCAGTAGTTGGAAAGTATTTTAAAGAGGGGCAAAACTTCTTTGAGTTATCTGATTTATCAGATGTTTGGGTCGAAATGGATGTCTATGAGCATGACTCTAATCTCGTTCAGCTAGGGCAAAAAATTAAACTTAGCTTTACCGCCATTCCCGGACAAGAAATTGAGGGGGAAATAGACTTTGTTGACCCAGTTTTAAATTCAACTTCTCGAACACTAAAAGTGAGAGCAACGATTGCTAATATAAATGGAAAGTTAAAACCAGGAATGGTCGCAGATGCAATTTTAAAAGTTGAAATAGAGGTAATGCCTCTTGTTATCCCTAGAACAGCGATCATTGATACCGGAAAAAGAAAAGTTGTTTGGTCTCAAGTGAGTGGTAAGCAGTTTCAGGCCAAGACTATTTTAACTGGATATGAATCAGAGGGTTTCGTAGAGGTTAAATCTGGACTTATGGAAGGAGAGAAGGTTGTCATTGACGGCAATTTTCTTTTAGATGCTCAGGCCCAACTTTTTGGGGGTTATGAATGATTCAACGACTTATTGAATATTCAATTCGCAATCGTGCCTTCGTCGTATTTTCTTTTGTTCTGATCGCACTATTTTCCCTCTTTAGCGTAAAGACGGCCAGGGTTGATGCCATACCTGATATTGGAGAAAATCAACAGATCGTTTTTACAGAGTGGCCTGGACGCTCGCCTAAAGATATCGAAGAACAGGTGACATACCCATTGAGTATCATGCTTCAAGGTATGCCTGGAGTTAAAAATATAAGAGGAATGTCTGCTTTTGGTTTCTCAATTATATATGTCATATTCAAGGACGAAGTGGACTTTTACTGGAGTCGTTCAAGAGTTCTTGAAAAACTTTCAACTGCAAGAAATGTTGTTCCTGACGGGGTCACACCACAGATGGGTCCAGATGCTACAGGACTTGGTCAGGTTTATTGGTACACAATTGAAAATAAGAAAGATGCTTTGAAGCCTAAATCCTTGGCAGAGTTACGCTCAATACAGGACTTCTACGTGCGTTATCTTCTCCAAGGAGTTGAAGGTGTTAGTGAGGTCGCCAGTATTGGTGGCTTTGTTAAAGAGTATCAAATAGACGTAGATCCAAAAAAACTTTTTGCTTACGATGTCCATTTCTCTAAGCTGATTAGCTCTATAAAAGAAAGTAATATTGATGTTGGGGCAGAAGTTGTTGAAGACGGAGATCGGGAATTTGTAGTAAGAGGGAAAGGCTTTTTTAAATCTCTCTCAGATATTGAAAATGTTGTTATTGCTGTTAAAGATAAGACACCAATACGTGTTAAAGACGTAGCCAGTGTTGGTCATGGTCCTGGTTTTCGAAGAGGTGCCTTAGATAAAAATGGTACAGAGGCGGTAGGTGGTGTCGTTACTATGCGTTTTGGAGAAAACCCTAAGCAAGTAATAGATGGAGTCAAAAAGCGTCTGAAAGTGATTGAGAGAGGTCTACCTGAAGGTGTTGTACTTGTTCCATTTTATGATCGAACTGAATTGATTGAAAATACAATGGGAACTGTTTACTCAGCTCTTTCACAAGAGATTATAATCACAGTTATTATAATCCTTCTATTTTTACTTCACTTTAAATCTTCGATTCTGGTGTCATTAACTCTTCCTTTTGGTGTAGGAATTAGTTTTATACTAATGAAGCTGATAGGAATAGATTCAAATATCATGAGTCTCTCTGGAATGGTGATAGCCATAGGCTCAATGGTCGATATGGGAATCATTATGACTGAGAATATTTATTCTCATCTGGCTGAAAAACCCGAGGCCTCTAAAAATGAAAGAATAGAAATTATTGTCAAATCAGCTAGAGAGGTAGGACCTGCAATACTTACTGCGGTGATGACGACTATTATTACTTTTCTTCCCGTTTTTGGACTTGAGGGAAGTGAGGGAAAGCTCTTTGGACCATTGGCCTGGGCAAAAACTTTGGCAATGTTTGGATCAGTCGTAGTTGCGATTGTTTTGGTACCGGCTCTTTCAGTTTACTTTTTAAACGGAAAATTAAAGCCAATATCAGAAAATAGAATGAGCCGTTTAATTGTGGATAATTATCGGCCAGTTTTGAATTGGGTACTAGATAATAGAGCAAAGTTTATAA
Source organism: Halobacteriovorax sp. (assembly GCA_024686135.1). Classification (GTDB taxonomy): domain Bacteria; phylum Bdellovibrionota; class Bacteriovoracia; order Bacteriovoracales; family Bacteriovoracaceae. Next base: position 3,881 of record JAIBDQ010000030.1, on the reverse strand, counting down.
TTGCTCCGATTTTACTTCTACTTTTAGGTGGCTTTGCTTTTTCCAAACTAGGTAAAGAGTTTATGCCTTCACTTAATGAAGGTGATATTATGTATATGCCGGTGACGACCCCGGATATTAGTATGACTAAGGCCCGTGAACTTCTTGCTTATACGGATAAAATTTTAAATGATCATCCACTTGTTGAATATGCTGTGGGTAAACTTGGGCGTGTTAATTCGGCCATCGACCCTGCTCCTATTGCCATGTTTGAAACAATAGTGAAATTGGTACCTAAAGATAAGTGGCCTCCTGGTAAGTCTGTTTATGACATAATGCAAGACCTCGATCAAGAGCTTCAGGTTCCAGGACTAGTTAATTCTTGGGATTTTCCAATTCAGATTAGAATAGGAATGATTTCGACTGGTATTAAAACTCAAATTGGTATTAAAATTTTTGGGGATGACCTTAAAACACTTGAGTCTATAGCTGCCAAAGTTGGGAAAGAAGTTGAAAAGATTAAAGGAGCTTCGGGGGTTTATGCTGAACAAATAACAGGAAAACCCTATATTGAATTTGATATTGATAGGGTCGCAGCCTCTCGATATGGGATAAATACTGGGACCGTGAATAAAATCCTTCAGACCGCAGTTGGAGGCATGCCTATTGGGCAATTTTTTGAGGGAAGGGAACGTTATCCAATTCGAGTACGTTATAAAAAAGAGCTGCGAGATAGGATAGATGAACTTAAAAGAGTGCTTGTACCAAGCCCCTTGGGAAAACATATTCCCCTTGAGCAGTTAGCGAATATTAGTGTGGTTACTGGTCCAGCGGCCATACAATCAGAAAATGGCATGCTTCGCTCCGTGGTAATGCTAAACGTGCAGGATAGAGATCTTATTGGATTTGTAGAAGAGGCTAAAGACCATATTAATAAAACGATAGAATTACCAAAAGGATACTCTATTGTTTGGGCAGGTCAGTATGAAAATCAATTACGCGCAAATAAACGCTTGCTTCTCCTAATTCCAATTGCCCTTGCTATTAATCTTTTGATTATCTTTTTAGGGATTAAAAATTTAAGAAACTCTGCCATTATCTTCTCTGCTATTCCCATTGCTATGGCCGGAGGGCTTATTCTCCTTTGGGTAGGAGGATTTAATACATCTGTTGCTGTCTGGGTTGGTTTTATCGCATTGTTTGGAATAGCAGTTGATGATGGGGTGGTTATGATGACTTATCTTCAAGGTGCAGTTAAAGCTAAAGCTCCTAAGAATTGGGAAGAATTAAAAGACTGTGTACTGGAAGCCGGAACAAGAAGAATTCGTCCTCTAGTGATGACTACGACTACTACCATTATTGCACTAGTTCCAGTTATCTGGTCGACCTCTACAGGTAGTGAAGTGATGAAACCGATGGCAATCCCTACCATTGGAGGAATGATTGTCGAAAGTATCACTCTCTTTGTGGTTCCTGTAACCTTTAGCTACTTTGAACAAAAACGAATTGAAAATATGGAGAATCAACATGCTTAAAATACTTTTACTTATTCTTTCGATTTCGAGCTCAGTAACCTTTGCTTCAAGCACAATTGAAAAGAAGCCTACTTTAAAAGAAAGAAAGACTCTTTCGAAGAGCGCTTTGAAAGAAATTGTTTCATTATTAGAGGCTAATGAGAAACTGCATAGGGCTTTTTACGAATATAGTGGCCCTAATGTTGAAAAAAACTCATTAGAAATGATAAGTTTAATTGATGATATTAGTGATCCTGAGATTTCAAAATTACTACAATTCTCAAAAAAGAAACTTGGTGAAATTAAAGCAAGTGCTGAAAAAGATGAAAATAATAAAACCTATAACTTAATATCTATGGCACTTATTTATGTAATAAATAATTATGATGTTGGAAAAAAATACAATGCTTATTCATGTCCAATGGTGAAGAAAAAATGGATTCAGAATAGCGAGAAATTAGCAGAGGTTCATAACCCTTATGCTCCAGAGATGCCACAATGCGGGTCTAAAGACACAAATCATTGATAAAACCTATTTTCCTGATGGCCGTCATGTTTTGTGGCGGTCTTATCTTCTAGAATATAGGTGTATTGACTTTATAGGGGACTAAATGAAAAAACTATTAACTAGCTTCATAATTATCGGAATGATCTTCTCCATCGGAGCGGGGAAAAAGAAACAACAGAGTGCAAAGAAAACGATGAACTCTGTCTTCAAAGGTTTTTTAGGACTTGTTCCTTATATGAATAGTCAGATGAAGTTTAAGGACCCCTCTAATAAAGAAGAGATTCATACTCATCTAACGACTCTAAAGAATGCCTTCGATCATGCGAGCCATGTGAAAACTTTTAGTCTACCCGGATTTAACCCTACTTATGAGCAAGCTAAAACTCATTTAAAAGAAACCTTGGAAGCCTTTGAAGGGGGACAGCCGGACTTTGCTAGAGTCAGGTTGAGAGCGACAGGACAGCTTTGTATTTCCTGTCATACACAGCTTAAAGCAAATCGCGGGAGCTTTGGTCCGCTGAATACTTTAAGTAGAAAAGACTTTTCATCTGATTATGACTTTGCTGAGTTTCTCTTCTTAATAAGAAACTATAGAAAGGCTGAAAGATATTTTGATAAAGAAATTAATGAGGCTTTCGAAAAAACCAGAAAAATGTCAAAGATAAATAGAACAAGTGTTTTTGCTTACAGAGGAAATAAAATTGAAAACTCTTTAGAGAAAACGCTGACCATTCATACAAAAGTTAAATATGCACCGGAAAAGGTCCTTCCCATAGTAGAAAAGTATTCTCGGAATAAATACCTTGATTCAGAGCTTAAAGGAAAAATGGAAGGTTGGATTGCTGCCTTAAAAAAATGGAAGAAATCAAGCTATAAGGGGAAGATCAAAGACTCAAAAGAGCTAAGAAGTTTTATTGATCAAAACCTAGCTAAGTACTCTGATAGTTTTTCTTCATTTGATGGAAGAAACGATATTGATCTTCTGGTGGCATCTGGAGCCTTGTATCACTATCTCTATAAAAAACCTAAATCTAAAGATACTCCTGAGGTGCTCTACTGGCTTTCTATAGTAGATGAGCACTTGAATAAAAGTTTTCTCTTTTCACTTTCTGAGCTTTATTTAAAGCGATGTATTACTGATTATGGAAAAACTACTTGGGGACCTAAATGCTATCGCACTTATAGAGATAAGATCTCTCATGGATACACAGGTTCGGCAGGAGTCTTTATCCCTGAAGATGAAGTGAATGAGCTGAAGAGATTAAAAAGTTTTCTAAAGTGATAATTTAAACTTTAGATTTCCGAACTCTTGTCCATTTATGAGAAGTGATACTTTGTGAATTCCAGGGTAGTGGACTCGTGTAGTTACTTTTTTAAATCTAATCGTTTTCAGGAGTTTTTCTTCTGAGTTCGGCACTAGATAACTATCCTTAAAGCGAAAGGCCTTTTTTGAGTATGAACCATCTTTTTTAAGGTAATGAACTATATAATCCATGAGAACTTTCTCTTTTTTCTTAGAATCATTCTTAACTTCAAAGCTTAAATCAAGTGATTCACCTTCTTTTAGGCTTTTTTTAGATAGTTTCATTTTGTTAACTCTAAGTTTTAATTTAGGATTGTAGCCATGTAGTTTTAGGGCCCTTGGGTGACCTTTTTTCAGCAGTGTTCTAGTGGAGTGACGGATAAGCCATCTTAATTCATCATTTGATTTCTCTTTTGACCAAGCGCTGACTGTATCGAGCATAAGTTTTTCATCAAGATGAGAAATATCATTAAGATGATTGGCCACACTTCGCCTTACATACTCTTCAGGATCATCTCTTAAGGATCTTAGGAACTTTATATTTCTATTTAGATCGTTATGAATCGCCGGCACTTTC
>JAIBDQ010000102.1 GCA_024686135.1 Halobacteriovorax sp. | reverse complement strand
TTCTTAGTAGACCCTCTTGATGGAACAAAAGAGTTCATAAAGCAAAATGGAATGTACGCTGTCTTAATTTCTTTGATGGAAAACAACCGTCCCACCTTGGGAGTCATTCACGCTCCAGTTTCTAATGAAACTTGGTATGCTGAACTAGGAAAAGGTAGCTTCAAAATCAACCCAGACGGCTCTAAAGTTGCCTTAAGTGTATCTAAAGCTCCCGCCGATGTAAGAGTGGCCGTTAGCGCAAGCCATCTTACAGAGGTTACAAGTGATTATATGAAGGAGAATCTAAGAGCATTTGAAACCCATCCCATAGGTAGTGCTATTAAGTTTTGCCGAATAGCAGAAGGTAAAGTTGATGTTTACCCGAGACTAGGACCTACTAGTGAATGGGATACGGCCGCTGGAGAGATTATTATTTTCGAAGCCGGAGGAAAGGTTCTTCAATATGAAAATAAAGAACTTATACAATACAATAAAGAGTCCCTTAGAAACCCGTGGTTTATTGCATTTGGTGATGATTTAGAAAACTTAAACTAAGTTTGGATCCATTGCATCTCTAACACCTTCTCCAATTAGATTCAGCATATAAAGAGTTACAAATAAGCAAAGTGACGGATAAACCGCAAGCCACCAGGCTATAGAATAATATTTTTGTCCCTGTGCAAGCATTTCTCCCCAACTAGGTGTTGGAACTGGAAGACCAAATCCGAGGTAATCAAGTGAAGCGAGAGTCGCAAACTGAGCTGCTATAAAAAATGGAGCGAAGGTAATTATTGGCGTTAATGAGTTTGGCAAAATATGCTTAATAAAGATTCTCGTATTGCTAGCGCCCATTGATCTAGCAGCTTCTACAAATTCTCTATTTCTGTTCTTTAAAAACTCTGCCCTCACATAATAGCTAATCCCAATCCAACCAAAGGCAATCACAATTCCCGCAAGCAAAGGAACACTTGAGTCGAACATGGAAACCAAAATAATGATTAAAAAGAGTTGGGGCACTGTAGAAAGAACCTCTACCATTCTTTGACCAATGATATCGACTTTACCACCGTAAAATCCCATAATCCCGCCAGCAATAACACCGAACAAGTATGAAAAGAACCAAACTAAACCAGCGAAGATAATTGAGGGTTGAAAGCCATAAAGAAGTCTCGCAAAGACATCTCTTCCCCCTTCATCTGTTCCAAGAATATTCACAGTTGTTGGCTCAGAAGGATACTCATCAACATCGTCGTTACTTTCTAAAGGATTCCAAGGATTTATTGGCCAAATGACCGAATCATCTTCGCCAAGCTCTAGCTTACGATAATTCATAATGAGGTTTTCTTTATCCCCAAACTCTTTCGGATGATATTGAAAAAAGGCTGGAAAGTATGTCTCGCCTTTATAGCTAAGCATAATTGGTTTTGAATTCGAAATCATTGGTGCTGAAAATGATACAATACACATAATTAGAAAAAACCAAGATGCAAATACAGCAGTCTTTCTCTTCTTAAAGCGAGCATATCTTTTTCTAGAAATTTCAGTCTTTAGCAATCTACTGATCATTTAAAATCAATCCTTGGGTCAACAATTACATAAGCCAGGTCACTAATTAGGTTTCCAATAAGCATTAATAACGATTGGATAAAAATTAGTCCCATTAGAACATTATAATCTCTTTCTAAAACTGCCTGGTAACCAAGCAGCCCCATTCCATCAAGTTGGAAAATCACTTCTATTAGAAGAGATCCCGCAAAAAAGACTGATAGGAAACTTCCTATACCGGTAACAATTGGAATTAAGGCATTACGAAGGCCGTGTTTAAAATAAATAAATTTTTCCGCTACACCTTTCGCTCTAGCTGTACGTATATAGTCTTTACTAATTTCATCTAGTAGCGAGTTCTTCATTAAAACGGTCAATACCGTGAATGAACCAATCATGTATGAGATTAGAGGTAAGACAAAATGCCAAATTCTGTCTTTGATCTGACCCCAAGCCGTCATGTCATCGTATCCGTCTGAATAAAGATCCCCTAATGGAAACCATTCAAAGAACTGCCCACCGGCAAAGAAAACGATGAGAAGAACACCAAGCATGTATCCAGGAATAGCATAGGCTGCGAAAATTATCGTACTTGTTATTGTATCGAACATTGAGCCATTTTTTACAGCCTTGGCCACACCAAGGACGATACAAACAACATAGGAAAGAAATAAAGAGACCACCCCGAATTGCAATGAAACTGGAAATTTCGAAATAATTACGTCAGTTACTGGCTCTTCATAAGTAAAACTTTCGCCGAAATCTAATTTTGTTAGATTCTTTAACCAAATTAAGTATCTTATATGAACAGGTTTATCGAACCCGTATTGCTTTTTTAAGGCTTCAATAACTTCTTCAGATACACCACTATCTCTAGACTCTCCGCCTACACCGGCGTTAGATGAGTCCATTCCCCCAAAGCGCATTTGTTGAATCTTTTGCTCAACAGGACTTCCAGGAGCCAAGTTGATAATTGCAAATACAACGAGCGTCACTCCAATAAGAGTGGGAATCATAGCTAATGTTCTTCGTACTATATAATCAAACAAAGTTTTATCCTATTTCTTAATCCACCAGTAACTAATACCTACGTTATAAGCATAAGTATCTTTTTCTCTCTTCATCCTTTTTGTATGTCCATAAAAACCATACTTGTCGTTAAAAAAGAATGCGTAAGGGACGTCATCAGCAATTAATTTAAAAACTCTTCTAAGAACCTTTTGACGCTTTTTGAAATCAATAAGCGTTCTTGCTTCGTCGATTAACTTATCAACTTCAGGGTTCTTATAACCGATAAAATTTGATCCACCTTTTTGTGAAGCCGAATGCCAAATTTGTTTTGGATCCCAATCAACTGAACCAGCTCCCCAACCAAGACGAACAGCTTGAAATTTTCTTTCATCAAGAAGTTTTAAAAAGGCGTTCCACTCAATAAGCTTAACGTTGATATCAACACCAGCTTTTTTTGCATCTTCCTTGTACATCGTCAGGTACTTAACAAATTCCTTATTAGGCTCAAGAATTGTAATGCTTAATTTTGTTTTCTTTCCGTTGATAACCTTATCTAAAACTTGGTCACCATCAGTGTCGGCCCATCCGGACTTCTTAAAATAAGCCTTAGCTTTTTTAAAGTCATAAAGAATTGGTTTAACATCTTTGTTAGCGTAAACGCTTTTTCTGTAAACAGGACCCGTCGCCGGCTCAGCCATGTCATAACGAAACTTACTGATCATTTTTTCGCGATCAAGAAGATGGTAAAGACCTAAACGAACATTCTTGTCTTTTAAGATATCATCCTTAAGATTCCATCCAATAAACCCATAACCTTTAGCGGCTTTATTTTGAATTTTTACTTTATAAACTGACTTGCCCCATTTCTTTCCCTTGGTATTTTTCATGAAGTGCTCAGCACCCATTTCCTGGAAATCAAGTTGACCTTTCTCAAGTCTACGAAGACCTGCAGTCGTTTCTTTTACAAATCTCATTAAGATTTTGTCATACTTATATTCATTGGCCGTATGAGGAGTCGTATTCCCCCACCAATTCTTATTTCTCTTAAGAGTAATACTTTTCCCTCTTTTGAACTTATCTAGAACAAATGGACCAGTACCAATAAGAGTTTTATTTAAAAGCTTTTTTTGTTTTTTAGATGGATTCTCATAAAGGTGTTTTGGAACAACTGTTAGGCCTGCAACTACATCAAAGTTTCTAAAATAAACTTTTTTGGCATTGAACTTAATTGTCTTTTTATCAACAACAACAGCATCTTTAATATTCTCGTAATATGGCTTAAGCCTAGCCGTTTTATATTTATCTTTTGGGTGCATAATCGCATCGAAGCTGAACTTAACATCTTCAATAGTTAGAGGTTTTCCATCATGCCATTTAACGCCGTCTCTTAAAGTAAAAGTATAGACGAGTCCGTCTTTAGAGATATCCCACTTTTCAGCAAGCCCTGGTTCCCACTCTCTTGTGTCAGCATTTCTAGTTAATAGACCTTCCATAACGTAGCTCTGAACAACAGAAGCGTAATAATCTGAAGAAGAAAGAGCGTTTAGAGTTGGTGGCTGAACCTCTAAGTTATATTTAAAAGTTCCACCTTTTGGTGCTTTAGGGTTTCCTAATGCTCCGAAAGCTGACGCAGATAAGAAAATAGAAGTAATTAATACGAGAATGAATTTGGGGTTCATCATTTTCCTCACAAAATAAGGCCCTTAGGGGCGTTTCAGTCCACATATACTAGATGAGAATGGTCCATATTAGAAGGAAAACTACTTTTTGTAGTATAGCCGTGGGTCTAGGGCCCACCTGTCAGTTTTCAGATTTCTGTCTTCAATTCTGTAACGTTCAAGTTTCATATCCAAATCTTCAATTCGTCTTTCTAAGTCTTTGTAATTTCTAAGGCTCGTCACTTTATCTTCTTCAAGTGTTGCAATATTATCACGCCATTCTGCCTCAAGCTTTTCACGTAATATTTGATACCTCGCATTGACGCCATTCACTTTTTCGATAAACGAATCTAAATCTTTTTGCTCACGACGAAGTTTACCAGATAACGCTAGGCGTTTTTTTAACAGAATATCGATAAGACTTTTACCCATTTTAATATTGTTCAGAAGATCCACACTAAAAAATTTTAGATAGGCCCCAACTGAAAGGAACACTTTGGTCTTACAAAAATTTATGGAAGGAACTTTAAAGAGAATATACTCATTAGATTTACCAACAACATAGGCCTTACATCTTTTATCTGAGTCTCTTTCATCGAAAAACTCTACTTTATCTTTTGAGTTTAAATATTTTACGTTCCCAAAGTTAATCTTAATTCTCATCAAATCCGCTTTGAAGTTGATTCTAGAAACTCGTCCAGAAAAAATAGCGATCTCATCTTCATTTGCCGCCATTGATATCATTGAGAATAGAGAAAGACTGATAATCAAAAAGATTTTCATTCTTATATTATGCCCTACAGTTGAATTTACCGCTACAAAGGATACCTAGTACCTGAGTAGCTTATTCAGCTTTAGGTTTTTGAAGAATTATACTGGTTGTGAAATTACCTTTATGAAGTGGTTCTTCATATTTCAGCACTCTCATTTTAGGAAACATTGTCATTAGTTCAGATTCTCTTAATAGGTATCGTTTATCATAGCTCTCATTCCCTTTAACCTTTCTTTGGTTATCAGTATGAGACTCGTAAATTAGGACGCCGCCTGGCTTTAACCATTCAACCATCCTTTTATTTAAAGACCTATCAACATAGTAAAAACAGATTACTGCATCTAATGAATTTTTTGGGATTTTATAATTATTAAGTGAGGCAACCACCGTATTAATTCGAACACCAAATTCTCTAGCTAAAAGTTGAGCTTTATTAACCGCGACAGACGAAATATCGACACCCGTAACTTTATAGCCTTTACGAGCAAGAAAAACAGCGTTTCTTCCTTCACCCATTCCCATATCTAATACTCTTGAACCCTCTGGAATATAAGAATAGTTTTGCGATAAGAATTTTGCTGGTGTTTTACCGAAGACGTACTCTTCATTATTGTATTTCTTATCCCAATAAGTTTTTACTTCTTTACCTTTTCTCGTACCTGAAAGCAGTTCGAATCGACCACCAGATTGTCCACCTCGTGTTTGAGCCAGTATAGGAAATGAAAATAATAATGTTATTAGGATTATGCGCATGACCAATTTATAAAAGATTTTAGTCTAGGATGCAACTTCTGCACTTTTTACTGAAGAAACGTCTAGTTCAGCCTCTAGATATAGGACTAAGGTATCGTAACTATTCTTAAGTTCTTTAATATCCCTACCCGTTTTATCCTCAACTGTAGCTGGCATGTCCTCAGTGGACATTAGATACCACTTTAACTCTTCTACGAATCCATAAAAGTTATCAAGACATCCTATCAGTTCAGGCGAGAGAATCTTAAGATCTGTAAAGGTAATCGAATCATACCTTGAAAAGAAGACTTCTTTAAAATGTTCCCGAGTTCTTTTAACCGCGAACGTAGCCATATACTCTTTTCTTCTTTCTACAACTCTTTCATATAATCTCTTTGAATCTAATTTTAGAATAGTTAGGACACTTTTTTTTGTTTCGAATTCAGAGACACTCATTTCAATTCCCTTTAAGCTAGCGCTGGAAGTTTTGCTCTGGTTCCACCAGGCCAACGCTTTACTGTTCCAAGCTGAGAATAGTAATGAGAAGCAATGTTCGTTGCTATCTCCTTAAAGCTCATTGGCAGTGCATAGTGAAAATAAGAATGATTTTTTTCTAATTTATAAGAAATCGAAATCTTCCCAAAAGAGGATACATCAAATAAACAAAATTTTTGATTAACTAATCCAAAGTCTAAAATACTTTTCCTTAAACTTTGCAGCCCTTTAAAGCTATTAATATCAGCCGTAATAGAAATCACAAATTGTTTTTTTGATTTGGCCATATTGGCCAACTCTCCCGGCATAATTGGGATGAGTGTAATATCAAACTTTTTAAGAATTTCTCCTAACGAAAAGAAAGTCGTAGGAAGATTCTTAGAGTATTGAATATAAAAAATGTAATGTTCTTTTCCATCACGTTTCATACTCTCCATATCGGAGAAATCGTCGAATATTTTAGATTACCTGACTAGAACCGTCGCTTTCGAGAAAAAGAGGCACTTATTGCTAACATTAGCCCCATAAGTAGAGAAATCATAAAAGAACCATTACCTGGTCCCCCACCTCCACCGGAATCAGAGCCTACAAAGCTTACAGACCCACAAGTGGAGTATTCTTCAGTTTGTGTCGAGGTAGCTAGAGGTGAAATAAAACCAGTTGATTGCCTATATAACGTCTCATCAACAACAGAGTTTGCACCCTGAACATCATCCCACTGAAGTGAACTAATATTGCTGGCAAAGGCACCCATGATTGCTGGCTGAAAAGAATGATCAAGACCAAGAGTGTGACCCATTTCGTGAAGTATTGTTTTATCTAATAAATTATTTTCGTTATTTCTTAGCGATGACATATTTCCATTGAGAATAATTTCCGTACGGGTCATATGTGTTCCGCTATTGTACCTGATTGTAATCGCGAGAGTTTGATCAGGATCGTATCCCGTCTCTGCTCCAAAGTTGTCTGACCATCTGATATAGTTTCCTGAAAAGGCGCTAGTAACAATCCAACCAGAGTTAAAACTCCAAAGCTCTCTTCCAACGGCACCTTCCCAGGCGTTCTCAGCACTACCCACAAGTTGAGCAAGCTCTGGTCCATCGTTAGGATCGGTTACAAACTTGCTCATACCAATAGGTAGTGAAGCCCAGTAAAAACCATTCGTGAAATCAACAGTAAATTGATAAGCGTGTGCGCAGGGATTGATTGTAAAAATCAAAATCACAAGCTTGAAGAAATACATCTTCAAAAAAACATCCTTGTCTCTTAAGAGCTACCTTCCTAGTGGCTCTCTGGCTTATTTTGCCCCAGTCTCTTAACGGAGCAAATATAATTCTCTCTCATCTCAACCTCATACTGATTTCCTTCCTGGAATTTAGTAGGGCCATTTCTGAGAGTTTGAATCGTGACATTTTGATCGACGTTACCTCTTACGGTCTCATCATTTTTAAAATAAACTTGAACTTTTGACAGGTTGCCAATTGCACCTCGTGAGAAAAAAGGAGCCTCGGATTTTTCAACTTTCGTTACAGTTCCTAAGAACTTTTTTGGGCATTTAACGTTTAACTTCATCATCGCTAGAGCGGTGCCCGAGTAAAGCGTACACAATACAACAAGAGAGAGAGAGAATTTTGATGTAAATTGTTCGCTTTGAAAGTGCTTCGTCCTAAAGGCTCCTTTCATCATAATCATCCTTGATCATTCCAGCCTCCTTCCATGGTGGCTACTTACCTATTTATTATTGCAGATTTTGTGCCAACTTTCGCCCGGGCATAAGTAGCCGATACCTGCATCTAGAGGGGCTAAAGGGCCCTGTCCAAGTGGAGTCAAAGGGTCCGATTTTCATTAATATTCAGACCTTATCTGGTGACAAAGGGGCACGAGATTTTGACTCCTAAATTCATGTTTAGAAATGTGAATTCCTTAACTTTCCTTACGGAAATAATTACGAATCGTTATCTGATAATAATTTAGTAGAACTCTCAAGTGTGTTCGGAATTATACTTGAGTTACTTCTTTCGATACAGTTTTCGAGGTCACTTCTGGTGTCAATATCTGACCACTGATTCAAAACTTTGACTTTTAAACCTAATTGCTCGCATTTAGCGACAAGAGAGTTAAAGACTCCGTCATTCTCTTTCATCTCTTTATAAAAAGAAAAGATCTCATCATTCTTGGCTTGGGAGCCTAAATAATAAAACCCTCCATCATCGTCAGGACCTATAAAAACATCCGCCTCTTTTATATTTTGTTTTTTAATATGAGAGAAAGGAAAATCAGGGATGTCAGTTCCAGTTAGATGTACAAAGGTCTCTCCACTATCTTTAAAACGTACGTCTTCAAAAATATCAGCAAGTCTTTCAAAAAATGGTTTCTCTTTTTGAAAACTAAACTCGTAGTCGGTGATCTGACATTTCAAAAATAAATGCCTGAAGTACTCTTCTGTTTGCTTGATGGCCGGAGCCCCATGAAAATATAGGTACGCTTTTGAGGTGTGCTTCTTATAGTTTGAGAAAAAATCGTTAATAAAAGAATCATAAAGCTCGTAGGCTGCTTCAGCTCCAATATCATGGGCCAGCCGAGTTTTTGAATACCCCTCCACTGGTCTCTTACCTATAACTGCAAATACTTGTTTCATAACTTTATTCTATCAGGAATTTGGACAAAAAAAAGGACCTCCGAAGAGGCCCTTATTGTCTTTGTTAATTAAGTAGATCTTCCGATTACATCATTCCTGGCATTCCGCCCATTCCACCTGGCATTCCACCTGGCATTGCTGGACCATCTTCTCTAGGAAGATCTGCAATCATTGTTTCAGTAGTAAGCATTAGACCCGCTACTGAAGCAGCGTTTTGAAGAGCTGAACGAACAACTTTAGTTGGGTCGATAATTCCCGCCTTAACTAAGTCTTCGAATTTGTCATCGCGTGCATTGTAACCCCAGTTGTTGTCACCTTTTGCACGAACTTCATTAACAACAACAGAACCCTCTTTTCCAGCATTTGTAGAAATCTGACGAAGTGGTTCTTCAAGAGCACGACGAATGATACGGATACCAAACTCTTGCTCTTCATTGTTAGCTTTTAGCCCTTCAAGAGCAGTTGCAGCATGTAGAAGAGCAGAACCACCACCAACGATGATACCTTCTTCAACAGCAGCTCTAGTTGCATTTAATGCATCTTCAACTCTGTCTTTCTTTTCTTTCATTTCTGTTTCAGTTGGAGCACCAACATTTACAACAGCTACACCACCAGCAAGTTTCGCTAGTCTTTCTTGTAGTTTTTCTTTGTCGTAATCAGAAGTAGTTTCTTCGATTTGTTTCTTGATTGTAGCTACACGTGCTTCAACTTCAGCAGAACTTCCGCTTCCATCAACGATAGTTGTGTTTTCTTTATCGATTGAAACTCTTTTCGCGCTTCCTAAATGCTCAAGTTCTGCAGCTTCTAGGCTCATTCCAAGCTCTTCAGAAATAACTGTTGCTCCAGTAAGAGTCGCAATATCTTTAAGCATTTCTTTTCTTCTGTCTCCAAATCCAGGAGCTTTTACAGCTGCAACGTTTAGAGTTCCTCTGAGCTTATTAACAACAAGAGTTGTAAGAGCTTCACCTTCGATGTCTTCAGCGATGATGATAAGAGGCTTAGCTGTTTGAACAGCTTTTTCTAGGATAGGAAGAAGTTCTTTCATTGCTCCAATTTTTTTCTCAGTGATAAGAATGTTTGGAGAATCAAAAGCTGCTTCCATTTTGTCTGGATTAGTTACGAAATATGGAGATAGGTAACCACGGTCAAATTGCATACCTTCTACAACGTCTAGAGTTGTTTCAGCAGTTTTTGATTCTTCGATAGTGATAACACCTTCTTTACCAACTTTATCCATTGCTTCAGCAAGTAGACCACCAATCTCTGGGTCATTATTAGCTGAGATTGTACCAACTTGAGAGATTTCTTCGTTAGTTTTAACTTCCTTTGAAATTTCGATTAGCTTTTGAGCAACAGTACTTACAGCGTGGTCAATCCCTCTCTTAAGATCCATTGGATTGTGACCAGCAGTTACAAGCTTTGCACCTTCACGGTAGATAGCTTGAGCAAGAACAGTAGCAGTAGTTGTACCGTCACCTGCATCATCATTTGTTTTTTGAGCTACTTCCTTAACCATTTGAGCGCCCATGTTTTCGAAATTGTTTTCAAGTTCAATTTCTCTAGCAACGGAAACACCGTCTTTAGTAATATGAGGTGCACCAAAAGATTTTTGGATAACAACGTTACGACCTTTAGGTCCTAGAGTAACTTTAACTGCGTTAGCAAGAGCGTTTACTCCGTCTAAGATCAAGTGACGAGCGTCATCTGAATACTTTAATTCTTTAGCCATTTTAGACTCCTTATTTAAGAACGAGGTAAAACCTCGCGGTTTTACTTATGGTTACTGAATGATTCCAAAAACATCACTTTCTTTCATGATGAGGTAATCGTGACCTTCAACTTTAACTTCTGTTCCAGCATATTTTCCGAAAAGAACTGTATCACCAGGCTTAACTTCTAGAGCACGAAATGATCCGTCATCTTTTAGGTAACCAGGACCAACAGAAACGATCTTCCCTTGAGCAGGCTTTTCAGTGTTGTTATCAGGAATGATAATCCCACCAGCTGTCTTCTTTTCTTCTTCTAGTCTTTCAACAAGAACTCTATCTTGTAATGGTCTCACTTCCATTTCTCCTCCAATAATGCGTAAAATAACGCGGTATAATATAAGTCTTTATTTAATACGTTTGTGACAATGTAATAGCGTCTAGATAAGTGTCAAGGGCACTTATTTTAACTTTCTTATAACCATCTGAAATTACTTCAGGTCAAACCAGTTAACACCAATGCCCATATCTACTTTGAGAGGAACCTTGAGTTCAACAATGTTCTCCATCCC
>JAIBDQ010000003.1 GCA_024686135.1 Halobacteriovorax sp. | reverse complement strand
ATAGATCCGACAGCGCCTTGGGCGGCGAGAGCTCCGGCGAAAGTTAAATCATTTGTCGCTCTATCTTCAATATCACCTAAGTTTGCCACGAGTGAGTTAGTATCAACATAATCTAAATCAGCGTTATTTTGATTGGCAGCAATCGTATACTGAAAGGTTAGTGTCGATGTGTCGTCACCGCTTGTGTAGTTAACGGTAAAATCAGGATTACCAATATTATCTAGAGATAACTGAGGTGTACCAGTGACTGAAACAATCTCATCAAACTTAACCTGAATAAACATCACTTCGGGGTCTGTATAGTAACCGTCAGTAGGAACTGGCTCAATAACATCGACACCGGTCACAACAGGTTTGGCCGTATCAACATATATGTCTTGGTTATCAGAAATTGAGTTTACTAACCCAGGAGTAGCAAGGGTTAGAATTAAATCATTAGTGGCCGGATCCTGAATATCACCGCCATTAAGAGCAAGTGAGTTTGTTGCTGCATAGTCGAGATCAGGGTTATTTTCTCCCGCTCCAATTGTGTATCTAAAAGTTAAAACGCTTGTTCCCGTACCACTTGTGTAGTTAACCGCGATATCCCCGCCGGTTGTATTATTAAGAGTGATCTGTGGAGTACCAGAGACAACGATCGACTCAGTAAGATTAACTCTAATATCCATGACCTCGCCGGCCTTATAAAAGCCGTCTGTCGGAACTGGTTCTACAACATCAACTGAACTAACCTGAGGAATAATGGTATCAACCGTAATGTCTAAGTCATCTGAGATGGAACCACTTACTGGTGGCCCTGCTGGTAGAGCGCCGGCAAAGATAAGATCGTTAGAAGCTCTATCGGCAATATTTCCTAAGTTCGCTGTTAATGAATTGGTATCTACATAGTCTAAGTCAGCTGCATTTTCGCCACTTGCTACCGTATAATGAAAGTCTAGAGTCTTACTACCAGAACCAGAAGTATAGTTAACTGTATAGTCCGCTGCTAAGTCATCATCTAATAATATTTGTGGAAAGCCAGTTACATTAATTATTTCAGAGAAAACAACTCTAATAGGAATTAGTTTTCCAGCATTATAGAATCCACTTGGCGCTGTTGAAGTTACTTCAATAACAGTAGGAGCGATACTATCAATAACAATATCAAGATCGTCACTAATAGAGTTAACCCCTCCTGGTGCTGGAAGAGCTCCGGCAAGTACTGGGTCATTAGTTGCGCGGTCTTCTATATCACCACCATTTAAGACAAGTGCACTTGTATCTTCATAATCGAGATCACTTGTATTTTGTCCAGAGACAACAGTGTATCTAAAGGTAAGGGTATTTGTTCCAGAACCACTTGAGTAATCTACGGCGAAGTCGCCATCTGGACCAAGTTAATTATTTAGTGTGATCTGAGGTGTGCCGCTTACATTAACGATTTCATCCCATACAACCTGAACATCAATCTGCTCACCGGCTTTGTAGAAGCCCGTTGGGGTAGTTGAGTTCACTTCAGTTACTGTTGGTTCAATAGTATCTATAAAGACGGTCTGATCATCCGAAATTGAATTAGTCGCTCCAGGCGCTGCTAAAGTTCTATCTGCATTGTTAGTTGCAAAGTCTTCAACATCTCCAACACTAAAAGAGTTAGTCGCCACATAATCAAGATCTGCGTTGTAGTCACCGTCACTAATTGTGTAATTAAATGTTAAGGTCGTATTATCCGCACTGATCGAACTATAAGTTACGGCCACATCAGCATTTGTCGCCAGACCATTCATATCTAAAGTAAGTTCTGGTGTTCCAGCATTTACAACAACTGGTTCACTCATTATCACTCTAATCGCAATCACTTCTGGATTTGTATAAAAGCCATCATTAGGTGCTGGCTCTAAAGCATTCACACTTGCTACTGTCGGATCAACTGTATCGACTATAAAGGTAACATTATCTGAAATTGAATTACCGCCGCCGATATTCGGAAGAGTTGGGATCCCGTCGTTTCCGGCCTGATCCTGAACCGTCCCTCCGTTATAAGTAAGAGAGCTCGTGGCCACATACTCTAGGTCGGTAGAGTTTTCTCCGGCAGCTACCGTATATCTAAATGTTAGTGTCGCAGTACCTGAACCACTTGAATAATTAACAACAGGATTGGTTCCCGTTTGATTTTCTAACGTGATAGTTGGCGTACCACTTACATAAACTTTTTCATCCCACTTAACTAAGATATCAATTTCTTTTCCAGCATTATATTGATCAACCCCATGTGGATTAGGAAGTACTGCTGTCGCCGATGCACTTACAACACTTGGGATACCAACATCTTTTCTAATTTGAATTCCATTAACACCGCCAATAGGATTTTCAGTTGGAGTGTTACCAAGCTCATCAACATGAGTGACGATCAGATTAAAATCGTAAATAGCATCATAACTAGCATCAAGAGCCGAGTCCTGGATACATCCTGCCGGAAGACCCGGACCAAGAGAGCAGTTTGGTGTTAAATCAATAGTTGTCGAATAGGTTCCAGCTGTACAGTTTGTACTAAATGATTTTGTAGCACCAAGACGGTCTCTAACATTAATCTGTACATCATCTGTTCCAGCTCCAACTACAGTGTCTGGCCAACAAGTACCGCTAACAGGAAAGGCGGCTTCATTATCCTGATTAATCCATTCATCACGAGTATCAGGTCCATTATTTCCAAGGTCCACAGGAACTGAAAGAACTAATTCCGGTTGTCTTACCGTTGTTGTGATATCAACTTGTGGAAGTGTCGTTTGATTTCCTACATTTCCAGTTCCATTATCATAATCAAAATTTAAAGTTTCAGAAATAGACGTTGATGCATAAGTCGTTGGTCTGTACTGAACAACAACAGTACATGAACTAGAACCAGAAATTGTCGTGCCACAAGTACCATTTGCATTAGTCACAGAGTCAGTTGGACTAGCGGCTAGAGCGGCCGTTCCATCATCACCACGTCCTGGAAAAATCCCTCCATCTGCGTAAATAAATGGCGCTGCGATGGGAGCTAAATCATTTAACGTTAAGGCCTGATACTCACCGGAGTTTGTAATTGTAAAAGTTTGATAGTAAACACCAGATCGAAGAAGGTCGCTTCCGTAGGCCGCCGTTGAATGAGTCCAAGTAAGTGGGCTCGGAGCAATGGCCAAGCTTGCGGGTGTGATCGATGTTCCTTGCACGTCATTGACCGGATAGTTTGGCATAAGAAGTGGAAGAGATCTCGTATCAGAGGTACTTGTGTAAGGCGGAGGTGTTCCAGGTCCAGTTAAACTTGAAATTGTTGTTCCGCCTGTAAATTCATAATCAAGTTGAAGAGTCGCAGTCAGCGGTGCTCCAAGTGCTGTCGGCGTGAACTGAACATCAAGGTCACATACGGTCGGAGTTCCATGAACGGTCGAAGCATTAACTGTTGGCGTGGTCGCTGGCCCGGCACAACCGGCACCAGTTCTACCTGTTACGGTGAAGTGAGGTGAGCCACCGCTATCAGAAACACTAACAGCGTTACCTGCACCAAAGTTTTTCATGGTAAAGCCATTAGTCCCACGGGTTGAACCATTTGCAAAAGTTCCATAGTCGTGTAGGTCGCCGTCCGTATCGTAAACATCTCCGTCTTCATCAAGAACAAGAAATCCCCAATCCATTCCGGTACCACGAAGTGTGTAGTGGTTAGGATGATCAAAGAGCGGAGTCAGTGTTCTTTGTGCTGCACTTAAGCTTGGATCACCCACAACTCTAAAGCCGTTATAAAAACTAAAACCAATTTGATCTGTGTTAAGAGTGGAATCACCTTGAGTTAGATCTGTGTTATAGCGCACATGGATTGTACAAGTGGCCATCTCTGGCATGTCGTCCATGTTTTTATTATTGTCATTTGTAACTGCATCAAAGGGAGCATCTGCCGCCCCAGTATAAGTGGCAGGGAGGGCCAGTGGCATATTATATAAGTCATCACAAGTAGTGAGGCTATCGTTAACAATAGTAAAGTCTGTGGCCCCGTTCATGCCAAGACCAAAAATCTGAATACCTTCGGCCGACTTATCACCGTAGTTAATAACTTCAAGAACAAAATCTTTCCAACCACCGTTCGCGGTCTGGCCAAAGTCTAGTGGAAGAGTATGAGTTACACTTGCAAATGTTGTATCCGGAGCACCGAGCCCTGGAAAATATGGATCATCAAAAGTTGGTGTAATGCGAAGAGGAACGATCGGCTGTGAGGCAGACTCGCCTGTTAGTGGTAACATCTCTCCAGGAATATCTTCGTGAGGAGTAACGATCTGATCAGCAGAATTATTTGGTCTCGCAATCTGGTATGATTTTCTAATAATTACGTTGGCCGGTCTAGCACCTTCACCTGTCAGTCCTACTGAACCAGTGTAGCCATGACTGCCGCCACTAAAACTAATATTTACTTGCTCTGATTTTTCTCCAGAGATGAGAGGCCTAAAACTAATAAGCACAGTACAACTAGCACCGGGAGCAAGTGAAGAACCACAGGTACCACCGACACCAGGATAAGTACCAACGCCATTGTTTACACCAGCTGTTCCAAGATAATAAAATTCAGGAACAAATAGCCCTTGCGAGTCAGTAATCGATCCAACAATATTTGAGGCTATCTCATCACCAACGTTTGTGATCGTAAAAGTTCTTGTATCAACAAAACCAATGAGAACTTCACCCCAAGGTTCAAAAATTTTATCCGGACCGGATGCTGTTGCAAATCTTAGGATAGGGGTCTTCTCTTCAACGAAACCAGATGAACCAACACCGCTTGCACCACAGCCATGAAGTACGAGTGTACTCACAGATATCAAAGCTAGGAGAATGTGTTGTTTCAGTTTTAAAATCATATCTTAATAGCGCCTATAAACTTCTCATCGATGAATTCTATAATTTCGCTTAGTTACTATTGTATAACTTTAACGCTAGGCAATATGATCACAGGCAGTTACGTCCCCCTCTATAGGCAATAGATGTGTCCTATTCATGGCACAGTTAAGTATATGAATTTACTAGCTTTTTAGAGGGAAAAAATAGCCTATCGAATTGTTTTATTTAGTCCTCATGTCTAGAAATTGACACAGAGAGAATAAGTTATTGAATTTACGTAGGGGCAGTAGAATCAACCACCCCAAATCACTAATTGTGATTTATTTTTCATATAGTAGAGTAAAAGCGGCCTTTATATCAGGTAAGTTACCGATTCTTTGATCATTAGGCTCTTTTTGAGGAGTACCTGTCTTTCTTAGTGCGTCTCTCAGTTCCTTAGGAGTTAAAGTGATTCCTCTTTCTTTACCAATACCAAGAAGAGCTGCCATGGCCCCTCCAACGATTGGTGTTGCCGAACTTGTTCCTGAAAAAGTCGCTGTATAGTTAGCATCTGAGCCTCTGTGAAGGTCTCCATAGCCAGTTGTCACAACTCCACGGCCATAGCCAAAAGCATCAACCCTTTTTCCGTAATTTGAAAAACCAGCTTTCTTGTGACGATCTTCACCACTTGAAAGTGCTGCCCCAACAAGGACACAACCACTATCTCTAAACTCTGGATCAAAGGCCTTGTTATAATCTTCGTGATCTAAGTCTTCATACCCGTTACCAGCGGCGGCAACACAATGAATTCCTTTTTCTGAAGTGGCATATTTTAATATTCTATAAACTGGATTCCAATATTCATTAGGAATATATTGACCTCGTGGACCTGGTGAATGCATTTCTAAAACAATAAGGTCTCCGGCCTCTAATTTTTCAATCACTTTAGCAAGGTTCGCAGCTACGCCTTTATGATAGGGATCTTCTTCTTGCTCCGTACACTCGTCATCACCTGGCTTACATCCGTTTCTTCCCCATGTATTTTCGTTATCGACCAGTCTTGAATAAAAACCGTAATCAGCCTCATAAGAAATTCCGGTAACACCTTTACCATCTCTTTTTGCTACCATTTCACCAGCAACGGCTGTTCCATGATCTACTTTTCCCCTAGGTAATTCACTAACAAAAAAGAATTTTTCCAAATCTTCATGCTCAGCATTTACACCAGTTTCCATGTCGATGATCTTAACACCTTTGCCAGTTCCTCCTGGAATTTCCCATGAAAATCTAGCATCGACTCCTTCAGGAGCCGCATTTAAATGATATTGTTTTGATTCAAAATCAGGAGTTTCAGAAGGCTCTACATTATTTTTTGAAATACTACCTTCAAAAAAGCCCGCTTCTTCAACTTTCGGGTTAAAAACAGCATACTCAATATTTTCTTGAGAATATAAATCCTCTAGAAGTTTGATCGCCTCTTTTTTTGTTAGCGGCTTATCAAATCTTAATTCCTGAAAACCTCTTAGGGCATCAGCAGCCGGCGAAAGGTTTTTCTCATTTCCAATAAAGTTTTTAAATAATGTTTTTGTTTCAAAATTTTGAACAGATTTAAAATTCCAAAATGATCTAACATTTTTATCATTGAGATCTGAATACTTTATTATGATTGAACCTGTATCTACAGCTTTCAGCTTAATCATTTTTTTACCTTCGGCCAAAGTATGGGCGAAACTAAGATTAATTGTCGAAAAAATGGCGGCAAATAAAAGAGTAAAATTTCTCATTAATGAATTCCTTTAAGCATAAAAGATTGAAGATGAAATACACCAAATTGGTTTAAATATGTCGAGGTCATAAAGATCTGTTGTAAAAGTTATATTACTGAAATTATTGGGTTTTCAGGCAACGCACAATGTCTTTTCCGCGGGCATGACATAGTTCCACCAATGATAAATGGGCCTGGCCCCAGCCTTGGGCCGCGAGGTTTTCAGACTCCAAAAGACGATTTTGATCTTGAGTTAACTCATTTACGGTAACTCGTCCTTTGTTAAATCTTTTTTCCGTAGAACGATATACTTTTCTTGAAAGTCCTAGGTTAGTATCTCGGTCTTTGGCCGTCTGAACAGAAATATCAAAATTAATTTCTTTTGTTTTCCATTCACTTTTGGCGTCCCGTTTAATTCTAACAAGTCTGTAGCGGGCCTGTTCACTTAAGGCCTTTTGAGTTTCATAATTAGAAACGTCCTTCCAACCTTCAAAGATAGGAATAGTCACACTGAGTAGCGAAGTTCTTTCATTTAAATGAATAGACTGCAAATCGGTTTCACTCCAGGTGTATGAGAAGTCTACTGTGGGAAAAAATGATCTCACAGCTGACTTAGCATTGGCCTCTCTAAAGGCTAGGTCAAAATTAGCTTTTTGAAAGTCTGGTCTTTCCTCAATATTAAAATTTCCCTTGAGGTGACTATGGTTTTTCCCTTTAAGGAGTTTAAGCCAAGGCCACTTTAGTTCAACACTATCGTGTCCTAACAGTGCAACTAAATTTCCTTTCGCCGTATCTAGCTGAAGTAGTGAGTTATTAAGCCTGGCCTTTGCATTATTTAGTTCAACCTTGGCCTTATCAACTTCTGCAGAAGGAGTTAGTCCCCGTCTAAATCTTGCCCGCGCCGTTCGAAGAGATGAGTTTTTTGCTTTAACAATTTTTTCTAGGATCTCTACTTGTTTAACCCTAAGGATATTATTAACTAAAACCTTTACTCCTAAAATCTCAGCCTCTAGCTTAACTTGATTTAAACGGCTTCTTTGTGAGTCTAACTGCTTATTAGCTGCATCGTAAGCAGCGTAATCAGCACCAAATCGAAAAAGATTTACTGACGCTGTTAAGTTTAATCTTTCAGTTTCACTTTGAATTTCATAAGTTTTTTGTTTTGAGTATCCCGCCGTTAAGTCAGGAAGAAAACTTAGTACTTTAGATCTCGCATTAGATTTACTAGCATTTAGTAGCGCCTGCTCTTGAGGAACACTCGTATCTCGTTTCACAATTTCCTCTAGGGCCTGATCAAAGCTTAGTGGACTGGCCATTAAAGATGTTGAGAAAATAAAAACAATAAAATAAATCACAGAGAGCTCTCCAACACGTCATCTTGTTTAATTTGAGGTGTCTTTTGTATCTCATCGCTATGATAATTTGGTTTTGCTAATTTAAAATCCTTTTTTCTTTTCCAATCTAGGTATTGAACTTCAAACATCGGTACTAAAAAGAGTGTTAGCAATGTCGAAATCCAAAGGCCTCCTGAAACCGCTATACCTAGTGGTTGAAGAATTTTTCCTCCTTCACCTGAACCCAATGCGATGGGGAGCATCCCAAGAATTGTGGTTAGTGAAGTAATCAATATTGGTCTTAATCTCTTTTTACCTGCAAGAATAGCAGCTTCAATAGGAACCATACCTTCAGCAACTAATTTCTTAATAAAATCCACTAATAAAATTGAATTTGCTACGGCGATTCCATTTAATAAAATAATTCCAAGAGCAGAGTTCAAAGACAAAGTACTACTAAAAGCAAATAGAGATCCGAGAACCCCCATTATCCCTAATGGAACGGCCACTAAGACAATCATCGTATGAATAAAAGATCCAAACTGAAGTAATAAAGTTAAAAAGATCAAAAGAATTGACATGAGCACGGCAAGAGTTAGTTGCTTTAGGGCCCCATTCAGTTCCTTATCTGCATCTTCGAAGTAGGCCTGAGGCTTAGTTGTTAAGCCAAGATAGGAAGTGTCTTTTTTATCATAGTCCGCAATCAACTTCTTAGCTGCTGCTAGCGATTCATCTTTTTTATGCTCTTCACCTTTTTTCTCTTTGGCCATGATGACAACGATATCTCTACCATTTTCTCTATAGATTCTAGGTTTGGATTGAACCAAGCTCACATCATTCAAGGCTTTAAAAGGTAAAATCTTATCACCGACTCGAATGGGTAAGGCCATTAAGTCTTCCATAGAACTAACTGTTCCTTCAGGAAAATTAAGCCTTACCGGGAAGGTGTCACCATTTATATTGATATCACCGAGGCTTTTTCCCTCAGTAGCGACTCGAGCCAAATCAGAAACATCGTAGGGAGAAAATCTCGCTCCTTGCTGATAGAGAAGAGGCCAAAGCTCTTTTCTAGCATTGACTTCAATATTCTCGCCTCGACTAACACCCGGCTCAGACCATTGACGAGAAAAGATTTGCTTTTCTTGCAAGTCATCTAGAATATCTTTTGCCATCAATCGTCGATCTTCAGTGCTGCCGCCCCTGACAAGCAGCCTCATATGAGGAGGATCAGGAAGCGGAAGCTCAGCGGGATTCCAAGGTCCAACCCAATAATACTGAGTAGGAGTATTCTGAAATTCCCCTTCCATCGACTTCCAAACTTTATTCATATCCCCCTTATTCTTAAGCCTCGCCATTACAGTGGCATTATTAGCACCGCGAATTTGAACAAAAGTATAATTAATATCTGATCCGAATTTTTCTAAGAGACGGGCCTCTTCAACTGATGTTGTCGTTTCCATCTGACGAATATTCGTATTCCCAGAGGTATTAATACTTAGAATCATCCAATCCGTATCTGGAGTTCCAATAATTTCTTTTTTAAGCTTAGGCATAACCACAAAAAGCAGCCCTAAGAAAGCTCCTGATACAGTAGCGACGACAATCCACTTAACAAGTTTACTCTTAATAAAGGCTCTTAGTGCAGTGGCGTAGCCACTTTCTAATTTAAGTAAACTACCATTGATTGGAGACTTTGGAGGTGTAACTCCTTTTTCTCCTTTCATAAGATGAAGTCTAATCGTCGGTACTAGGATAAGAGCGACGAAGGCACTAAACCCATGAGAGAAAACAACTGCCTTTGCTAAATCGCCAAGAATTGCATTGGTCAAGTCGCTAGTAAAAGCTAGAGGTGCAAAAACAACAAGAGACGCAATTGTTGAAGCAACAACTGGTCCCATAACTTCTTTTACCGCTCTAATGATAACCTGCAGTCTTTGATTATAATTTAGAGGTCCTTTAACTTTTTCAAAATGTCTAAAGATATTCTCCATAACAACGACGGAGGCATCAACATTCATCCCCGCGGATAAGGCCAAACCACCGAGCGAGATAAGATTGAGGTTCATCCCTGTTATCTTCATCATGATAAAAGCAAGAACCATACTGAGTGGAATTTCAATTGCTGCAGTTATCGTATTTTTAAAAGAACCAATAAATAAGAAAAGGACAAGGACAGCTAGTCCAGCGGCCAAAAAAACTTCTTTAATAACATTACTAACTGACTGACGAATGAATTCACTTGGATCAACTAAATTTCTAAACTGAACATCACTTGGAAGTTGTGGCTTAACCTCTTCAATAATGGCCAAAATCTCTTCGGCCATTCTTTTTACATTGCCCCCAGTTCTTGGATTTGCAAAAAGAATTAAGGAATCTGCGCCGTTAGTTTTAAAGATTCGATTATGTCCGCTTGAAGGACCAAGATCGATTCTAGCGATATCAGAAAGATGAACAATAGTTCCGCTTTGAGTTGGTATGAGAAGATTCTCAAGAGTCTTAATATCTTCTAATTCTCTTGGCATCTGAATAGTTAATTTGCCAGTTCCCACAACCACAGAGCCACCAAAATAACCGGCCATACCACTCTTAAGGACTTCTTCAATATTTCTTGGGAATAAACCAAGCTGGGCCATGGCCTCGGGGTTCAATTCAATTCGAACTTCTTTACGATTTGGATTCCAAAGACTGGCACCTTCCGCATCGCCGACTTTAGCTAATTTGGGAACCAAGAGCGGTTCTAATAAGTCGTATAATTCATCTAGACTTCTCTCTTCAGAGAAAAAGCTTATGGCGATAAAACCAGAACTCTTTGACCAGAAGTTTACTCTTAAACTATCTCTCGCCTCTCTTGGCCATGAACCACTTTGGGCGTTCAAAAGATTTTGAACTTCTCTTAGAGCTTCTTTAGGATCTGCGCCCCAACCAAAATCTACATTGTAATTAACACTTGAAGTTCCATAATTTGAAACAAGGTCTTCTACTTCTAATGATCCCGTTGAAATACCTTCTATAGCGCCTTCGATTCGAGTCCCATATTTTTGAAGAAACTCTTCAGAACTCATACTTCCATATGAGACACTGGCCCAGATGGTAGGTTTTGAACTATTTGGGTAAAGCGATATGGGAAGTTGAGTACCGGCCCAAATCCCCGTGATGGCCAAGGCAAATAAACATAAATAGACTCGAAAAGGAGATGAATAAAGACCTTTCATTATAGCTTAGCCTTATCTTCTTTCTTCTTAGGTAAATTACCAATCGTCACTTCAGCGCCGTCAGGAAGAAAGCCGCTGGCCCTTTCAATAACCATCATTCCATCTTTAAGACCACTAACAATCTCTACTTGTCCTCTTCTTTTTGCACCTAAATTAACTTCAACTTTTTTAATCTTATAGATCTCGCCTTCTTTTTCAGTAAGACGAACATAAGTTTTCTTTCCTTGGTAATAAATCGCATTTTCCATAAAGACGAAACCATTATGTATATTCGATTTAAAAATCACTTTCCCTAGGATTCCAGGAGTCAAAGAGTTTTTCTTATTCTCAATTTCTAACTCAGCGGTGGCGGTTCCCGTGGCAGGATCAACAAAAGGACTAACACCTAGAACTTTAAGCTTAACTGATTTTTGAAGACCTCTTGCCGTAAAGCTTCCAACAAGGCCTGTTTTTATAAACTTTAAGTCTTTGGCGGCCACTTCAATTTTAATTTTAACTTTATTAGGATCAGTTACTTGAAGTATCTTCTGCCCTTTTGAAACAAGACTTCCTTCACTCACAAATACTTTTGATACAACACCAGTGACAGGAGCTTTCAAAGTTACCGGGCGATACTTAAAAACAGGATCAGTATGTCTAACCTTAACAAGGGATTGCTTGGATTTTACTTTAGCTCCAAGTGGAGTGCTGATTTTTTCTACAATACCTTGAGACTCACTTAAGACCATTGCATTTACAATAGGCTCAACTTTTGCTGGATAAACAAAGCTATCAAAGATTTCTTGTTTCTTAGCTTCTTTAACAAAAACAGATTTCTTTTTAGACTTGGCCATGACCGAATTTGAAAGCAAGACAATAGCGCAAACAAGAATAAGCTTCTTCATAATTTCTCCAGACAGTTAGGCCCAGAATCTAGCAAGGACCAAACAATTTGGCCCTCACCATGAAGATTTTTTATAGGAAATACTTTAAATGATTTTGACTAGTTAGCTTCGTCAATTTCAGGATCTTCTTCCTGAATTCGTCTTCCTTTTTCGTCGATGGGAAAGCCGTACTTATCAACTTTTCGCCCCTGCATATCTCTCCTATTTCCTTCGGAGTCAGTTCTCCAAAGATAGAAACCGTCAGGTCTTTGCCCATTATCATCAGTATCAAGCATTTGCTCAACTAGAACTGAAAGCTTTGGAGAGCTTCCCCACTCCATTTTTTGTAGCTTTGCTCTACAGAATTTACAGCGACGGTAATAAACACCATTTTTAAGTTTTTTGTACTTCTTTAAACGGCTATAGCTCGAATTTTTCTTCGGATAAGGATGCTCTGCTTGGTCAGACTCTATTCTATAACGGGTATTAACGCTGATTCTTTGCGGAGTACCAAAACGAACAATATCGTACATAAGATAGAGGTCGCTAGCTCTAAGTCTTAAACAACCGTGAGAAACAAAACCTCTCACTAGGCTTCCGTTGTTTTGATCAATATGAAAACCGATGGCCGTATGTCCCTTACTAGGATCTTTTTTAGTCGTTACTCTGATAAAAGGCTTACCTTCAAAGTAAGACGGTTTTTCTCTAGCGTAGATCGCCCTTTTCTTATCTAAAAAAGAATCTTTATATAATGGAGTCAAAAGGCGTACGTCATTAAACTCTGTATGATTATCAATTGAACCAACACCTGTAGGAAAGATAAATCGAAGATCACTCCTCTTATCAGTCATAAGAACTCGGCGATCTAAAAGTGCTACGTTAACCTCAAACTCAGTGTCTTTTAAGTCGATTTCCTGAACTAGTTTAATTTGAGGTAATAGTGTTCCCGTCTTGTTATAAGTAACCACAAGTCTTTCTATCGCAACATCTCTAAATCGAAGTGACTTTTCTTTATCTTCAACTTCAGATAAATGAACATTACCTGGCCAACCAAGAGATTCACGGCTTTTAAAATATTCATTATGGGCAATCACAGCATCAACATATAAAGTAACTGTATCGCCGCTTACCTCGGGGAGTTCTCTAAAGAAAATTCCATGTAATTCTAGAACTTGATTCTTAAAGAAGTTCTGAGGCTGCATTTTCATTGTATAGACAAGTTCCTTTAAACGCGGAATCTCTGTCTCAGCATATTTTCTAAAATCAGACAGTCTAACACCAATAACTTTATTGGCTTCATCCCCTTTAAACTCAACTGGAGCTGAAAAGGCTCTTTGAACAAAGAAGGTGTTTAAAATTGTCAGACCCACGGCCATGGTGAGTAACTTGGTCAAAACTTTCATTTTTATCCCTAGATTAATTAATTTAAGGACTTAAATCACAGTTAGAAGTTAATCTGTAAACATTGCTGTAAAACTTACAAGGAAGAATCGTCACCTAAGTCTTTGTAAGCCTTTAAAAAGAAATAGGTTTCTATCGCAATAAGATCCCCAATCAGCACAAACAAGGTTTCTACCGGTATCAGGGCAAATTCTAATGTCAGCCGTATATCTTTCACAAAGGGAGACATTGTGATGGCAGGAACAAGACCATTAAGAATTAAGAGGAGAATAAAAAAACCAGTTACTGTAAGCCATTTTGGCCCAACCAGCTTTCTTGAATAAGAAAGATAGGAGTCCTCTCCTTCATTAACTTCAGGGTCAATTATAGAAGCAAAGGGTGCAAAATAATGAAAGACGCAAAAATAGATGCCAGGAATTATAAGTGCAATCGCCCCTGCCATAATCGTTAGCCCATAAAGTAAGCTATACAGAAAAAATGTTGGCGCATCATAAGTGGCCTCTTTTAAGATTTCTAAGGTTCCCTTTTCCTCTTCCCTTCTTAAATCAATAAGAATATGTAAAAGAAAAGTGAAGTTCCAAACGGTGAGTAGGGCAACTAAAATATCCACAGAAACATAAGCTGCACTTCCTGCTTTAATCCCAAGAACTTCTAAATAAGGTGAGAAAAATTGAATAATACATTGAAGAATGAAAAAAATGGCAAAACGTTTTGGATAGGAAAATAAAGTCTCAAGAGATTTTCCAATGATTTCAATCATATTATTCCTGGTATTCAAAAGTCCTAATGGTCGGGTTCTTTCTTACCCCTGGCACTTTAAAAACTTTATTATGAAAAGAGATATAAATCCCCGCTGACAGTAGTCTAGACGCTAGCAATGCTTCCGTCACATTTTGCCTAGCATCGCTATCTTCAAACCCCATTGGAACCATGGCTCCGGTAAACACGATTGCCTGACCTGGATCCGGAATATCTTTAAATACTCTTTCAGCACTTCTGGCCATGGTATCAGTTCCATGAAGAACCACAATAGGATGGTTTTTTTGCAGTTGAGATTGAATTGTCTTAACTAAGATTGTTCGGTCATACTCAGTAAAATGTAAGGAGTCCTTAGCAATTATAGAAAAAACTTCTAGCTCCGTATAAGGAAGCCTAAGTTTCGCGATGATTCTTTTTTTTACTTCACTTTCTCTATTGTTAAGTGAACCCTCAAATTCATCATAGGTCTTCTCTATGGTTCCACCAGTAGAGACGATGATAATTTTTTCTGGTTTATTATTGTTTTGCAACATGTCTTTATCCCGAATTTCAATACTTTAGTATCCTACAAAATTTAGAAAGTTAAGCACTAGTAACCTTGACGTAAAACTTTCAGCCCCCATATTAAGTAAGTATTAAAAAATCCACGTGCAGCCTTCTGAGGTGTGTCGCGTTAATAAGAACGCATAGGGAGTAGAAATGAGCGAAAGAAAAGGAACGATAACGGTAGAAACTGGGGATATCTTTCCCATTATCAAAAAGTGGTTATATTCGGAGCATGATATCTTTTTAAGGGAACTCGTTTCAAACGCAACTGATGCTATTACCAAAAGAGCAACTCTCGCTAGAACAAGAAATACCGAACTTCCCGAGGGTAATATCGAAGTTCTCGTTAATAAAACAAATAAAACCATTACAATTGAAGATAACGGTCTTGGAATGAGTGAGGCTGAAGTTGAGAAATACATCGCTCAGCTTGCCTTTTCTGGAGCTGAAGAATTTGTAAAGAAAATGGAAGATGCAGGTGGCCCAGAAAAAAACACCGATATCATCGGTAAGTTTGGACTAGGTTTTTATTCTGCCTTTATGGTTGCTGATAAAGTTGAAGTAGAATCTCTTTCTATGGAAGAAGGGGCTACTCCTACAAAATGGACCTGTGAAGGTGATACAGACTACACTTTCTCTAATTCTGATAAAAAAGAAATCGGAACAAAGATTACTCTTCATGTAAATTAAGATGGTGAAGAGTTTTTAGATGAATTTAAAATCTCAAGCACTCTTAGAAACTTTTGTGACTTTATGCCCTACCCTATTGGCGTACTTGACGAAGAAAAGGAGCCTACTAAGCCAACCAAGGAAGATGGAACTGTTGATGAGGATGCTCCAGCGGTAGCGGCCACTCCAAGTATTATTAATAATACTGAGCCTCTTTGGAAGAAAGACCCAAAAGAATTAAAAGATGAAGACTATAAGAATTTTTATCGTTCAATGTTCCCAATGGACCCTGAACCATTATTTTGGATTCACCTAAAAGTAGATCATCCTTTTATTTTAGAAGGGATCCTATTCTTTCCAAAATTAAATAAAAATCAGCCTTTTAAAGAAAACAATATCCGTCTTTACTCAAAGCAGGTTTTTGTTTCGGATAATGTAAAGAATGTTATCCCTGACTTCTTAAGCCTATTAAAAGGTTCAATTGACTCCACAGATATTCCTCTAAACGTTAGTCGCTCAGCTCTTCAAGGTGACCCTAATATTAGAAGAATCTCTAACTACGTTATAAAGAAAGTTGGTGAGTCTCTTAAAAAGCTCTATAGAACCGACCGTGAAAAATATGAGGCAATCTGGGAAGATATCGGAATCTTTATTAAATATGGCTGCGTAAGTGACACAAAGTTTGATGAGACCATGAGAGATATGGTTATCTTCAAAAACGCGGATAATAACTACGTCACTCTCCCCGAATACAAGGAGCAAATCCCTGCTGATAAGAAAGAAAAACTTGCGGACAAAGTTCTTTATTTTGAAGCCGGAAAATCTGACTATTCTCTTCGAAATACCCTTAAAGAAGAAGGCGTTCAGTCAATTGAGACTGAAGATCATATTGACCCGCATTTCATGCAACATGTGGAGACAAAGAAAATTGGAGACAACGAATATAAGTTTGCTTCAGTTGATTCTGAAATTCACAATGTCTTAGATGTTGAAAATACAACTGAAGAGGATATTAAAATCAAGGATCTGTTCACTAAGATTCTTGTTGGTGAAACTAAGGAAGGCGAAGAAGCCGCTCTAAGCGGTACAGAGGTCGAAATTCAAAAGATTAAAAACTCAACTTCTCCGGCCTATTTTAAAACTGATGAGCAAATGAAGCGTTTTGCCAAGATGGCCCAGAGTATGGGGCAAAATGCCATGTTTCCTACGAAGAAGACTCTTGTGATCAATCCGAGCAATGCTCTAATTCAAAATGCATTAAAGATTCATGAAAAGGGTAATAACACAGAGCTTGTGGACAAAATTTGTCATCATGTTGAGGACCTAGCGACAATCTCAAGCGAAGGACTAAAGAACGAAGATAAAGATCATTTCGTAAAACGCTCTACGGACCTAATTCAAGAACTTACAAATTTAGCACTTTAAAAATAGGGTCAGGCCGACACTTTTAAAATGTCGGTCTGCCCTAATTTCTTACACTTATCTTCCATAACAAGTACTTATCACCTTTATAGCGGTTTTTTATTTTCCAATCTGTATATTTTTGGGGAAACTGCGCCCTTCTTGGCAATCAAAAAGGCCATTTAGTTAGCTATCGAAATTCCGGGGGGGATTCATGAAGCAAATCTTAATTTTATTAAGTTTGTTAAGCAGTTTAAATACTTTTTCAAGTGAAGGGACCGATGACAAGATCATCTCAAATCGTCCTCAGAATAAAGACCAGTTCATCGCTTTAATCAGACTTAAAGGTCCTGCTCTTCTCGAAAATGCCGTACGAGAAAATGGGAAAACAATCATTACTGATCAGGCCAAAGAAATTATTCAAAGAGAACAGGCTGAATTGATAGGAAAGTTATCCCAGTTATCTAAAGAGATTACAGTGATTCACCGTTATAGATTTGTTCTCAATGCTATAGCAGTAGTTTCTCCAATTGAGTTCAAAGATAAGATTATCGGATTAAACGGTGTTTCTTATATGGAAAATGAAGCTCAGTTTAAAAGAGCTAAAACTTTTAAGTCTAAAACACTATTCAAGAATAATTTAAAGGCTGATTTTCAAACAATTAATTCTGTCAGCTTTATTGGCGCAGATAAGGCACACGCTCTTGGGATTACGGGAAAAGGAATAAAGGTTGGAGTTCTCGATTCAGGAATCGACTTTACACACAAGATGCTAGGAGGAACTGGAGACCCTACTGTTTGGGAAAATATGGATGGTGCTTTAGATACTGAGCACTTCCCTAACAAAAAAGTTGTTGGCGGAATTGATCTCGTGGGAGAAAAATATAATGCCAGCTCTCCTAGTTTTGAGCAAAGAATACCAAAGCCAGATAACAACCCAGTTGATGAAGGCGGCCATGGAACTCATGTTGCCGGCTCTATTGCTGGAATTGGAGACGGAGTAAATACCTACTCAGGTGTCGCGCCGGATGCTGTTCTCCATGCCATTAAAGTATTTGGGGCGAATGGTTCTACTGGGGACGGTGTTATTATAGCAGGCCTTGAGTATTCAATCGATCCCAATGGTGACTTGAATCCGGAAGACCAGTTAGATGTGATTAACCTCTCTCTTGGAGGAGACTTTGGAAAAGAGCACTCTCTTTATAAAGAAGCTATCAAAAATCTAGCAAAGGGCGGAATCACCTCTGTGATTGCGGCAGGCAATGCAGGACATAATTCTTATATCGTCGGCTCACCGAGCACCACGGATGAGGCCATCTCTGTTGCGGCCTCAATTGATAACATGGAAAAGAACTATAAGTTTGATGCCGTTACCTTCAAATCAATAGATCATGAAAAACTTGTGGCTCCCTTAGTGGAAGGAGAGATCTCAACACCAGTCCAAGAAGCTGGGGATATTGTTGGAAAACTTGTTTTTGCAGGTACGGCAGCAACAGACCTCTCGGACGAATTAAAAGAAAAATTAAAAGGCAATATTGCTCTTGTTGATAGAGGTGAAGTCTCTTTTGTTGAAAAATTAAAAAGGGCCTTCGATGCTGGAGCTATCGGCGTAGTTGTCGCTAACAATGCTGACGGAGATGCTTTTCAGATGGGCGGAGAAGGTATCATTAAACTCCCCGCGATTATGATCACAAAATCTCTTGCTTCGGTATTAAAAGAGCAGATGGAAAAAGGCGATGTAGTCCTCGACTTTCTTGTGGATGATAAAATTGAGACGCCAGAAATTATTGATACGCTCACTAGCTTTTCTTCACGAGGCCCAAGAATGAACGATAGTCATTTAAAGCCTGAAATAGCTGCCCCAGGCTATGATATTATTTCTGCCGCCATGGGCGAAGGAGCTGCCGGTGTTGAAATGAGCGGAACTTCTATGGCGACTCCTCATATGGCCGGAGTCATGGCCTTAATGGTTCAGAAGTTTCCAAAGCTAAGTCCCCTTGAGTTAAAGGCCTTAGTCATCAATACCTCTAAAACAATGACAGACGAAAAAAAGAAAATCTATCCCGTAGCATTGCAAGGATCTGGTCGTGTTCAGGTAGAAAAAGCAGTTGAAGCGAAAGTGATCACAACACCATCAACGCTTTCCTTAGGTGAAGTCTCTTTAAGTACTAGTAAGGTTATTAGAAAGAAAATTAGTCTTAAAAATATAAGTGATAAGGAACTTGTGCTCAGACCTAGCTTTGACATCAGTAAAACTCTTCAAATCACAAGTACTGAAAAGATTATTCTTAATCCAGGAGAGGAAAAAGAAATTACTCTTTCTATCAAAATAACAAAACCAAAAAGTGATCTCGTTTCACAGGAAATGGATGGAAGAATCATTTTTAGCTCTGAAACAAATGAGCTAGCAAGAATACCTCTTTTGGCGGTAATCAATCGTGTCTCAAAAATTAAAACAGAGTCGGTTAAGATTTTAGCTACCGATGAAGATGATATGGCAGGTGCAGCCGTAGATGTTACCCTTCAGAACATGGGAAAAAATCAAGGTGATGCTCTTCTATTTAATCTTCTTGGAAAAGATGAAAGAAAAATAAAAACTGGTGATGTTAATTCAACTCGAAGCAGGGCCTGTGACCTTCAATCGGCAGGTTATAGAGTTATTGAGAGAGAGGGGCAAAAGATCTTTCAAGTGGGCGTTAAATTATTCAATGCCATCTCTACTTGGCAAGGCTGCGAAGTAACAGTTTTAATCGACGGTAATAATGATGGAACTCCTGATCAAGAGCTGGCAGGACTTATGAATCAAAATCTTCCGGGTTTAAGAGGTCTTGGATTTAATTCAATACTTCTAGATGCTGGGAAAGTAAGAGAGATGAGAAATACTTTTGAAGTGGAATATGCAAGGGCCCTAGGAATGGATGAAAATCTACCAGAGGAGTCTTACCTTGAAGCGATTCTCTTTGGCTCATCTATGAAGGCCTATGAGCATTCAACGATTTCAGTAATTGAAGCCCCTCTTTCTGAGTTAAGTAAAACTCCTAAAGGTGAACTTTCAATAAAACTCGCCATCCTTAATGAGGATTCAGCCGCCATTGAAGCTGATGATTATTTAGGCGAGATGAAGAAATGGAAGAAGATCAACC
Organism: Halobacteriovorax sp.; assembly: GCA_024686135.1. Classification (GTDB taxonomy): domain Bacteria; phylum Bdellovibrionota; class Bacteriovoracia; order Bacteriovoracales; family Bacteriovoracaceae. The sequence continues at coordinate 33,816 of JAIBDQ010000003.1, read as the reverse complement.
CCACAACTAATGCCATGAGTTTTCTGGATATGCCTGAAACAATTAGTATTAAACCTGGAAGTTCTACGAAAGTTGAACTGACTAAAGGTGAAGGCGCTGAAAAGCTTCTTATTCTCTATCCAATGAATAGGGCCACTAAGACTTATACGAGAAGGGATGCCCAATCAGAGCTTCCCGCGCTTAGCTTTGGCATAAATTAATTATTTCAATGGGTTCCAAGTCCTCTTGGAGCCTATAGTTTTTTCAAATCCCTAACATCCAAGCAGATTTATTGATAGCTTAACGAGTCGCGCAAAGTAACTATTTTGAGGTATATCAATGAAAAGCTCAGGTGTTTTAACCATTCTAATTCTTCTATTCACATCTTCTTGTAAAACAGATCGAGTGATGGATTCAACTCTTAAAATGAGTGAAACCACAGAGCAGATGAAGCAAGGAATGGATCAGACAAATTCAACTATGACTCAAATGGCCGGTAATACGGATAATATGTATCACCAAATTAGAACCAAAGAAGCTCAGGAATCTAGAGATAGGGCCTTTGAGCAAATGGCCAAAGCCAAAGTCTTTGAAGACAAATTGACTGAAGCAGCTGCCTACCACCAAGGTTTTGAATACCATTTATGGAACAACGGAAATACTAAAGAAGATACAGTTAAGTTTAGAAAAGAACTTTTGGTTACTGCTGTAGATGAGTATTTTAGAGCATTACAAAGATTTATGGATGAGGCCAGAGACCCATCAGATATCTCACCTACAAATGAAGATGACTTTGCACAAAACCTAATGGTTCTGGCCGTTACAATGCACGAAATTCATCATCATCAAAAAACTCTTGTAGAAGAGCATCCTGAAATTAAAGAACACACTATGCTTAGCATCGTTAAGGAGTCACTTAGATTACAAGTGAAGATCAATAGTGGTGAATTAAAAAGAGAAGACCTAGAGCCTTATCAGAACGCCCTACTCTTTTGGCATGATGAAGCTATCAATATGCTTAGGTACAGATACAATATGCTTATGACCATGACTTTGGTTAAGGTTTCAGACGTTAGAAGAAAGCCTAAGTTTGGTTGGTTTGGAGCTGCCGGTCTTTATATAAAAGCTAAGCATATCTACTTTAAGTGGGACTCTAAATTTCACACACTGGTTGAATCAAGACAAGCTAAGATAAATGATTTTGTTGATGAGGCCATTAGCACAAGAGATTTCCTTATCGAGATTGGAGCAGAAGTAAGCCTAGATAAAAGAATAAATAAGGCCTTTAACAAAATGCAACTTAAAGACTGCTCAAGCTGTACAAGAGGGCAAGCGGCAGAACAAGAGAAATTCAAGAAACTTGTTGATCAAGTTATCAACCCATCAAAAAAAGAACCGGACGACGATAACGAAAAAGAAATAAATAAAAAAGAACCGGATGACGACAACGAATAATGAATTAAGCTCCTTTGCTAAGGCAAAGGAGTTTCTAATAACTAAAATGTCTTTTTAGTTTCAAAAATTGTTTCTCATATAAATTAAAAATTATAAAAGCGAGCCCATAACTAACTATGGTAACCGCTAACACAAAAACTAGTTGGTAGAGTAGATGACTCCAAAAGCTCGCTCCCAACACTAGTTTCTTAAAGAAAAACTCTCGAAATGCAGCCTGTACAGGAAAATGAATCAAATAGATCCCATAGCTATATTTCCCTATTGATACCAAAGCTGGTTTTGAGAATATTCGATAGTCCTTTTCTAAAACAAGAGATAAAAAAGAAGTAAAGAAAAGAGCCACAAAGAAATAGCTGATCGCCATGCTAAAAACAGAATATCTTAGTCCCGTAAACTTAAATAAGTAAGTAATGACGAGGCATAAAAATAAGATTAAATTACGCCAATTTATAAAAGAGCTTAAGTTAACAAGATTTCTCTTCTCCAAAGCGAGTAAGGCCCCTAAGAGAAGTCCGTCCAAGCGGCAAAAGGTTAAAACATAAACCTGAATTTCAGAATTTCCCTTAAATCCAAAATATATTCGACTCACAATTGATATAAGTATACCAAATAGGCAAGCATACTTTAGTTTTTGAGGTTTTATCCAAAGAACAACCCAGGGCCATATAAAATAAAATTGTTCTTCTATAGAGAGCGACCAGGAGAGATCGACAAGGCCATGATTAAATTTCCCCACTGAAGCAATATAGAAGTTAGACAAATAAAACCAATACCAAGTGGGATCCGTCCCCGACCATTTTTCAATTCGGGGATGATCAAACTGAGGAATAACAACAAAAGCAATAATGAGAATTAAGTAGTAAAGAGGAAAGATTCTAAGGAGTCTTCTAAGAAAAAAGTTTTTAAAGTAGTGTGGATGCTCTCTTGTGTCTAAAAGGATTCCTGAGATCAGATAACCAGATAAAACAAAAAAACAGCTTACTCCAATATTCCCGAGATCGATAAGCTCATATATAAAGCCCCCTTGAAAAGGACTGCCTAGAAACAAATTTGAATGATAGAGGATGACTAGAAGGATTGATACTGCTCGGAGTCCATCAAGGCTTTTGATATAGTTTTTTTCTGGTCTCAGTTCTGACATAGAACCTAAATTGTAACATGGCTAAAAGAATCCACAATACCTGAGCCATAAACCATACTAAAAAAGACTGTATTGAATCAGTATATATAACTCCGAACTGTTGTATCCTATATACGGAGGTAAGTATGAAGGTCTTTTTGGTTTCTATATTGATAATTCTATCCTCAAAAACCTATGCTAGTGCTTATATGGGAGGCGAATTTGGTACATGCTTTTTAAACCCCAAACTAATTAGTGAGAAGAATAGCGCTGGTACTTTTGGAATACTAGGCGGGTTTAGGTTTGCTGAATCTATACAAATTGATTTCTCTGGAAACCTATTCCTAGATGGAGATATGGACGTAACTTTTGCAGGTGCACCAGCTAGGTATAAGCTATCGGGGAGTACCTTAGGCTTTGGTCTTCGCTATGTTTTTGCTCCCATTTCATTTGGGTTTGGATTCATGTACACTCTTTTTGAGGAAGAAATTAGAGGGAAGATCAATGACCAGCTTATCGTAGCTACTGATCACTCTGATAACTCATTTTATCTTGTCACCGGCCTAAATATCCCTGGTGAATGGATAGGCTTTCCGGTTATAGACCTTTTTATTGATTCAAAAATTCTTGGGTCAAATGATATTCATAAAACATCTATACAGTTTACTTTAGGTTTCTTAACTTTTATTTGAGGTTGGTATGAGTCTCGTTGTTTCAATTGGCGGAAAAATTGAATCTTATTATTCTTATAAAAAAGATAATTTAAAACCTGTTTCAAAATCAGGGCTTTTAAACGAAGTTCAAGTCCATGAAGACGAAAGAGAAAACGATGAGCATGGGAAACACTCCCATAAAGCCCATTCCTTAATCACGCAAAGCTATGAGAAACAGCCAGAAAAGCCGCCAAAGCGTCAAAGTAGAATATTTGCTCGAGATATAATGAGCTCTCCGGTCAGAACAGTTGAAAAGATGACCACTATTCTTGAAGCAGTTCATAGTCTAAACAAATTTAAAAATAAGCATCTTTTGGTATCTGAAAATGAGCTGGTTATCGGGATAGTTTCAGATAGAGACCTCTTAAGCTATAGCTGGAGCCAAGACTCTTTAAAAACTCCCCTTCAAGAAGTTATGTCTAATGAGGTTATCATGGCCAAAGAAGATGCTGAGATAAAGGTTCTTGCTAGGATTATGCTTACCGAGAATATATCCGCCATTCCAATAATTAACGATAAAAACCTATTAAAAGGGATTGTAACTCAGACTGATCTGCTAAAATGTATAATGAATAATATGCCAATTGATGTAATCATTTAAATAGAAAAGCCCCACAAGAAGTGGGGCTCATTTTTTATATTAGTTAATTTGATTTTGAAGTCCTAAATTTATCTTTTCTCTATTAAACTTAAGAACCTTTTCACCATTTATTTCATTACTCTCCATTGGCACAGACTTAATGGCATCATTAAGAATTTCTTTACCTAGAGTATGAGATTTTTTCTCATAAAGCATATGACTCTCACCTCTTTCTTGATCTTCTTTACAAGTAATACAATGAGTGGCGGTCGGTCTGGCGTATAGCCTATCCATAGAGATATTATCTCCACATTCAAAGCATTCTCCAAATGTTCCTTTATCAATACGATCAAGAGCATGGTCAACTTTTCTTAAGAAAAAAGATTGTCTACCTTTTAGTTTGATCAATAGGTCTCGGTCTCTATTATTCGTGGCCACATCGACTTCGTCGCCACCTTCAAGCTTTTCAAGTTCAGCATCTATAAGCTCATCTTTCATGACTTGAGAATTCTTAAGCTCATTAAAAAGTTTTGAAAAGTGCTCTAGTGTTGTCAGTTCCATAAAATCTCCATATTTAAAGTTTGCCAATTCCTGTGGCGTTAGTGTCCTACTTACGACCCCATCCTAGGGTCAACTGTCATACCTAATTGCTATTACTGTGCCAGTTTTGACCTATTAGATTTCAGGTAGTTAAGTGGTAAAAAGAGTAGGTATTTTGACCCAGGGACATTTTGGGGTGTCAGAATTGTCGCATATTGTCAGTAAGTGTTAGTCGGCCAGAGTATGTAAGTTAAGTAAGGGCCTTATAGACGGCCTCAACTTCCTTAAGCATATTTTCTTTACTGTATTTCTCTCGAATAAGCTTATCAGCGGCTTCTTTAATTTCATTATACTTAGCAGGATCACTTCCGTACCCAAGGATTTTGTCTTCAAGCGTAGAGGATAAGATCCTCTCTGGACTAGTCCCTGAAGTATCACAGTCGAATCCTGTTTTATTGTCGTGAACAATATCCCCTATCCCACTTCCGATAACTAAGGCTCCTTGAAGCATGGCCTCTGCCGCCACAATAGAGATGGCCTCTTCCTCTGGTGAGCAATGAATAAAAAAGTCCATTTTATTCAAATAGTCATTAATATTAGATTTGTGACCAAGAAGTCTGATCTTATCTTCTAACTCTAGATTTTTAATTTGATTCTTTAACTCTTTTTCGTAGTTCTTATCTTCTTGGCTATTGGCCCCACCAACGATAGGAAAAAAGCAACGCCCCCATAGCTCTTCAGGTAGTGACTTTTTAAGTTCTGCAATCGCACTGATAAAAATATCATAACCTTTAAAACGGTTGATTCTTCCCGCAGCCCCCAAGACAATGGGAGACGAGGAGTTCTTAATTAAACTCTCTAGATCTTCAATCTTTGGCTCTACAACGCTCTTTGGCTTAATACCCAGGGGAATTATTTTTTCACCCCATCTTGGTTTGAGCCCAAGGTGTTTATGATGTTCTTCCACTAAGAAACGTGAATTAAACATCAGGCAATCTACTGGAAACCAGTTCCCAATTTTATCTAGAATTCCATCTACAGGTCCATGTTGAAACCAGACATGCTTCACCGGTAGGAAAAGAGCGCTTAGTGACATGACGATATGGGCATAGGGCATTGTTGAATGAATAATATGAATATTTTTATCTAACAAAACCTTTCGACATTCGAGTACCGCTTTTACTAACGAGAATGGATTTAATAGCCTAAACCTCTCTTTAAGTAATATGGTCTCAACGCCATTATTTTTAGATTTTTCAATACATTCGCCAGGATTAAAAAATAATGTGGTGATCTTAAAAGGTCATTCTTGTGAATGGGCACTACTCACTTCTAAAACAAAAGCTTCCGCACCACCTAAGAAACCATTAGGTGAAACATAAAGGACATTTACTTTTGATTCTGCCATAACCCTATCCTAAAACCGAATGCATTCGTCGGATAATCATAACTCTTTCCCTAAAAAAGCATATATACGTTAAAATAATAAAGTAAAAAGGAAAAATTAGATACCTCATGCTCTTTAACTCCGTAGACTTTATATTATTTTTTATAGCTTTCTATGCGCTCTACTTGATAATCAATATCAAGCATAGAAATAAGTATCTACTTTTAGGAAGCTATTTTTTCTACGGCTGCTGGAATTGGAAGTTTCTTTTTCTCCTACTCGCCTCAACAATTGTAGACTATTATTGTGGTCACAAAATTTATAAGTCCGATGACCAGAAAAAAAGAAAGCAAATTCTTATATTAAGTGTCTTTTTTAATTTAGGGGTATTAGGGGTATTCAAATATTACAATTTTTTCACCTCAAGCATTGTTGTTCTTCTAGAATCCCTTGGACTGCAATCAAATATGAGTAGCCTCAATGTCATTCTCCCTGTTGGAATTTCTTTTTATACCTTTCAGACAATGAGCTATACCATCGATATTTATCGCGGAAAATTAAAGCCAGTAAAAGGCTTTTTAGATTTAGCGCTTTTCGTATCCTTCTTTCCTCAGCTAGTTGCCGGCCCCATAGAAAGAGCTGTTAACTTAATTCCACAGATTTTAGGAAAGCATGAAATTACCAAACAGAAAATAAAGACCGGTCTCTATTTGATCCTTTGGGGCTTTTATAAAAAGATCTTTATCGCCGATAGATGCGCTTTAATTAGTGATGGATATTTTAACTCTTCAATAGCCAATGCAACGACGGGTGATGCTCTAGTGGGTATCTTGGCCTTCACCTTTCAGATCTATGGTGACTTTTCAGGCTATACCGATATAGCGCGAGGAATCTCTAAGTTGCTCGGTTTCGAACTTATGTTGAACTTTAGAATGCCCTACTTCTCTAAAAACCCTAGCGAGTTTTGGAGAAGATGGCATATTAGCCTATCTAGTTGGCTAAGGGACTACTTATATATTTCTCTTGGAGGAAACAGAGGCGGCGAGCTTAAAACTTATAGAAACCTAATGCTAACAATGCTTTTAGGCGGTTTATGGCATGGGGCTGCATGGAACTTTGTCCTTTGGGGTGCCTATCAAGGTCTACTTCTTGTCTCCCATCGATTATTTACTGAGAAGATTAAATTTAAAGTACCTACTTTTCTTAGTATTTGTATCATGTTCGTCTTCACTTGTTATGGGTGGCTCCTTTTTAGGGCAGATTCATTTGCTCAAATTCAAGAGTCTACCTCTGCTCTTTTTAACTTTGGTTTAAGTTCAGAGAATATCCGAAGCCTATTAGAAATCCTCTTTTTGAATGCGCTTCTAACATTTATACAGTTTAAAAAATATAAAACTGACGACATGAATTATATTTTAAATACTAATTATTATATGAAAGCATTTTTATTAATTTGTATTGCCTCAAGTATCTTATTATTAGGTAGATACTCGGGGTCAGAATTTATTTACTTTCAATTTTGAGGAATCATTGAAAATACTTTTTGCTATAATTTGTTTTTTGTCTTTGCCGATTGTACTTACTAATATCGATAGTACGATTAAAGAAGGTCGCTATGTGAACCTTCGTGGTATGAAGGCAAAATGGGAGCATCAAGACTTAATTCCAGGAATAAGTGGGGATAACTATTTAGCAACTAATAAGTATGGTCTCAAGGGTCCTCTTTTTGGAAATGAAGAATATCGAGTATTAGTGATTGGAAACTCTTTAGTAGAGGGAGCCCTTTTAGATAACTCCGAAGTATGGACTGCTAGACTCCAACGAGAGCTCTCCAAAAAAGGTCTTTCCGTAAAGGTCTTCAACGCGGGAAAAAGTGGCGCGATTTCAGCACAGAGATTTATTGATGTTTACGAAGCCTACAAAAAATATCGATTCGATCTTGTTATCCTCTACCCCTTGGCCAGTATAAATCCTAAATATAAACCCACTGAAGGATTTGGCGAATTCTATGTGCCAGACTTTAAAAATAAAGAACTTAGCTTAAGAAACAATTCAATTGTTCAAATTCTTAGAAGCCGTAAATGGGAGTTTGCTTCTTATGTTAAAAAGAGGTTCGGTTTTAAATTATTTAGAAATGCCATTGTGGACCCTAATCATGTAAAGGCCATCTTTACCCAGGCAAAGCAACGCCATAGGCTCCCCTCCTATTCTATGAAAGAAGAATACTTAAAAGAATATGAGTTAAATTATAAAAATGGAGTCGAGCTCATAAAGGATTATTTTCAGCAAGAGGATATGCCAATCCTCTCTTTTGATCGACTTCACCAAGGAATCAAGGCCCAATCAGATGCTGATATGGCCCTTTGGTGGGGAAATCTAATTGATAATAAGAAAATTAAGCTGGAAGACTATAAGCTGATACTGGATACTGAGTTTAAGGTTAATAAATTATATTCATCAAAGCTTTTTAACATCGTCCCTCACTCTGAATTAGTCTTTGAGAAATCATGGTTGTACGACCAAGAACATTTTAGTGAAGATGGCTCCGAGAGATTGGCAAAAGCTTTAGTTCCTCATGTTCTAAACCTCTTACCTAAAAAATAAAAAAGCCCTCAAGCTTACGCAGTGAGGGCCGTCATTAGTTAGTATTTTAAACAAGCTTTTAAGCTTCTAAATCGTAGTCATATAAATCTTCGGTGTTATTTGACCTAACTTGAACCCGCTCATATGACATCACAAATAAGCTAGGATTCCGTAGGTAAAACCATGCGTTTTCAATTTTAGAAAGCCAGTTATTCCAATTTTCTTGAGTAAACTTCATAAGACCTCCTTAGTCTAACGCTCTTCCATTTGCTTTGCTTTTTACAGCTATTTCCATCCTAGAAATAATGTTGGGGGTGATAACTCCATCCTTGGATTTGCGCCCCCGCATTGTCCGTCCAATGTTCACTTCCTGTGAACCTTGTTACTTATTACTGTTGCGAGAAGCGTGCCAAGTTCATTTGGATTAATTCTAGGAACTTAGATGTATTGATGCAGTGTCACCAGTGGTGAAAAGTCACCGACAAAATGCCCCTGACAAGAATTGTTTATGACGCTTTGTAAGTTAGAGTAAGTTAGACGAGTGTCTCTCCATCTTTATTAATAATAAGTTCACCGTTATCTATCTTCTTTAAAACCACTTCCATAATTTTATCCGTAGCCTCATCAACATTAGAAACAGATTGCGGAGGACCAAGTAGTACATCTTCAATATCTTTTCGAAGAGAAGAAGATACATTTTGTAAGATATGGGCCTTTAACTCATCAGATGAAATTCTTAGAGCTAAGGCCAAATCATTTATATCAATATCCCTTAATAGTTCTTGAAGCATCTTAACCGTTAAGTACCTAAGGTCTTCGAGGGTAACCATATTTTTTCTAAGGCTCTTGGCCATTTCTGGATCTTTCTTGGCAATGATCTCAAGAACATTTTCTCTTCCCTTACGATCGAGGCCTGCAAGCATTTTGGCTGCTTCTTCAATTCCGCCTTTGAAACTCATATTAGCTCCTAGTAATGAGGGTCATCTTTAAGAAGATGTCCCACATAATCCTTTACTGAATCCTCAAGAGAGGTAAATTTAAAATCGGGAAGTAACTGATTGAACTTCGTCATATTGGCTTCAGTGAAATACTGATATTGATTTCTAATACTTTCAGGCATATCAATATAGGAGATTTTAGTAGTCTCTTTCATCGCTTTGAAAGTAAAGTCTACCAGGTCATCGAAGCTGTTCGCCTTCCCAGTGCCTAAATTATAAATTCCACTTCCCGTCCCTTTATCCATCATGGCAAGCATGGCCCGAACACAGTCTTTAACATATACAAAGTCGCGCAATTGCTCACCATTTTCAAATTCTGTTCTATGAGACTTAAATAGTTTTACCTGCCCTTTCTCTTTAATCTGACCATAGGCTTTATGAACTAAGGACCTCATTTCATCTTTATGATATTCATTTGGTCCAAATACATTAAAAAACTTTATACCGTACCAAAGACTAGGCTTTTTCTCTAACTTAAGAACCCATTCATCAAATAATTGCTTTGAATATCCGTAAGCGTTTAATGGTCTTAATTCATGAACCGTTTCATGATTATCGTTAAAGTCTTTTTCAATCCCCCCGTAGGTCGCAGCTGAAGAAGCATACATAATGGGAATGTCCCTTTCTAACGCAAGATCAAAAAGGTTCTTCGAATAGTTCACGTTATTTTCCATAAGGAAATCAACATTTCTTTCAGTAGTAGAGCTACAGGCGCCAAGATGATAAATTGTAGAGATTCCTTCTAAGACTTCGTCCCAGGCTCCAGTAAAAAGTTCATCCGCATGGATATACTCGACAAAGGACTTTCCTCTTAAGTTTTTCCACTTCTCATCGCTTCCTAGTCTATCAACAAGAATAAGATCTTCTCTTCCTAGCTTATTTAGCTCTTTAACTAAGACTGATCCAATAAAGCCAGCTGCTCCCGTTACTAAAATCATACTTCTTGCTCCTCACGGATTCTAAAAACCATTATAACTCCTACGAGTAGGAAGATAACCTTAGCCCCTTCCATTTTGACGTAAAGTTTATGATAAAAACGATGTTCATTTGAAAGCGTTTCAAACTCTTCTGACTCTTCAGAGAGTTCATACCTTGCCTGATTAATATCTATAATAGATGGACTTAAATAAAGTCTAAAGAATCCGGCCCACATGACTAAAGCAGTGAATAGTACTAGCCAAGGTTTTTTAATTTTATTGTTCCTGCAAAGGGAGAAAGCCAAACCAAAAATAATAAGAGATAAAACTAACTCTAAACTATTAAAGGCCTTAAAGATGACCATCCCTAAAGTTCCTGCCTCTTGTAAGTTTGAAACATTTCTAAAAATAGCTGGAGCCGCGACAAAGTCGATGAGGACCGAAGGGGCCATCCAAAAAGCTAAGAAAAAAATTAAAAGTTTTGCCTTCACGAATGTTGCCTTGCTAAGTAGGGGTGAACAATAATCGCAACACCCCAAATTCCAATTTCAAATAAACAAACTAGCGGTAACCAAAGTCCTAACATGGTAATTACATCTGGAGGAGTTATCATTGCTGCCAAAACGGCAAAACCAACATAGATGTATCTTCTCTTATCTCTCAATGAATATTTAGTAACCATGCCCATAAAGCCTAGTATCAATAAAATATTGGGAAGTTGAAAAACTAGACCTAGAAAAACGAGAATCTTGGAAGATAATACCAGGTATTCTTTTAATGAGATTGTTGCAGCGACTTCACCTACTCCAAATTCCATAAGAGTTGGCAGCACAATTGGAAAAACGAGAAAGTACCCAAAGCTAACCCCGAGACAAAAGAGAATAAAACCAATACCCAGAAATGGTCTCACCATTTTTATTTCGTAGTCATATAGACCTGGCTTTATAAAGCGCCAAACTTCAAAGAACCAAATAGGGGCACTAATAATAATACAAGACCAAAAGGCAATCTGCAGCTGAGATAGAACCTTATCAAGGATCCCTAAATAGACGACCTGACCGTTCCCGGTCTCAGCGATGGCACCACGCAGAGGTTTTAAGAGAATTTCGGAAATATGTTCCCCTAGGCCGTAGCAAACAAAAAAAGTAATCACTAAGATAAGGACGACCCTAATTAGCGTTTTCCTTAGCTCCTCTAAGTGATCAGTAAGTGACATTTCCTTCATAGAACAAATATATCAATGCTTTATTGGTTCGTCCCTTGAATTCTACGCACATAGACTTAAAATAGAGGTAGGTATGAGAATAATTCCGACAATTTTACTATATTTTTTGACTATAAGTTTGGCTCACTCGGCCATGAACCCTTTAGTCGGTTGCCTAGGTAGAGAAGAGTTAAGACTTCATAAATCTAAAAGAACTGGACCAGTTTATAAATTAAACCAACTTTTCTTAAATGATCTTGTAAGCGCTGGTGATATTACTTTAAAGAAAGAATATTATTCCAAAGTTTGTGTCACTCCTGTTTTTACCCCTTCCGTAGATCTGATGCGTGAAGTTTTGCTCGACGGCGAAAAGATTTTTAAGCTAAGCAATAGAGTTACTAATGCCAGTATTCGAAACTTTCAACTTTCGACAATTCAAGAGATTAAACGAAGAATCCCTCATATTTTCTTTTCTTACTTATCAGACTTACAAAGTCGCACGGCCACTCCGGACTGTTTAACCAGATATATTCCAGATCTAAAGTATTTCCAAAATCGTTTTAAATATTTAGAGAGTGAAATTGGGACCAACCGCTTGATTAACGAGAAAGGGAGAATCAAGAATATTTTTAATGCTCTAAAAGGCTATCAAAGTATTAGAAAGAAATGCCAACAAGATAAAATCATTAGAGATAGAAAAGTCAAAAAGTCTTAATTAACCAAAAGTTTCTTAGCTTGCCTTACTCTCGCCTCAGAGAAGACTTCCTGAAAATCAACTAAGCAGGTGCTACAACCGGCGCCGGCCTTCGTGGCATTTGTTAAATCTTTTTCCTTATACTCCGGATTCTCGCCTAACACTTCTAGTAGCTCTTCTTTGTATATTCCAAAGCAACGACAAACGAGCTCATCGTTTATAGTCTTCTTTAACTCATTTAAGGCCGGTACTTTTCCCCTATAAACCTCAAGGGCTTCTTTAAGAAGAAAATTAGGGACATCAAAAAATGTTTTGGCTTTAGAGTCTGATTCACCTAGATTTTTTTGTAATTCAGAAAATGTCTTTGATTCACAACTCTTGGCGAGCTTTGAAAGTTCCTCTGCCCAGTGACAGTTATCTGGCATTGTATAGTAAAGACCTTGAAGGACATCCTTTTTATTAAAATCTAAGTAAATCTTGATAGACGAATGCTCCGCACTAGATGAATGAAATAACGGAGACTCGTTGTTATAATATTTAGAAGTTGGCATCTTCATCTGAACGAAGAGTTAATATATCATGACCATCTTCTGTAACGAGGATGGTATGCTCGAATTGAGCTGACCATTTTTTATCTTTTGTAATAACTGTCCAACCGTCTGAAAGAAGCTCACAGTGGCGGTCACCAAAGTTGATCATTGGCTCAATCGTAAAAGTCATTCCTGGTTTCATCTCAGGACCTGTTCCTTTTTTACCTACATGAACAACTTGAGGCTCTTCATGAAACTCTCTGCCGATGCCATGCCCGCAGTATTCTTCCACAACGGAGAAACCATTATCATGAGCAATTTCCTGAATTATGGCGCCAATATCACCAATTCTACCGCCAGGCCTTACCGTCTTTATACCTTCTCTCATACACTTATAAGTTATATCGACTAATTTTTTAATCGCTGGATCTACATTTCCAACATAAAAGGTTTTATTTGTATCCCCATGAAACTTATTCAAATAGGTGGTGACATCGATATTTAGAATATCTCCATCTTGTAGAACGACCTTTTCATTGGGTATGCCATGGCAAATAACTTCATTAGGAGATGTACAGATACTTTTAGGAAATCCATTGTAATTAAGAGGACTTGGGTAGGCCCCATTCTCCAAGATATATTCATGGCAAATAGTATTCAATTCCTCGGTACTTACACCGGGCTTAATATGCTCTTCAATCATTTCAAGGGTCGATGCTGCTAACCTTGAAGTTTTTCGCATTAGTTCAATTTCTCTACTACTTTTTATATGAATCATAACTACTCTATCTTTCTAATTTTAGGTCATTTTTAGGCTTAGACCTGACCTATGTCAATAATTGCAAAAGCCCTTTCAATTTTACACACCGCGTTGCACACAAACCTTCCAAGTGATATAAATATCTGATTATACAAGCGGAAACAAATGATAAAAACTTCAATTCAAACCTTTTTGGCCTTGGCCCTAGCTATAAACCTCTGCCTTGCAGATGTATATGATCCAATTTTAAAGAGCCCTACAGCTTTTTTCCGTGAAATTGCAAAGGTCATACTAGAGACTCCAGTTTCTTGGGATGAACCGGCAAACAACTCAGATCAGCTTAAAGAGAATATTCAAAAGTTTCTAAAGGTACAAAATGCCATCAAAAAACAACAAGGGCTTAACTACAGATTTGGTAAAGAGGTCCAAAAGATTGTAGCCGAGAGCTCCGTTCTAAATGGTCACGAACTTCACCTGCTTGGAAAAATATTAGGGGCAACACACACCTTATCAGCAAGGGCCCTTGAGTACTCAAGTCTTTACCATATTGAGAGTCAACAGGCCGAAAATAAAATTATCGTTCAAGAGAATATAGAGCTAACCAAAAGAAATTTAATCTGGCTATCAACCCATGTTAATTTATTTGGTGTTTATAGAGACGGTTATCTTCTTTATTATAGAAAAGGGAATATCAGAAGAATTGTTAAGAATATATTAAAAGCTGATAGTAAAAAGAATCATAAATTAAGAGAACTTGGTCAAATGATTGAGCATACGACCTCAAAGAAGAATCGATCAATACTGAGAGACTATTTAAAAGAATATAGAAAGGACTACCAACAACTTGTTAAATTATCTCAAATAGATAAAGAAATAAAAAACCTAATGGTCACCATTGATAAAAATCGAATTACAAACGAGCTCTTATCAGATGCTTCTCTTAGATTAAAGAAACATTCATTTATCGATGGTTTTGTTTCATTCCTTGATAAGTCCATGAATATTATCAGCGCTTTCTTTGGAAATACCATGGGGGCCGTCAGGTGGCGTAAAGGTTTTCTCTATGAAGACGAACAAGTTATCGCCAACCTAAAAACGACCCTTAAGCCTCTAGACATGATTTTTGAGAAAACGCCTTTTGCCTTAACTGATACCTTTATTCCAGGAAACTTCGGTCATGCGGCCATGTACATAGGAACAGAAAAGCAGCTTAAGGAAATTGGGATGTGGAATCATCCTTCGGTTGTTCCCCATCATAAAAATCTAAAAAAAGGTCACGTCATAGTTGAGGCTCTGAGGCCAGGTGTTAGAACCGCTAGCATTAGAGAATGGATGAATATTGATGAGGTCTTAATCTTAAGACATCCAAGTATATTAAAGGATGATAAAGAAGAAGTTTTTCAAATGTATTCTAGAATTATGAATCAAATTGGAAAAAAGTATGATTTTAACTTCGATGTAACGACAACAGATAAAGTTGTTTGTTCCGAATTGGTTTATCACGCATTTGGAAAAATCAACTGGCCAACAAAGTATATCATGGGTAGGGCCACAATCTCCCCCGACGATGTTGCCCAAGTTGTCCTTTACAAAGATTCACCCATTAATTTTCAATCATTCCTCTTTAGTAAAAAGAAAGGGGTGGTTGAAAGACTAAATATGGATACCTTGGCAGATAAGCTTGGCTTTCTTAAAAATAAAGACAGAAGTACAACTGAACTTCCGAGCTATGACCGCGCCATAAGAAAGTGCCGTACAGTACGAAGAACAAACTTGAGACAAGGGTCTCATCGCTATAAACATCGCTTGATAACTATATGCAAAACAGAGTATAAAGAACTCGATTATAAGAACCTCCAAAGATCTTACTCGATCGACAAAAGGCATACAGAGGATGGAAACCACTAATCTTAAGTTTTACAGAGTAGATATCTCTCCTTACCAAAGCTCTAATTTCACTAACCTTGAAATCGAAAAGCTATCCGGCCTTTCAATTTCTCCGGCCTCTAATCAGACCGAAGCAGATATCCTCATAACTAATACTCATACAAACTTCAAAGCCCTTGCTGAAAACCTAGGTTCCAAAGTAAAATTAATTATTCATCCAAACTCAGGCTATGATAATATTCCCGCCAGTTTCGTTAGAGATAAGAACTTCCCCATTATTACGGGCAACCCTATTCGCGCCAATGGGGTGACTGAGTATATCCTCTCATGTGTTTTTAAACATTTTTGTTATGCTGATAATAGAAAGACTTGGGATGCATCAAGAAGTTGGCCGAGAACTAGGCTCGCAGATCAAAATGTTCTTATTATAGGAAGAGGTTTAATAGGAGATAAGCTTTATCAAAGTTTATCTCCATTAGTGAATTCCATATCAAGCTTTGATCCCTTTAAAAATTTCAAAGAGCTAGACCCTAAAAACAAAGATATTATTCTCTTGGCCGCTAGCTTAAATAAAACGAGTGCGGGCCTTATAGATACGAGCTTTTTATCTAGCCTTCCTAGAGGTGCCCTACTGGTTAACGCCGCCAGAGGGAAAATTATTAATCAATCCGACTTGAAAAAGCATCTTAAAGACAGCCCTTCTTTCAATGCCTATCTAGACGTATTTGAGACTGAACCTTTTGAAGATAATGAATTTTCAGACCTTAACAATTTACATTGCACCTCACATATCGCTGGCGTCAGCAAAAATCTAGACGAGCTTATACTAGAGTTCGAGTATAAAGTTCTTTCAGATTTCATAACACACCGTTCAAATATTGATGATTTTTTAAATACTTACTCCCCACTTGTCCTAAAAAATAAACTTTCCACAGATAAATCCTTTTTAATCTGATAATCTAACGAAATGAAAAATTTAGAATTTTATAAATTATTACTCTGCCCACCAGGTGATGGAGTCTTCACCGTCGAAACGGGTAAAGAAAAAAAGCTAACTGTTCAGCAAGCCCTGTATGGCACTAATGATGTTCGTACTTCTTGGGAGCACTCACTAGAGAGAGTTGAAAACGAAAACCTACCAATACTCTTAGGCGTTCCTAGTGATAATGGAGGAGGAATCCTCCGCGGAGCAAACTGGGGCCCACTTTTTATTCGAGAAGCCATTCTCAAGAATAAAGAACTAGAGTATTTTGACGTAGGAGATATTAGAGTCGTTCCTCATTTATTACATGATAATTATCTCAATGAAAAAACTATTGGCAATGTTAGAAAGGCATTATTTGAAAAAGAACTTGAACTACCGGTCTCCCCTCTTTCTATTAGCGAGGCCGTTATTACTAAACTTTTAGAGTCGAATAAAAAAATTCTTTCACTTGGGGGAGATCATTCAGTTAGCGCTGGACTAGCCCCTCCTTTTATAAAAAAATATCCAAATATTGGGATTCTTCATTTTGATGCCCATACTGATCTTCTCGAAGAAAGACTAGGCATTGATAAATGCTTTGCAACGTGGGCCGCCAATGTTCTCCCACTTTTAAAGAATCCTCAAAATATTGCACAAGTTGGTATTCGAAGAAGTGGAAAAGATAAGAAATTCTGGGAAGAGAAATTTGGGGTTTCTCAATATTGGGCCGATGAAATTCTAACTGAAGGACCAGAGGCGATTTCCGATAAAGTTATTTCACAATTTCAAAAACAAAAAATTGAAAAAATTTATATTAGCTTTGATATTGATGCAATAGATTCAGAATACGCCTCTGCAACAGGTACTCCTGAAACAGGGGGAATTAGACCCCACGAAGCAAGCCTAATCATCGATAAGGTCTCAGCTCATTTTGAAACGGTTGGAGCAGACCTAGTGGAAGTTGCCCCATTTATTAATCACTATGGGAGTAAGTCCAAAACAAATCCAGAACCAGATACGACACTAGATGCAGCTTCCTTAATCACATCAAAGCTGTTTGAGGCATTTAAATAGAATGGCCATTGTTGATTTTCCATCAGTTGATACAGCGGACGAATCGGGTCTTATAGCCGTAGGAGGAGACCTTGAAGTCTCCTCCCTTAAATTGGCCTATAGCCGTGGTATTTTTCCATGGCCAATTTCAAGGGAGTTTCCACTAGCTTGGTTTAGTCCAAACCCTCGGGGTGTCTTAGACTATAAAGACTTAGTCATTTCTTCGAGTCTTAAAAAAACTATCAAAAGAAATCAGTTTGAGATTAAGTTTAACACTCTTTTTATGGATGTCATTGAGGCCTGCGCTTGTGTTAAGAATAGAAAAAATGAAACAGATACTTGGATTACTCCAGAAATAATTCAAGGATATGTCAATTTCCATAACGCCGGTCATGCCTATTCAGTTGAAGTTTTTAATAAAGAGACAGGTGCTTTGGCCGGTGGCCTTTATGGGGTCTTAGTGGGTGGCCATGTTTCAGGTGAGTCTATGTTTTACCGCGAGTCTAACGCTTCAAAGATTGCTCTTTATGCCCTTATGGAGCGTTTATCCCAATTTGGAATACTATTTTTAGACACCCAAATGGTCACCCCTGTAGTGGAAGGCTTCGGCGGCAAAGAAATCTCAAGAGATGACTTCTTAAAACGAATTGAGGAAGAAAAGAAAATAAACTTCTTTGAGCTTTTCTCTTAGGGCATCAAAGGTCGGTCTTCACCAACCTTGCTCTTTAAGTCACCCGCATAAGAGCTTAAGTATTCTTTATCCCAGATCCAATTTTGTTCACTATGACCTGCAAAAGGCATTGGTCCTTCCATTCTGATTGCATCGACAGGACAAGCATCTTCACATAGTCCACAAAAGGTACATTTCAAAATATTAATATCAAAATTTAAAGGAGCAGCTTCTTCCTCTGCATGTTCATGAGTTTCAATTTTTATACAAAAACTAGGGCAAATATTTTGGCATAACATACAACTCGTACATCTCAAGTCCCCTGATTCCGTTAGAGTAAGGGCCGGAGCCCCGCCAGTGAAACCATTTGATTTAGTCTTGAATCTAGAAAATGACTTTTTCCAAATTTTCGGAGCAATTAAATTTAGAACTCTAAAAAGATTTAAGATCTTTGAAGATTTATTGTAGAGATTCTTTCCTAAGATCACCGGTCAATCTCCCCAACAACAAGGTTTAAGGAATTAATAACAAGTGGAATATCTTCAACACTCCCCCCCTCAACAATATCCGTAAAACATTGGCCTGAATAAAATCCGGGTGTTCTAAGCTTTACTCGATTCAGATATTCCGTTCCCCTAGAGTGAACATAAAAACCAAGTTCTCCATTTGGGGATTCAATTGAATTATAAAATTCACCTTCTGGTAAAGTAACACCACTATCGTAAAAGCGATAATGTTGAATAAGAGCATTCGAATCTGAGTAAACATCTTGTTTACGAGGAATAAGAACACTACTATCTTTTGTTTTAGTATCACCTAAAGGTAGGTTATCTAAAAGTTGACTAATAATTGAAAGTGATTGAAAAATTTCTTCAACCCTAACTAAATAGCGGTCATAACATTGTCCATTTATTCCTAATGGCACCTCAAACTCAATATCATTATAAAAATAATGAGGTGAAACTTTTCTCATATCATAGTTTACGCCTGAGGCCCTCAAGTTTGGTCCTGAGACTCCCCAATCCATGGCCTGCTTGGAGTTCAGTTCGAAACGACACAACCGGTTCATCCAAAGTGTTGAATTTGAAATCAACTTTGTTACCTCGAACACCTTTTTTTCTAGAAAGCTTAAAAGATTTAAACATTCTGTAAGCCAGCCTTTAGGAACATCACTTTTTACACCACCTAAGCAAATAAGATTACTACTAAGATTTTGCTCAGAATATTTTTTCATTACAGCCACTATCGACTCTTGCATTACAAGTGTTTCTTTTAAAAAAGGACTACAACCTAAATTATCGACAATTCGGCCAATGGTATCCAGATGTTCATATATTCGGTCAAGTTCATTAAACACCATTCTAAGTGCTTTAGCTCGGTCAGGAATATAGACATCAAGATACTTTTCTATACCTCCACACCAGGCTTGCTGAAACATCGTTGGGCAGTTTGAATTAATTCGACTTAAATGAGGCATTATTTGATTTAAATTTATATTTTCAAAAATCTTTTCTACGCCCCTATGTAAAAAACCAATCTCGAGTCGACCCCTTTCCACAACTTCATCGTAAACTTCCATAATGGCCTTAAGAGGTCCATTCACTTCACCATTAAACATATCTAATTGTAAAACATCTCTTTTTTTCCACTCTCCCCTAGGAACTCTAGGGTCAGGTGAAAAACTATAATCGGAAGAACGTTTTAAAGTGAAAGGTCTTGGTTCAAAATCCTTTCTTAAAGAAAATCCATCCATTCCTTCTGGAGAAAGAATTCTTTCCTTCGGAATAGAATCAAAGCTAACGCCAAACATATCCCATGACTCTTGTTCGCACCAAAAGGCGCCTTGATAAATGTCCGATAAGCTCGGTACAGATTCAAGATCTGAGACAGGACAGGTGATAATGGCCCTTTGATGGGTATCCATATTCAGAAGCTGGACCATGAGGTCAAAGTTTTCACCATCCGCTATATTGTCACTAATCCATAAATTCAAAAAGAAATTAAAACCAAAGTTATTTTTAAGTTTTAATATTTGGTCAATATAATTTGAAGGACTAACGACTATAGAAATATTCTCATTGGTGGCCAACGTTAACTTATCGGAAAACTCTAATTCAAGCTCCCTCAATAAAAAGTTTCTGTTGTTTATAAGATCGAGATCCTCTTGTTCTTGAAAATCAAACATTGAGGCTCCACCTGGTCTGAGACAGTGAGGATACTTTCTTTGTGACTCGTTCTCTAATGGCTTCAAAGGATTGAATAATCATTTCCCTAGAAGGTGGACACCCTGGTAAGTAAACATCGACCGGTACAATTTGGCTTAATCCTTGAACCACTGAATGTGTCCAATATGGACCACCACTTGAAGCACAAGCTCCAATGGCCAACACCCACTTTTCTTCAGGCATTCGGTCATAAACTTCTTTAATAAAAGGAGCCATTTTCTGCGAGATAGTTCCACCGACGATCAAGAGGTCGGACTCTTCCGGAGGATATGCCACATCTAGTCCATTTATATATTCTGAACTATTTTCCCGCCCTTTAAAGCGGCGCATTTCAGAGGAACAACAGGAAAATGAAACAGGGAACGGCCAAAGCTCGTTCTCAAGAATAGATCGATTCCACCTATTTAAAAAGCTTTCTGAATCAGCAGTCATCGCCACTTCAGAAATAATACTTGAATTAGACTCCATTTCATCCATCACTTATTCGACCGTAAAGCGTTTCCACTGAAGATCCCGTGGAAAAATTGTATCAGGGTTTTTTCTTTTCCATTTCTCACGGGCTTCGACATCTTCATCATTCGAACATGATATCTTCTTTCCATTCTCATGGATCCATGACTGAATCTTTCGATGAGACCCCCCCACTCCATAATCATATTCTAAATATCTATGGTAGGGTCTTGATGCTCTTTTAAGGCCAGTATTCACGGTCACAACTTGATCAAAAGAAAAGTCTAAGGAGTATGCACTACACTTTCTATTTGCACTTAAGTCAAAGACTCTTTTTCCACTTGAAAGTCGGCTATTTTCAACCCAGCCTCTCATATTACATCTATAGATATAATCGATTTCTTCTAATTTCATATAGCCATTAACAAAAGCAAAGAACCAATGCCTATCGGGATTTTCACTTAAGTTACTTGGCTTCACAAACTTAAGGCAGGTCTTATATCTTTTTGAATACTTTCCATAGAAATCGAAAAAGAATTTAGAGAAATCACTATACTTCTTTTTATTCCCCTTAAATTCCATTAATTCTTTGGCTTGCGTATTTTTTAGGAATGATTGGTTTTCAAACCTATTCACAGAGACATCTTTTTTATCTTTGTATTTGCTTTCTATAACAAACAGATAGTCGCTCTTTTTCTTCTTTTTCTTTTCTATTTTTGATTTTTCTTTTGCTAATTGCCGGACAACTTTTGATCCTTCCCACATATAATCATAAAGCTTCTGACAACTATTTCTAAGTCTTCTCATTTCTTCAAACTTAAACAAATGCCCTTTTGTGATGGCAAAACGAAGAGCTTCTTTACCTGGAACTTCACCTACCATCCGATAAGCGGGTGCTTCAAAAGGTCCATTCTTTGTCCTTCCAAAACCATTTTCCATAAAGGCCTTAAAGTAAGACCAACTGACTTTCTTTTTTAACTGACTTAAGTTTTTGATTTTTGAAAACCTAGGATCTTCAGAATTCACGCCAATCAATACCAAAGTTGAAAGCCAATTATCTCTAGTTTTACAGGGATGGTTTTGGCAATATTGATGAATCACCCCACCAATAACTTTAGCTCTCTGGCTATAGGTTGGGCTGTGCTTAAACTTATGGAAGTAGTTCTTCTTTCCAAAAACTATAATTTTTTGAGGATTGCCTAACTGATCCAAAAGACGGGGCACCACCCCAATTGAAAACTTTGGTCTATGAATATCTGATTCGTATTTTTCCCAAATATCAACTTGCTCGCAATAACTATGCTTACGATAGAGCATCCCTGATAGCAGATCGATGTCATAGTAATGTTTGGAGTCTATAGGCGTTGTGACAAAGAAGTTTATAGAATTATCTTTTGTTGATCCAAATGGCGCTAAGTCAAAAAAAGGATGAACTAAAGGTGAGCCATTTTGGTCTTGATTAGAAAAGCGTTTTTCGGTCTTAAACCAAACAGGAACAGCATCTACGCGCTTCAACCCCTCTTTTCTAGAAGTACATGAAGATAATAAAAATATAATAACTAGGGTAAGACCCGTTAATTTCATTTGACAGAACTCCCGACGATAGTCCAAAATCTCAAACTGCATTCAGTTGACCTTACCCTTTTGCCCGGGTGGTGAAATTGGTAGACACAAGGGATTTAAAATCCCTCGTCCTTTACTGGACGTGCCGGTTCAAGTCCGGCCTCGGGCACCAACTTTTTTTTCGTAACTTGTTGAAATTTTAACAACTTATTCCCTGAGTGAAAAGCTTCCGTTGTCCCAGACTAAGGAAGTTTCATCAAAGGCCTAAACCACTCTTAAGCTTCATTATGATTCATTGATAAAAGCTCCTTAATCTACTTCAGAAGCAGTTTAAAACCTCAGTAGAGCTTAGACCCTGGAAAAAGAGATTTTAATTAAATGAAGGTGTTTCGAGTAAGAGTGCAGTGCAGCGTCACAATATAACACGTTACAATATAGGTGGGAGCTAATTTTCCTCTAAGGTATCTTTATTCGTCTTTCCCCACTCACTCCAGATATTCCATTTAAAAGAAAAGATGGCCCCTAGTACTCCTAGGAAAACCAATTGCATGACTCGATCTACAATTGCGATGAAAAAACCAATCTGTGGATTATATCCCATCAAGGAAAGAATCCCCGAAAGGGAGGCTTCTTTAATTCCAATATTTCCAGGCAGAACGGGGACTGTATTAATTAAAAGCAACAAGACAGTCAAGGCCGTCACATCAAACAAGTCCAATTCCAAATAAAAATAAATAGAAAGTAGATAAATTCTAGCGGCATAAGAAAAAAGACTCCCGCTATAAAACAAACTTGTTACTATGAAGTTACTTTTTTTATTGATTTTGCTCCAATTTGTTTTTTGATGATAAAGTTCTCCTATTTTTTTATTCCACTTTGCAAGAGCCTTAGTTGAATAAAGGCCATAAAAACCAAAAAGCATAAGAAGGGTTGCTCCTCCCATCATTAAGTAAATAGGTTTATCGCCATCCCAGTCCATTAATGGAAAGAAAATCAAACCCATAGCGCCCATAACAAAAAGCCCCACCAGGCTCATAAATAAAGAAAAGGCGGCGTAGTCTCTTTTTTTCATACCGTAATTTTTATTAAAAATGATTCCTCGAAGAAGTATGCCACCTCTCGCCGGTAGTAAGAGATTTAGGAAATTAGTGACGATTGTGATTGAAAAGAGCTGTCCTAATCCAATTTTTGTATCTAAATTTCTTAAAATATAGAGTTGAGGAATTGTAAGTAAAAAATAAAATAGGCCGTGTAAAAGAATCACTCCCGCCCCGACTCTCCAATCTAATCCTGTCACATGGTGGACATCAGAATTATAAAATAGATAAGAAAGTCCTGCGATAAAGACAATGAGGGAAATAATATTTTTGTAGTACTTCTTTAGCAACTTCACTACTTCACCTTTAAAGAACTAATTAAAAAGTAGATAAGGGGTATAAAGAATAGAACAGATATAGTTCCTACTAAGAGACCTGAACCCATGGCCAATACCATTGGGGAAATAAATGCATCGGTATCACCAATAATTCCATAGATACTGGGAATCAATCCGACAATCGTTGTTATCGTTGTCAGAACGATAGGCCTCATTCGAATTTTAGCTCCCTCAATTATATTCTCCATTAATTCACTTGAGTTATTTTTTAATTTATCAATGAGGTCGACCATGATTAATGAGTCATTAATGACGACCCCAGAAAAACCGACAATTCCAATCAAGGCCATGAAAGAGATAGGTGCAGAGTGTAACTTGAAGAAAAATAAAATTCCTAAGAGGCCAAAGGGTATTGAAGAAACAATTACGAGAGGAGTAGTAAAGGAATTAAATTGAATTGTTAAAAACAAATATATTCCAAGTATTGCAACAAAAAAGGCAATCCCGGTTTTTTCATAGGCTTCGTGGGACTTTTTAACCTGCCCGCCTACATCTAATCTCATGCTAGGATATTCTTTCATTATTGGTGTTAATTCTTTATTTATTTTTTTATACAAATCCTTCTTATTTGAAGACAGAATCTTCGCTTTAACAGTAGTGGATCTCTCAAAATCGTAGTGATGAATAACGGAAGCGCTATCTTCTTCGACAATATTAACGAGACGCCTAAGCTCTATAAGATGACCTTTTTTATTCAAAACCTTTAATCCGTCTAGTGGCTTCACAAAGTTTTGTGAGTCATCGTCTAGTAAAACTCTAAACGGAACTTTCTCATAATTTCTTTGAACATAACTGACAATACTCCCCTCAAACGCGACTCTTATTGTTTTCGCGATTTCAGAGACGGAGGTTTGATACCTACTTATATTTTTATAGATGGGAATGAGCTTAAAGGTTTTACTGCCTTTTTCTGAATCATTTACAATTTCTTCAAGGGGATTCTTCTTTAAGATGGTTTCAATTTTAGATACAAGTTCGCCCCTTTTTTTATTGTCTTCTCCCATTACATGAATCTCTATTCCTGAACCAAGAGGTGGCGCGCCGTTGTCTA
Organism: Halobacteriovorax sp.; assembly: GCA_024686135.1. GTDB lineage: Bacteria > Bdellovibrionota > Bacteriovoracia > Bacteriovoracales > Bacteriovoracaceae. The sequence continues at coordinate 9,058 of JAIBDQ010000003.1, read as the reverse complement.
CACGGTAACTGAGCTCAACAAAGTCTTTATTCTGAGCGACAAGTTCCTCGGATATTTTATTCGCATTTCTATCTCTTGAATTAAAAGAGGTCAGTTCAATCTTAATATAAAAACAGCTAATACATTTATTATTCCCAAGATAACTTCTTCCCACTCTTGTGCGAAAACTTCGGACATCCCCGGGCTTTAACTTCTGTAACTCTTTCTCTAGTGATAGAATTTTTTTATTGGTATAAGCTAAAGTCTTACCTGCTTCTACTCTTCCATAAAGATAAATCCTAGAAGCTTGCTCGCTTGGAAATAATTCGAAATCTGGATTTATTAAAAAAAGAGCTAAACCAGCAGATAAACCCATTAAAATTAAGAGTAAGGCCTTCCCTCCCTTTTCTAATAACCATCTTAAGCTTTTTACATAAAGGACTTCTAGCTTTTCAAGTACTTTAGTTCCAGGTGGCTCGCGTTCACCTTTTTTAATTCCATAGAGATGAACGGGAAGAAAAAAGAGAGCCTCCATTAGGGATGCCATTAAGATCACAATCACAACGGTTGGAATTTCCGCAGTAAACTGACCAACCATTCCAGGAATAAAGTAGATAGGAATAAAGCTTATAAGTGTAGTAAAAATGGTCAGGCTTACTGGTTTAGCAACTGATAATACGCCAGAAACCAGTTTTTCTATATCCCCTTTTTCTCCATCTTCTTCTACTTGTCTAAAAATACTCTCACTTATAATTATTGCATCATCAACAACCATTCCAAGAACGACGATTACCCCACAAAGTGAAATACTGTTAATCGTAACACCTAAGAAAGGTAGTGCCGTCATGGCCATGGCCAAGGAGACAGGAATCCCGATAGCGGTCCAAAGTGCCAACTTTAAGTTAAAGAAATACAGTAAAATACCTACAACGAGAGCAAGACCAAGAAGAACATTATTAGAAACCATACCTAATCTAGACCGAGTCTCTACACTAGCATCATGAGTTGTAACTAACTTCATTCCTTGCGGGGCATCTTTAATTGAGAAAAGCTCTACCTTTTCCTTTATTTCGTCGACTATTTTTATAATATCGACACCAGGCTTCTTATAAACCCAAAGACCTTGCCCCTTCCTTCCATTATATCTCGTTATAATATTTTCTTTTTCAAGAGCATTTTCAACGGTTCCCAGGTCTTTAATTCTGATTCTTTTTCCGGCCTCATTACTTCTTACAATTATTCTTTCTATATCAGAGATTTTTTCAAACTCCGAAATTGTAATGATTCCTTTTCTATGAACAAATGACTCTAATTGCCCACCGCTAAGTCTTAATTTATTTTCCTTTATGGCATTTAAAACTTCCTGAAAAGACACAGAAAGCTTGTTAAGCTTAGTTAAATCTAATCGGATTTGTATCTCCTCTCTTCTTTCCCCAGAGCTTGTAACTTTTGAAACTCCTGGAATTCTTTCGATCGTTCTTTGAAGTTTTTTTAAATGATGCCTTACTTCTCTTTGTGTTTTTCCTTCCCAGATTAAGGCGACATCATAGACCGGAAAGTTATCAACTTTTGTTTCGAAAAAGAATGGTCTTTCTTCCATATCAGATGGCAGATCAGAGACATTATCAACAGACCTTCTGATTTCATCTTTAATAGCTTCTAAATTTTTATATGATTGATCTAAGACAACTTTTACTTTTGACTGATTTTCCATTGACTGGGAAGTCACATATTTGATCCCTGTTAATGGCTTTATGGCCTGCTCTATTTTAGAAGTTACGTTTAGCTCAATATCCTCTGGACTGGCTCCAGGGTAAATAGTTTTTATATCAATAGTGTGTAGATCAATAGGAGGATAACTATTTCTTTCGATCGTCTTAAACGATAAAAGGCTACCAACAAAAATGAATACTAATATCAACTTCGATACTAGAGGTCGCCTCACAAGATAAGTAATTATAGTCTTCATAATACTTACTATTTTAGTTCTCTTTACTAGCTAACTCATCAATAAGAAAAGACTTCCCCCTCCATTTTTAGTTATAATAACTTCATGACTTCAGATAATAAAACATCAGTAATAATCATAGGGGCAGGACCAAGTGGTCTTAGCTTAGCACTCCAATTGAAGGAGCTTGGCCAGGACTCTCTAATCCTAGAATCAGGAAGTAAAATTGGTAATTCTTGGAGCGAGATGCCCGACTATCTATCTCTGGTAAGTCTTTGGAAAAGTAATTATCTTTTAAAAAAAGATAAAAGAAAATTCCCTATGCTCTCCCAAGTCACAGCAAAAAACTTTCAATCCTATTTGGAGGAAATCGCTAGATCCAATGACCTAAATATCATTTTAAATGCAAAGGTTTTAGGGGTAGCTAAAGAAAATGGTATTTTTGAAGTTAAGACTGAGGCTCACTCCTATTTTGGTCATTCCTTAGTCAATGCAACGGGATACTATAGCTTCCCCTTTATACCAAATTACCCTGGTCTTGAGGAAACAGAAGTCCATTGCTTGCATATAAGAAACTATAAAAATCTATCGACTTTAAATAATGCTAAGAAGGTCCTTGTTGTGGGATCAAAGCTGAGTGCGGGACAAGTTTTGCTTGAACTAGCTAACAAAAAAATTGATATCTCAATCAGCAGTCGCTCGAAGATTGTATCCATGTCTCCCCCCCCATTTTTTCAATTAGGACTTCTTTTTATTGATTACCTGGAAAAGCCGATCCAAAGCTTGAAGGAAGAAAAGATTCCGACCAGTGCCCCAATGCCTTATGATGCTAAGAAATTAATCGATTCTAAAAAAGTAAGGCTTTTACCGAAAATAAAGAGTTTTCATAAGAACGCCGTAACTTTTGAAGACGGAGCTACAGAACCATTTGATTCTGTCATCTTTGCCACTGGCTTTAGGCCAAAGTTCGATTACTTGGGCGAACTGGTGGAGATTGAAAAAACAGGCCTTCCCAGACTCTCAAACACATTTGAAGCCCTCTACTGCAAAGGCCTATTCTTCCTCGGTCTTGATCATCAATGCTCTATTCAAAGTCGTTTCCTTAGGGGAATCAGAACAGATGCACTGGAACTGGCTAAAATTATTCATCAAAAGTCTAAGTTTTAAGCGTTTTGAAGGAACTGGTTTCTTTGCTACTATAGAGGCAATGAAAATCGCATTAGTATTCATGCCCGCCTGGCTTCCTTACGCCCCCCCTTTAGGAATCGCGGCCCTTAAGGGATACCTTCAAGAGAAAGGTCATGAAGTCACGACCCTAGATTATAATATCAAAGGTTGGGATATGTTCAAAATGACTCATTCAAAGTTTTGGAGCATGGAAGAAGCTGACTACTGGCAAAACTTCAAACTTTATAATGAACATATTAAACCTTTTATATCTCCTCTTATTCAAGACTTCACCAAAGAGATCCTTCAAAGTAATTACGATGCAATTGGTTTTTCTGTGTATTCGACTAATATTCACATTACCCGAACGGTTATCGCCATACTTAGGAAAATGAACCCTTCTATGAAGATTTTTATCGGTGGGGCTCAGGTAAATAAAGATGACGCCAAGTTTGATTTTGAAAACCTAAATATAGATGCTGCCATAATCGGAGAAGGTGAAGAGAGTGTTGAAGAGCTTCTTGATTTTTTCCAAGGTACATACACTAAAAAATTTATTCCTGGTGTTATCTTGAGAGAAGAAGATGGGAGCCTTACTTTAGGTCCAGAAAGACCATTGCTTAAGATGAAAAACCTACCCTCTCCCGATTTTTCAGACTTTGATTTTAGTAAATACACAGGCCAAAATATCCCCATTGAGTTTTCAAGAGGCTGTATTGCGAGTTGCACCTTTTGTTCGGAAACAAACTTCTGGGTAAGCTTTCGTACAAAGACGGCGCTACAGATAGTTGATGAAATGGAGTTGCATGTAAAGAATCATGGAATTTCAGATTTTAGGATTGTCGATAGTCTTATGAATGGAAACCATCGACTTCTAGAAAGTATGGTTGACCTTATCTTAGAGCGGAGCTTAGTCGTAGGCTGGAATGGATTTTGTCGAATTGATAAAAAGTTAACTCCTGAGCTTTTAAGAAAAATGAAAAAAGCTGGCTGTCATACCGTCAATTATGGAATTGAGTCTGGGTCACAGAATGTTTTAAATTTAATGAAGAAGCAATACACCGTAAAAGAAATCTATAGATGCGTAAAAGACACTTATGAGGCTGGTATTCACGTAGATAGCCAAATATTAATTGGCTTCCCCGGTGAATCTTGGTTCAACTTTTTTGAGACTTTAAAAACCTTAAGAGACTTAAATCCATATTTTCATAGGATCTATCCAGGCATTCCCCTTGAAGTAACAAAACAGACTGAAATTTGGGATAACTTAGATTTCTATGGAGTAAAATTTGCTAATAATGGAAGATGGTACACTAAGAATTTCTTAAATAATTACTGGATAAGAAAATTTAGGCATTATTTATTAAGAAGTTTTTTAAAGATTCTAGGTGTTACTCAAGGGTACCCTCTTACAAATCAAAATGAGATTGCCAGGGCCTAAACGTCGAAAGTTTCCTTATCAGATTTTTCTTTCTCGCACTCATCCTTCTTTTCACAAAACATACAATCTTCACCCATAAGCTTCCCGAGACCACCACAAGAGCCATTTAAAAACTTTTTATTGAAAATAGCTCCTACTGCCATAAGTAAGATAACTGAAAGCATGGTTCCAAAAGTAATAAGAAAGATTTTCATAGGCCAAATTCCTTGTCTAAATGAGAAGTGGTCTTTTCTATAAAAGAGCTTTCAGATTGACCAGCGAGTTTATATACAAGTAATGCCTTAATTCCATTTTTTTCAGCAAACTTGAGTGCTTCAAGTGGCCCCATGACCATAAGTGCGGTGGCCCAAGCATCGGCCCTAGTACAAGAATCTTTAGTTATTATGGAGACTGAGGCCAGAGTGTGTTCCGTTGGGCGACCAGTCCTATAGTCTATTGTATGACCAAACTTTTTGCCATTCTTCTCAAAGAAGTTTCGATAATTTCCACTGGTGGCCACAGCATGATCCTTTAGCTCTAAGATCCTTTGATATGGTTTTGTCTGATCCGTTGGGTGAGGTGCCTCAATAGCAACCCTCCAAGGCCTCTTATTCTTAGTTCCTTTGGTTCGAACTTCCCCGCCTATCTCAACCATATAGCTACTAATACCTAATGATTCAAGATAGTCCGAGACCTTATCTACTGCAAAACCTTTAGCGGAAGCTGAAAGGTCGAGATATAGCTTATCGGTTTTTTTAGATATCTTTTTACTTTCACTATCTAAGGTTAGTTTCTCATAACCCACAATGCTCTTAGCTATTTCAATTTGCTCCTTTGATGGAACTTTCTTTAGCCCACTAGGCCCGAAGCCCCAAAGATTAACGAGTGGACCAATCGTTGGGTCAAACTGCCCTTTGGTCTTCTTTGCAATCTCAATAGACTCTGAAAGAACAAAAAAGAAATCGTCACTGATGGGATAGGCCGTATCACTTTTTATTTCCTTATTGAACCGAGAGATCTCAGAGGTCGGTATATATGTAGACATTTGTCTATTAACCTCAATCAAGAGTCTATTGACCTCTTTATTGACTGAAGTAATTTTAAGAGATCTGTCTGTAGAATAGTATTTTATTGAATAGGAAGTTCCCATAGTCCTTCCCACTATGTGGGAAGGCTCTATTTCTTTTTGGCAGCCCAGAATCATGATAAGGCCGCAAAGGATGAAAAGCTGCTTAATTTTAGCCTCCGAAATCATCCAACATAATATCATCACGCTCCACACCTAAGTCCACGAGCATATCAATAACACATTTATTCATGATTGGAGGTCCACAAAGATAGTATTCACAATCTTCAGGTGCTGGATGATCTTTTAAATAATTATCATAGAGAACCTGGTGAATAAAACCTGTATACCCTTCCCACTCATCTTCAGGTAGGGCGTCGGATAAAGCACAATGCCAAGTGAAGTTCTCATTTTCTTTTTGAATAGTATCAAAGTCATTAACATAGAACATTTCTCTTTTTGAACGAGCTCCGTACCAAAAAGTAACCTTTCTATCAGTTTTAATTCTTCTGAACTGATCAAAGATATGTGACCTCATTGGCGCCATTCCTGCACCACCACCAACAAAGACCATTTCTTTTTTTGTATCTTTGGCGAAAAACTCTCCAAAAGGTCCAGAGATAGTGCATTTATCTCCTGGCTTTAGATTAAAAATATAAGAACTCATTTTACCAGGCTCAACATCAGGCAGACGCGGAGGAGGAGAAGCGATTCTAACATTCAACATGATCATACCCTTTTCTTCAGGGTAATTGGCCATTGAATAAGCTCTGATTGTTTCTTCTGGAACAACAGACTTGTACTGCCAAATATTAAAATGATCCCAGTCGCCTTTATATTCTTCTTCTACATCAAAATCTTTATAGTCAATCGAAAGTCCGGGAGGTCTTTCAATTTGAATAAATCCACCGGCCCTAAAGGGAACACTCTCTCCTTCTGGAAGATCAAGAACAAGTTCCTTAATAAAAGTCGCCACATTATGATTCGAGCGGACTGTACATTCCCACTTTTTAACACCAAAGACCTCTTCCGGAACTTCAATTTTCATGTCTTGCTTAACAGCAACCTGACAAGATAGCCGACATCCCTCTCTCGCTTCTTTTTTTGTGATATGTGAAAGCTCAGTTTGAAGAATTTCTCCACCGCCTTCTAAGACGTTTACTTTACACTGACCGCAAGTACCACCGCCACCACATGCTGAAGAAACAAAAAGTTTTTCATCGGCAAGGACATTTAATAATTTTCCGCCGGCACCAACTTCTACGTCTTTTTCACCATTGATATTTAATTTAACGGGACCAGACGCTACAAGCTTGCTTTTCGCAAACAAGATCACTAGTACAAGGACTAGGACGACGGCCGTAAACATTGATACACCTAAGACAATTTCATTCATCTCATTCTCTCTTTATAGTTGGATTCCACTAAAGGCTAAAAACCCAAGCGCCATTAAACCAACTGTAATAAACGTAATTCCTAATCCTCTAAGTCCATCTGGAACATCAGAATATCTCATTTTTTCTCTAATACCTGCCAAGGCCATAATTGCGAGGGCCCATCCAACTCCTGAACCAAATCCGAAAACTACTGACTCAGCAAAGTTGTAATCTCTTTCAACCATGAAGAGTGACCCACCAAGGATGGCACAGTTTACAGTAATAAGAGGAAGGAAGATTCCGAGGGCACTATAGAGAGCTGGAAAGAACTTATCTAAAGTCATCTCTAAGATCTGAACGATCGCTGCGATAACTCCAATATAAGAAATAAGACCTAGAAATGATAAATCAACCTCTGGCATCCCCGCCCAACCAAGAGCACCTTCTTTTAAGAGATAATTATAAATTAAATTGTTAACTGGAATAGTAATCGACTGAACCACGACTACCGCAATTCCTAAACCAATGGAAGTCTTAACTTGTTTCGAGACGGCCAGAAAAGTACACATCCCAAGGAAAAAAGCCAAAGCAAGGTTTTCTACGAAAACAGCCTTTAAAAATAAACTTATATAATGCTCTAACATAACTACCTCTCTTCCACTTGATCTTTCTTCCAGGTTCTAAGACCCCAGATGAAAAATCCAATAAGGAAAAATGCACTTGGTGATAAGAGTGCCATACCGTTAGGTTGGTACCAGCCACCATCGGCAACTAATGGAAGAATTTTAAAACCTAATATTGATCCAGATCCAAAGAGCTCTCTAAAAACACCCACAAAAATCAGGACAATTGAATAACCAAGTCCATTTCCAATACCATCAAGAAAACTAATAAAAGGTCCATTTTTCATGGCAAAGCCTTCAGTTCTTCCCATCACAATACAGTTCGTAATAATAAGGGAGATATATACTGAAAGTCCTTTTGATACTTCATAAAGGTAGGCTTTTAAAATCTGGTCGGTCAGAATCACAAGAGAAGCAATAACAATCATCTGAACGATAATACGAATACTACTTGGGATATGATTTCTGATGATTGAAACAAAAAAGTTAGAAAAACCTGTAACAGCGATAACGGCCACAGACATAACAAGAGATGTTTCAACTTTAGTCGTGACAGCGAGGGCCGAACAAATACCAAGGATCTGAAGGGCAATTGGATTGTTCTTAAAGAGTGGGTCGAATATCGTTTCTTTAATTTTCATAATTAATTCCCTCCTCTTTCTCTAAGTTTACTGAGGAAAGGTCCGAAACCATGTCCTCCCAACCAATAGTTCACAAGTCCTGTCACACCATTACTGGTGATTGTCGCGCCTGAAAGACCATCGACTTGATGTTGAGCATTGGTTGAACTTGGAATAACTGAACCTTTTACGACTTTTACGACTGGGTTCCAGTCATTATCAAAGGCGACTTTACCGCCCCACTGCGCTTTCCACTTAGGGTTATCGACTTCACCGCCAAGTCCGGCTGTTTCACCATGCTGATAAAAGCCTAATCCAAGGATTGTCTTCGTATCGGGAGCAAGAGCCAAGAATCCGTAAAGAGTAGACCACAACCCTTTACCATTAACAGGTAAAACAATTTGAGCGATCTGTGAGCCATCCTTTATAAAATAGACCTTTTCTAATTTAGATCGTTTTTTGATTTTTCCGAGGTCTTTATCAGAAGGAATAATGACGTTACGTTTGGGGTCTTTACTCGCCTTAACCGCATCAAAAGTTTCCACATCTACATCAGTTACAAATTCGCCAGTTTCTAAGTCAACGATCTTTGTTTCTACGTTTTTAAAAGTCTCATTTATCACTTCTTTTGTGGCCGTCGAATCAATCAGTTTTGTCGCCATCAAAAGGTTTTTCTTAATATCCAGTTTCTTATTCTCTATTTGTCGGCTCTTTAACTTTACCGCTGCTGTAGAAACAAGAACGGAACAGACCATACAAAGAAGAAATGCAACCAAAATGGTTTTTGCAGTACTATCCTTTTGCATTTCGCGCCTCCCTTCTTTTAATATCACCATCGACTACAAACCAGTCGATAAGT
>JAIBDQ010000194.1 GCA_024686135.1 Halobacteriovorax sp. | reverse complement strand
ACATCATTCGATCTAAAGGTGGCCTCAATGGCGTTACCGACTGGTGGTCCGTTTACAAGCGCTTCGTATTCTAGATTTTGAATTGTTGAATGCCCAACTTCTCTAAGCATGCTTAATACTTCTGAAGAAGATTTATTGAGCTTGAAGTTCTCACTAACATAAATACTAAGCATTCCTACACTATTACCTTCTTTTGCTTTTGGATCTCCTGGACCCATTGAAGCAGCCCCTGCGCGTCCAATAATATGGACAGCATCTTCACCAAGTTTATTTTTAACTTTTCTAGAAAGCGCTTCGATAGCTTTTGTGGTTTCTTCAATTCTTGTTCCTTTAGGGGTTTCGACACGGGCAATATAAGCTTCGGTTTGTTCCGCTGGAAAAAGGATAAACTTATTCGCCTTGATCATCATAAAGAAACTGAAAATGATAACCAAAGAGAAACCAAAACCAACCAAATAGCGCCTTTTTACGAGGACATCCATAAAGTTTTCAAACTTTGCTTCAAATTTAGCAAACCAATCAACATGTTCGTTTTCCACTTTTTGTTTAACTTTCTTTCCTGCCCATTTAAGTCTCATTGGTAAAAAGAAAAAACTTTCAGCCAAACTAAGAAGTAGAGATAGGGAAACGACAATTGGAATCCATCTAATAAATTGTCCCATAACTCCTTTTGTGACCAGCATGGGCATAAAAGCGGCGATGGTGGTAAATGCTGTCGCGGTTATGGGAAGCCAAAGGGTTCTAACGGACTCACTTGCCGCATCGGATGGTGATGCTCCTTCTTGTCTTAGTCTCGTAAAGTTTTCAGAAATCACAACGGAGTTATCAACGAGCATACCAAGGGCAATCACTAGAGCCAGTACTGTAATGGTATCGATATTCATCCCAAAACTTGGCATCAGTCCAAGAGTTCCCATGATAGCGAGAGGAAGGGAAAGCGAGGCGACTAGACCAATTCTTCCAGGTAAGAAAAAGAAAAGAAAAATAACGACAAGAACTAAACCACTAACTGCGTTACTGGTTAGGACGTCAACTCGGTTAGCAACCTTTGTTCCTTCATTATTATAGATATGAAAATCATAGGAGGGGTTTCGCTTTTTAAACCTTTCCATCTTTTCTTTAATTTGATTAACCATTGTTACCGTGTCAGCTCCACCTTTTTTTGTAACAATCGCAAGAGTTGCTTCCTCACCATTATGAGAAGCATAGGTTGTAAGTTCTTCCTCGCCGTCGATGACTTCAGCTATATCTTTTAAGAAAACAGTTTGCCCGGTAAAGTTGGATCTAATCACAATGTTTTCTAGTTCTTCTTTGTTCTTTATCTTTCCTTCGATTCTAATAAGTTTTTGAATCTTATCATTCTTAACGGCTCCGCCGGGAGTATTGGTATTTCGACTTCGCACCTTGCTCAGAACTTCATCAGTCGCAATATGCAGGGTCTTCATTTTTTCTATATTAAGACGTATATGAAAAGCTCTTTCTGCGTATCCTGTAAGCCTTGCTGACTTCACCGTATTTAAATCCTCAATATCTTCGGCCAGAGAATCAGCCAAGAGGTCCCTTGCTCTATTCTTATTGTCACCTGTAATAGCGAATTCAAAGACTGGAAATTCTTCACTATTCATTTCCACAAACTTAGGAGCGTCTCTTAAGTCGTTAGGAAGGCCCGTCGTTCTATCAACTGCCTTTTGGATATCACTCATGGCCTCATCTACATCAACTTTAGGATCATCGATATCAATGACGACAACGATAGTGGATAAACCTGCTTGAGAGATAGATCTAACTCTTTTGAGACCCGAGACACCTCGAATTTCATCTTCAAGAGGTTTCGTGATCTTTGTTTCAATATCTTTTGCGGTTGCACCATCATAGGAAGTTATAATTGTAGCTGTACCCATGGAAACTGACGGAAATGATTCAGCGTTCATTTTTCCAAGGCCCATAAGTCCAAAGACAACTAATCCTATGGATAAGACAACTGTGAGCTTTGAGTTCTCTATGAAAAAGTTAGCTAGATCTTTCATTATAAATTCCTATTTAATGCGCAGGGAGTATCTGTAAAAACATTGAAGTAATCAATGAGTAGGTTAATGACGGCGAGTTTTGTTGAAATTTCGTCTAAGTTAGATTGTAAGTAAGCATCTTGTTCTTGAACCAATTGTTGAGCAGAGATTCTTGCCTGACTATATTTCCTTTTTGAAACGCGCAGCGATTCTTTTAAATGTTTTGTATTTTCTTTTTGGTTAAATACGATTTCATTTAGAAGGGCTACCGATTTGATTGTCTGAGTATGATAAGCCTTTACTTGACCAAGAGCTTGTTTCCTCTTAGACGAATACATTCTTTTATTAATTTCCTCTTGCACTTGTCTTGAGTCTTTCTTGGTAGTCCCAAGTGGCATAGAAAACTGGAGTCCAACGGAAACGGTGCTTCTACCGTCATCACTTAGATCGTCTAAGGAGTCTGATTGGTTGAATGCTTTACCAGTAGACTCGTATTCACCCACTAGCTTTAAGTCTACACTGTCATAGGTCTTCGTAAGTTTTCTTTGTGATTGCTCCTCATTGTTTAAGAAATCTACAACCTCATCATACTTTGTAAAATCCATAGGAGCTGATTCAAACTTCTTAATAACTGCAGAGCAGGCCAAAACGGTGCCTACTGTTCGGTCAATATTATATGGGGCCAGTTCAATTTCGGATTCCGCTAACTTTGGAAGGAGCAATTTTAATTGCTGCTGTAGCTGACTTTTTTCCCAACGGATCGAAATTAAACCGGCCTTTCTTGATGAAATTTGTGAATTGTAGCGTGCGATCTCTCCTCTATCTGCAACACCACTTTTGAATCTTCTTTTTGCGTCTTTTAATTGTTTCTCTGAAGAGGCGAGGAGTGTCTTAGTTATCTTAAGTGCTTCTTCATTCGCAACGAGGGCCCAATAAAGCTTTCTGATATTATTTTTAAAGCCTGCAATTTGAATTTCTTTTTCAAGGTTGGCACGTCTGCTCGCCGTATTGGCCAAGTCTAAATTTGCTCTAGAGGCCCTACCAAAAATATCTTTATAAAGGTCTAAACTAAGAGAAACTCCATAACCAGTTGTGGTGGCATTGGATAATTGAGTCGAAGTGCTTTTTTCAGTAAAAACTTTACCACCAAGAGCGGCACCGTACTTTAGCGGCTTATTAATCGCCACCATCATATTTTTATACTTTGTCGTCGTAGGCATAAAGGTATTTAAGCTTTTCTCATCACTGTCTAAGACATTTGCGGAGGCGGAAAGTGTAGGGGCATAAATATCTTTGGCCTTGGTCCTACCAGCATCAACGCCTAGAAATGAAGCTTCAATATTTTCAACACTCGGAGGACTCTCTTCAATAAGCTTATCAATAATAGTCTCATTGAGTTTAATAACCGGGGCTGCCTGAACGGCGACTAGGGCTAGCAAAAAGAAAGTAAGCAAAATAATCAAGTTTTTCATATAAACACCTATTTCAAACGTTTGTTTTAATTCAAACGTTCGTTTTAAATTAGGACAGAATGGAAAAAATCTCAAGGGGATATTTCAATGTAAGTTACTGAAAAATCGTATGTTTAAGAAAAATTTAAGGATTAGAGTCCCTGATAGAGTTCTTGAATTTCTTTGATTAGGCCTTTTATCTCCCAACTATCAGCTTCATCAACTGAACCTGCCAGTAATTTAGACTTCTCCTTTAGCTTGCCGATATCAGAGATCACTTGAGTAGACTTCTCAATATTGGCCCCTGCCATCTGCTTTGCTTCACCTAGAAGAGTACTCATGACATCTCTGATAGCGTGGGTTCCTTTTTCAAGTTCTGATTCAAGAATAGCAAGGTTTTTAACTTTGGCGTCTTTAGGATTCGCCACGGCCCATTCTCTAAAAACTCTTCCACGTAATATCCCACGGGCCCGAGTATCTTTAATCGGAAACTCTAATCCTGTTTTAAGGTCTCTAACGTATACGAACTTATCATCACCTTTTTTTAGGACGAACTCCCAAGCTCCATGTGTTTTATCATTGCCCTCTAATTTTAATGTCACAACATCTGGATCTCTTGTTTTTATACTTGCCCCATCAACGGATGGTTTATAAGGGTTTAGTTTTGGGTCGCGAATAATTTCCCTTTTCGATGTATCCGTAGCAAATCCTTCTATCCACTCTTTTGCTTCTTTAGATTTATCATTCATATTTCTAAAAGAGTTTCTCATACTGACCATATCAAAATCGTCAATATCCCGAGCTAAATCTCTTAGGTCCTTTTGAACAGCAGCGGGAAGTTTTTTTCCATCTTGAGCAGCATCTAATCCTTTTTGAAGAGCTTGCTTGTTATAGGTATAGCCAGACATTTGAATAAAGTCTGTCGTTTCGTCATTTAAGGCATGGGCAAATGTATTCTCATTTCCAATATGCCTTTGATTAAAAGTTCTATTAAGAATACTGTCAGCAAGCTCTCTCTCATTTAAGTGGCCTTGCTTAGATAGAATATCTTCTAATTCTTTTCTTCTTTCAAAAAAGTCCATCTGCGACTTTATTGGACCAGAGTTGTGAGCATCATCTAAAAACTTCGCGATGACTTTCTCGTCAGAGCTGCTTAAATGCTTTGGGATGACATTTTTGACTTCTTTTAGTTTAGATTGAAGGGCTTCGGGCCTAAGGGGGAAGCGTCCATTAATCTTTCGATTAATGACCTTTTCTAGAGCCTCCACTCCTTTCTTACAAGCAAAGGAAGGGGGGCTTATTAATAGAAATAAGATAAGACATACTCTCACATATGTCTTATCGGGTACCTGAGTCTTTTACTTGAGCTTTTTTAGGAGGTTTAAGGGGTCGATTCTAATAGTATAATCGGCGTCTGCATGGGCATAGCTAATAGATCCATCTTTTTGAATGACATAGGTCCCTGGCATGGGAAGCTCGTTATTAGTATTGTCTTGAGCTCTAACTAAATTGATCCCAAATTTTTTATATAACTCGTTAACCTTTTCATCGAGTTTAAAAGCGATACCAAACTTCTTGGCAATGGCATTTTCTACGTCTGTATACATTGGAAAGGTGAACTTATTTTTCTTCAGAGTTTTTGCTACTTCTTTTGGGCTATCGGGAGTTAAGAATATTAACTGATATCCTTTTTCCTGAAACTTAGAATAGTTATTTTGGTAGGCCTTAAGTTCTAGCATGCAATACGGACACCATGAGCCGCGAAAAAACTTTAAGACCACAGGGCCATTTTTAAGTGTTTCTGAAAAAGGTTTTCCACCGATATGAAAGCTAGGAGCTTTTGTTCCTTCTTGTTTTGATGTTTTTTCAATTCCAGATTTTCTAAGCTCTTTTATGGCCCTAGCAAATTCAGCTTTAATATTGGGGTCCATCTTTTTTGAACCCTGTTTTCTTTTCTCTAGTTGCTCCGTAAGAGTCAGTGGTGAGGAAGGACTAGTCTTATTGTCCGCAGCTAAGATAAGCTTAGGGGACGAAACAAATATAAAAATTGCTAAATAGATTTTGACGACAAGCATGTTTTTCTT
>JAIBDQ010000088.1 GCA_024686135.1 Halobacteriovorax sp. | reverse complement strand
CCCATACTGGAGGGAACAGATGTCCTTCTGGGGTTGCAGATCCCATATGTGATGTTGTGATTCAGTGGTATGGACTAGAAAACCCAGGAAGTAATAATAATAACAATACAAATAACGATCCTACGGGCGACATCTTAGATATTACTTCTTTAGGAAAAATTACTGGTTGGGCAGCAAACCCGGCAAATGTAGGTGAGCTTGTAACGGTAAAGTTTTATCTTGATGGACAGCAAGGTGGTGCAGGTACTTTTATTGGATCAACGATTGCAGCTAATTCTGGATTTAATGGTGGCTATGCAGGAAACCATGCTTTTCAATTTTATATACCATTAAGTTATAGAGACGGGACTACACATCAGCTCTACGCCTATGCTTCTTCAAATAATCAAGACTACTTGATCAACCAAACCCCCTTAAGTTTTGCGGCCTATACAACCTCAAGTGCAGGGTTTAATTTTTATCAACAGAATTTAAGACCAGTGCTTGAGACACAATGCTCATCATGCCACGCGGTAAATTACGATCTACATTTTAACAACTTATTAGAACCAACTCCGGCAGAAGGTGGTACGGCCACTAATAATCAACTTGTTAGAATGCCAGCTGGAAGCTTTAACAATCTTGGTCATCCTGGTGGAAATATTTGCGGTAGCGTCAATGGCCCACCATGCGATTTAATTCAGCAGTGGTGGACCATTGAATTTGGTAATTAAGTTTCCTACAATACGGGGGTACTTTAATCAGGACCCCCTCTATGAAGACTCTTAGCATCTTTTTTTTCTTTCTTGTTTCATTAAATAGTTACGCGGCACCAGAAAAATATTCGATCAGCTGTAAGGCAGATGATTGCTTTACTGGTGGCTGGTTTATGCAAGAAGTAGGTGGAGTGTATTTCTTAAATAACAATTGCAAGTCTGGTGACTGCGAAAATATTGGTTGGTCTTCTATTGATTCAAAAGGTGACATATATGATGTGAGTTGTTTACCTGGTGGATGTTTTTATGAAGGATGGAAGTCAGTAAACCGAACAGATAATAAAATTTTGAAAGATGAAGTAAAATGTAAATTAAACTCCTGCCTTTCTTATGGTTGGACGGTAAAAACTGGATATGATCTTTCCGGCGGAAATGTTTCTTGTATTAATAATGATTGTTCTCGCTTTGGTGGAACGGCTATTTGGAGAGGGAAAGTTTCTAGGACTGAATGTAAAAATGATGACTGTTATAGGTACGGCTGGAATTTAACGATTTACTAAAGATAACTACTCCAGATACGAACATCTTTAAACCATGATGTTTTAGATAAATCATTTCTCACACTAGTAGACCAGGCTTCGATCTGGTCTTTTCTTATCTCTGAGTTAAGTAAGTATAGGTCAACAAGGACCCTGCCACCTAAGTAGTGAAGATGAATTTCATATAGCATGGGAGCGTCAGATAGTTTCCCCCAGCTCCCTCTAATTTTTTCTTCGAGAACTGGTCTAAGGGGAAGTAAGTTTAGATCTGAATGCGTATAGGCTTCATCTCTATCGTCCTCCACGTCTGTGTGAACTGTAACGTCTTCAATTTCATCAAACTTTTCAATTAGGTTTTTCATTACCCATGAGGATATCTCATGTCCTTCACTTACCGTAATATGGGGGGATACCTGAACATTGACATCGAGAACCGCTTTTTGACCATGCATCCTACTTCTTAAGTCGTGCATACTTATGACACCTGGAACTCTTAAAATTTCACTTTTTATTTCTCTTACTTTTTCGGAATCAAGACTCGTATCTACAAGTTCTTTTACAGAGCTAAATAAAAAGTTCCAGCCTATTTTTCCAATAAAAATTGATACGATGACGGCCGCAAGTGCGTCCATAAAAAAGTATCCAAAGTAAGCAAAGATTGATCCCACTAAAACGACGACGGTGGTGATGGCATCACTTCTTGAGTGCCAAGCATTTGCTATTAGTAACTGTGAGTTTAATTTCTTCCCAACTCTAATGGAATATTGATAAATGACTTCTTTCGCCAATATTGAAACAATCGCCGTGATAAAGACTGGCCATCCCGGAATAACGGATTGAGTTCCGGTGACTAGCCTTTGTATAGTCTCAAATAACAAGGCCCCAGCTGTGGTCATTAATATGGCGCCTAAGATAACAGTCCCTATGGTTTCAAAACGTCCATGACCGTAAGGGTGTTCATCATCAGGTTTTTCATTTGAAATTCTTGTTATGATGATAACGAAAAAGTCAGTAACCAAATCAGTAAGGCTGTGAAATCCATCAATAACAAGAGCGTGAGAATGAAAGAAAAAACCTACCAGAATTTTGGTGATCCCAATGGTGAGATCGACCGCAGAACCTATTAAGGTAACCTTTTGAGCTTCTGATTTATTATCTTCGTAGTTAATTTGAAGATCCTTTTGAATTAAGCGTCGAGAACAAATTCCATATTATATTTCTCTCCCATCTCTGAGAGGATATTATTAACTTGGGCATTACTTAAAACATGACCAACAGCGCTGACTTTTGAAAATGAAGCAGGGCAACCTGAATCACATTTAATATCACCAGTGACAAATTTAACTTTCTTAACTGGATCAATATTTGAAAAGTTAGATAACCACTTAATAAATTCTTCGAACTTCTTTTTCGCTTCAGAAACAATTTCTTCTTTGTTGCCATTCATATTGAAAAGAAACCTTCCTGAGTCCATTTTCTTATCGTTAATTAAGATTTCAACAACACCGTTATCTTTTATATATAGAGAATTGTTTAAACAACTTGGGCAATACATTCTAGGCTTCCTTACTCAAAACTGGTGATTATCTGCTATTCATTGTAAAATGAATGGTCATATTAATCTATGGGAAATATTCTCAGGGCCTATATTGGTCCGAGTGAACTTGCAGGTAGCGTCATGATTCAAGAACACAAATTTCTAAGAATGCACGATGGTATTGAGCTCCACGCTAGGATTCAGGAGACAGGTTCTCCTGTTTGGTTGATTAAAACCCATGGGATTGGAGAGCATCTAGAGCGTCATAATTATATACCAGAGCTATTTGGAAAGGATTTTAATATCTTTCAGTATGACTTGAGAGGTCATGGACGTTCCATGGGAGAGTCCGGATATATAAATGACTTCACAATTTTTATGGAGGACCTCGAGGAGATTATCACTTTTCTAAGAAAGCATTATAAAATGCAGCGCTATGTAATGGTGGCCCATAGTATGGGAGCCCTTATTAATTGCGGTTATCTAAAGAATTTTGCAGCAGAAGATTTTTATCCTGAGAGAGTATTTTTTAATGCTCCTCCAGTAGGGTTTCCTGGTCCCTTAGGACAGATCATTCGAGTTTCTCCTCTTCCCATTTTTAAAAACTTGGCAAAGCTGCCAGCTAGTTTAAAACTTGGAGGTCTTGTTGATTTAGACTTTTTATCCCATGACCCACATGTAAAAGATGACTACTTAAAAGATGAACTTAATCATACAAAGTTACACTCAAAGCTACTTCTTGAAATGGTTAAGTCTAGCCAAGAGATTTTCTCTTCGGCCATTCACCCGAAGTGTCCGGCATTTGTAACTGTTGGGTCTGAAGATAATGTTGTTCACTCTAGCTCTTTGATTGATTATTTTAATCTGATTGAAAAAGATTTTGACCTTAAGGTTTTTGATGGCGCCTATCATGAAATTCATAATGAAATCGAGAAGTATAGAAAGCCTTATTTTAATCATATGAAAAACTCTTTAATGGAATGTTTTTATAAAAACCCTGAAGAGACTGAAGACCGGGTTCATTAATGAGTGAATTAAATAATTGGCTTAAGGAATGCAAAGATATCGCCCCGAATCTCGTTGACTGGATTGGGATTTATTTCAAAGCTTCTTATTTAAATAATGAAGATTCAACGGACTTAGTGCTAGGACCTTTTATTGGTGAAGAGACCGAACATACTCGTATTCCCATTGATAGAGGTATGTGCGGATTGGCCCTGAGGGAAGAGAAAATTGTAAATGTTGCAGATGTTCGTGAAGAGTCAGAACATATTGCGTGCAGTTTATCGACGAGATCTGAGTTAGTAATTCCTCTTTCAAATGAGAAAGGTGACTTCATCGCTGAACTAGATATTGATAGTAATACCTTAAATGCTTTTTCTAGCGAGATCGAACAGAAATTTGTAGAGTTCTCAAAAACTTTTAAACATAAGAAATAAAAGCTTTTAAAAAAGATAAACCAGAATCAAGTCCTTTTTTTCTATCTACTTCACCAAGCTCAAAACTAATTTCATTCTCGAGAAAAAAATCTGAACCTTCAGGATGGGATTGACAGCTCCAGTAGGGGAGACTTTTATGGGATAAGAACTCGAAAGGAGAGTCTTTAGTTTTTCCTAAAATTTGTAAATCATCACCAAGAGAATCAATTTGATAATTATGGGCCGTAAAAAACTTTAGTCCTCCCTTAAAACCAAAAACTTCAGAGCTTAGGTCAAATTCCCTTAGACCTTCCAACGTTTTTTCTTCAGGATTAATTTTCATGGTTGAGCCAAAGTGATGGGCCATAAGTTGGTGTGCAAAGCAAATAGCAAAAACAGGAATTCCACTGTTTAAACTCTTCATTGTAAACTCGATTAGGGGATGATGCCAGTCTGACCCGTCTCCCACATTAGAATGACTTCCAAGAATAATTAAAGCATCAAGACCTTCCTCAAGTTCTAAAGAACGAACTCCTTGCATAGGGAAATTATGATAACTAAGATTTTTTTGAGTTTCTCTTTGTAACCTATTGAAACAAGCTAAGGCCGGATCTTTAACGGCGCAATCTATGATGGCTATAGACTTTTTCATTTATTCTTTTCAAGGTAGGATTCTTTTATGCAATATTTCGAAACCCTTGATACTCCCATTGGAACCATAACTCTTTTTGGAAATAATTTCTATCTGCAGGAAGTCCATTTTAAGAAACTAAAAACGCAAGCCAAAAAAGCACCTAGAAAAAGCCCGGTGGGTGAAGCTAAAAAGCAACTAGAAGAATACTTCAAAGGTAAGAGAACAAAATTTGATGTGTCTCTATCCCCGGAAGGTACAGAGTTTCAAAAGAAGGTTTGGAAAAGTCTTCGAAAGATTCCTTTTGGAAAACTCCATTCGTATGGTGAACTTGCAGGAAAAATTGGAAACCCCAAGGCATCAAGGGCCGTGGGCGGGGCCAATAATAAGAACCCCATTCCGCTTTTTATACCTTGTCACCGGGTTGTAGGAGCCTCTGGGGACCTTGTCGGATTTGCACCTGGGCTTGCTGCTAAACGCTGGCTGCTGGACTTTGAAGGGCATAATATAAGTAAAAACCGTATAAATTTCAGCTAGTTATAGTCCAAGTAAAACAGTCAAAAAATCCTTAAATGATTCACTCAAAATCCCGATAAGCTTACGAGGTGGACTCTTTAGGCGATGCCTAGTTGTCCCAAAATTTTAAACACTTAGGAGTACAATGGGAGCTCACAAGCTCGACATTGAATTTGAGGACGACGACGACCTTAAAGAGAAGGAAGAGGCCAAGAAGAAAGCGGCTGAGACTGCTAAACATAATGAGGCCATGACCGATCTTGAGTTCGACGTTAACGATGATGTGCCTGACTCTCAAGCGGAGGCAGCACCTGCACCTGCACAAAAAGCAGCACCTCAAGCTGCAGCGAAAGCACAGCCTCAGGCCGCTGCTCAGCCTGCCGCCCGGCCAGCAGCGCAACAAGCTCAGTCTGCACCAGTACAAACTGGTGCGTATATGCACGCGTCTCCGGGAGCGGCCAACTATAATCTTGGTGATGAATTAAGAAATGTTATTGGTGGTAATCGAATTTTAGAAATTGAGTTACAGGCAAAAGTTGAAATTGCTGTTACACATAGACTAACAAATATCATTGCTGAGAATGCTCAAGATAATAAAATGCTTGAAACCAAAGTAAATAGAATTCTATCTCAAGTGGCCGCAAAAGCTCCGGCACTTAAAAAAGAGCTGGCAATGATTAAAAAACTTTTAGCCGATCATGCGGCCGTAGATAAAACTAAAAATGAATCTGAAGAAGGGGCAGCTCCTGTAAAGAAGAAGCGACCAGAAGGTGCAGCACCGGCAGGACAGCCGGCAAAGAAAAAAGCCG
Source organism: Halobacteriovorax sp. (assembly GCA_024686135.1). Lineage (GTDB taxonomy): Bacteria > Bdellovibrionota > Bacteriovoracia > Bacteriovoracales > Bacteriovoracaceae. Next base: position 6,068 of record JAIBDQ010000088.1, on the reverse strand, counting down.
CTTAGGACTATCTGTCTAAGATAATTACGCCGCCATTTCCACCATTACCATCTCCGCCAGTACCATCGTCTCCATGTGGAGGTGCTTTATCTGTTGAAGAAGTCTCTGTAGACATAGACTTCTCGGCAGAGAATGCAGAGGGTGCGCTAACCGCAGTAATTAAGAATAGGGCAATCAATAAAGATTTCATAAAATGCTCCTGCCAAAGTTGGCTCTTAGGTTAGTTGTACTCCTATTCTCATTTGAGTCAAAAATACCAACCCTATGAGATTTATTTAAAATTGAGATTTCAGGTGTTTACATTCGTCTTTGTAAGAAAGTACGAATTCTAACAGACGATAAAATGACGTGTGGTTCCAAAATGGTCCCTATTTGAAACCGATGGAACTACTTTTGAAGGCTTTCTAAGTGAGCCACTCTTACTAATGCAGGAGGATGGCTATGATAAAAAGCTGAATAAGTAGGGTCCGGAGTCAGAGTGCTCGCGTTGTCCTTATACATTTTAACCAGGGCAGTGATTAAGTTATTTGGATCAGAGTGCTGGGAAGCAAACTCATCGGCTTCAAATTCATATTTTCTACTCGTCCAACTTGATAGTGGTGTTAAGAAAAAAGTATAAAGACCACTCACCATAGAGAAAAGCATAAGCGCCATATATGCTGATGGTTGACTGACTCCGTGACCCGTATAAAAAGGAAGCCAGCTATAGAGAGCTCCTAATATATAAAAACCGATAAAGCTAAAGACCACGGCCTTAACTAATTGTTTCATGATGTGCTTTCTTTTGAAGTGTCCAAGCTCATGAGCAAGAACGGCTTCAACTTCTCCGGCATCTAGAGTTTTAATTAAGGTATCAAAAAAGACGATTCTTTTATTATCACCAAAACCTGTAAAGTAGGCATTCCCATGAGAGCTTCTCATAGAAGCGTCCATAACAAAGAGACCATTTGATTTGAAACCAGTTCTGTCTAGGAGACCGAGGACTTTTTCTTTAACATCACCTTCCTCAAGAGGAGAAAATTTATTAAAGAGTGGTGCTATAAATCTTGGGTATGCCCATAGGAGAATAAATTGAACTGAGGTTAGAAAGGCCCAGCCGGCAACCCACCAATAGTCTCCAAGAGCACCCATCATCCAAAGAAGTCCCGCTAGAATTGGAAGTCCAATAACGGCCCCTAGTATTAGACCTTTCACCATATCCAAAATAAAAGTTTTAACTGTAGTTTTGTTAAATCCAAATCTTTCTTCAATAACAAAAGTAGAGAAAATACTTTCTGGTAAGCCAAGGAGCATAGAGATTGCTCCAAAGATTCCAAAAAAGATAAGGCCTGTAACGATGGGACCGTACTCAAGAGAGCGAGCCAAGTTATCAACAGCTTCAAGTCCTCCACCAAGTGTCCAAATAAGGAGAAATGTATAACTTAAAAGCTTAAAGAAGCTGGCCACATTTATTTTTGTAATTGAGTAGTCCGCAGCTCTTTGATGATCATTTAATTCGATACTGTCTTTAAATTTGCTAGGGACCGCATCACGATTCGCCGCAATATAACGCTTGTTCTTCAGATCAAGCCAAGCTTCAACTAAACCTTTAGCGCATAGAAAAAATAAAAAGACTTTTGTAACCATATCGATATCCCTAGAATTAACGTCCGCAAAGAATACCTAAACTTGTAATCCTTGGGAAGGGTGTAACAATGATCGTCCAACTGTATACACAGAGCCAGCTTCGAAATTTTACCTACTTAATTAAGGCTGAAGCTGGATGGTACTGTATTGATCCTTTTGATGCTGAGCAAGTTACCTCCCGAATTGATGGAAAACTTATTGCGGTGATTAATACTCATGAACATTGGGATCATACAAAAGGAAATGAAGTGCTAAGAGATCAGACCGGATGTGAGGTTTGGGCCCATAGCGCTGCAGTAGGAAAGATTCAAGGAGTCGATCGTTTTTTAAGTAAGGATGAAACCATCGACTTAGGTGAATCAAAAAGCTTTTTAGTTATGGATACCCCAGGTCATACACATGCTCATTTGTGTTTACTCTATTCAGAAGAAGGATCTCCTAAGGCAGTTTTTACAGGGGACACTTTATTTAATGCTGGAGTTGGTAATTGTCATAATGGTGGGGATCCAGAGGTCCTATATGAGACCATCTCAAAGCAGTTTCAAAATCTTGATGGGCAAATCAAAGTTTATCCAGGTCATGAGTATCTTGGAAATAATTTAAAGTTTACCTTAGACAGAGAGCCCACAAATCAAAGTGCGAAAGACTTGTATAAAGATTACGAAAAAGATAATTTCTTGGTGACCAATATGAACTTGGAAAGACAGATCAACACCTTTCTTAGATTGGATCAAGACGAGATTAAAAATAAGCTAGAGGGTGACACCTCTTCAGAAAAACAAGTTTTCCTAAGACTAAGAGAGCTTAGAAATAAGTGGTAATTTAAAAGGAGAGTTATATGGCCATGCCAAAAGTTGGAAACAAAGCACCTGCATTTTCAATGCTAAATCAAAAAGGTGAGAAGGTTTCCTTAAAAGATTTTGCAGGGAAAAAGAATGTTGTTCTTTATTTTTACCCAAAGGCAATGACCCCTGGATGTACGGTTCAGGCCTGCGGGATTAGAGATACAAAGAGAAAATTTAGTTCAAAAGATACTGTTGTTTTAGGTGTGAGCCCGGATGCCCCCGAGAGACTTCAAAGATTTATTGATAGAGATAAACTTAATTTCGACTTATTATCTGATCCAGAACATAAGATCACTGAAAAGTATGGTGTTTGGGGTCTAAAGAAGTTTATGGGAAAAGAGTATATGGGTGTGATCCGAAGTACTTTTATCATTGGCAAAGATGGCAAGCTTAAGCACATCATGGACAAGGTAAAAACGAAGACCCATCATGACGATGTCCTTGATTTTATTAAGGAAAATCTCTAGGTCCTTGTAATAACTACAATACACCACTTTGCCCTCTTAAAAGATGCTATAAGAGGGCATGAATTTTAAGGCCCTAATCTCAATTACAATACTTTTGTTCCTATCTAGTTGTGGGCAGAGGATAAGTACCGTTCGTACTCCAAGGGCCCTGTCTCAAATTGAACTTCTGAAAAAGAGCCCTGTTTATGTTCTTGAAAAAGAACTAGGCGAAATGGGTACAGAGACCAGAAGTGTAAAGATCCCAACACTCGGTGAAAAATATAGCTATAAAGCAACTTACTTTGGAAAGAAAAAACTACAGTTTGAAAAAGAAGAAGATGGTACCAAATATATTTGTCTTTTTAGCTATGATAAAGCTGAGTTAACGGAAGAAATCACAGAAGTCAGCGAAGCTTCATATAAAATTAAAATCTCAGTTATTCCTTCAGATGCTGAGTATATTGGGGAGCCTTTTTCGGAGCGTGAAGAAAGCTGCGTTAAGGACTTAGAAGAAGGAAAGTACTCTTTTGAAAAACCAGTTCTACTTAGCGATCATTTAAAGAAATTTAAAAGAGTTGTTAAGGAGCACTTCGTCGATCAGTTTAATAAGTGCGATAAACGGTTCCGTCCAGATTTTTATACTTGTAAAGTAGAGTCTATAACCCTCGAAAGAAAGGCTGGCTCTATGGTTGATTATATGGAGATGATTTTTATCGGTAATCTAGATGGCAGTCCGATTCAAGTCAGAGCGGATATCAATTTTGATCGTATTTACTTTACAAATTTTGGAATCCTAAAAATGGATTTAATAGGCCTTGCTAGCTCTATTGAATTACTTAAACTTAAGTCTATATCTCCAATTAACTGGAAGCTTTAAAAAAAACTTGCTAGGTTTAGAAAACCTAGGAGAATTTAATGCGTACAGTAATATTTCTACTTTCCTTATCTATTAGTTTTAATGTCTTTGCTCTCTCAAAATTTACAGTGCTTAGTTATAATGTTGAAAACCTCTTTGATACAAAGAAGGATGAGGGTAAAAATGATTGGACCTTTTTGCCAAGTAACTTCAAGGGCAAAAAAGAAGAATGTAATAAGATTGGTTATTGGAGATACAAAGAGGCCTGTCATAAAATCAATTGGACAGAGAGTGCTCTAAAATTAAAAATCAAACAGATTAAAAAATATGTGGAAAGCATTCAGCCTAAACCGCAGTTTATAGGATTGAGTGAGATCGAAAATGAACAAGTCGTTAAGATGCTTGCAACTGAACTCGGCTACAGTGGGTATCAAGTTTCTAATAGTCCCGATAAGCGTGGAATAGATGTCGCTCTTCTCTATAACGAAACTGAAGGGCTAAAATTTACTAAAAAAAGAGAGATCACTCTAAAAGATAAATACTTTAAGAAAAAGCCCACTCGAAATATTTTGGAAGTTGAGTTTAACTTGGTAAAAAAGGATAAGTTAACTATTTTTGTGAATCATTGGCCTTCTCTAGGAAATCCCACTTCGACTAGAATTGTGGCGGCGAAAGCCCTTAAGAAGAGAATGCTGAAACTTAATAAAACTAAAGGGCATTATCTTATTGCTCTTGGAGATTTCAATACTATTCCTGAGAACAATCCAAGACCATTTGAAGATGTCCTGCTTCATAACTCAGCCATCTTTGATATTGGCGAACTTTTTATGAACGATAAAAAAATTGATCGCAGCTTGAAAAAGGCTATGCCTCTTGGAACCTACTTTTATGCACCCAAAATGACTTGGAATATGCTTGATCGAATTTTTGTAAATAGAAGACTTAATGATGGCAAAGGCCTGGACCTGGTTAGAAGCTCATATAGAATTCACGCGCCTAGATTTAGCAGAAGTGAGCACCGTTATGAGAAGGGTCATATGAAGGGAAGTATCGTAACAGGAATCCCATTCAGTTATGATCATAGTGAAAAGTCAGCTAGAAAAGTAGGCTTCTCAGATCACTTTGGAATTGTCGCCAGTTTTATTTACCGATAAACGGAGTAGATCTTTAGACCGGTTTTTTCCTCGAGCTGTTTTTGTATCTCAACAGCTCGGTCTTCTTCCACTTTTTTTAGTTCGCGAACTTCATAATCAAAAACTAATTCATGATTTCCGCGGTTTTCTCGGTGCCAGGACAGAGGATAAGGTCTTTTTGGTGTATTAAGTTGAACCGCTGCCGGTGACACTTCTTTCAAAATAGTGGCTAGGTCTTCAAGATGCTTATCGTTGATAGGCATGAACATTGATTGAACTTCAATTTCACCTTTAAATTCTTTTTTTAATAATTTAATCCCCTCGAGAACACGTTTTAATGTAACTCCTTCGGCGGGACGATTAATAAGCTTGAAGTTTTCTTCATTGGAGGCATCAATCTTTACGATAATTTTATCTAGGGCCAAAAGGTTCTCTCTGACTTCAGGTTCAACTAAGTGAGTGGCATTAGTCAGAATATACTGAGGAAGCTCCGGCCTTATCTTACGAATTCCTTTGATCATTTCGCCTAAGTTTTTTGCTAAGCTTGGCTCACCAGATCCAGAGTAGGTAACAACATCAATTGGAACTTCTTTTTCAATGACTTCTTTAAAGTCTTGTAGGACTTTTGAGGTCGGAACATACTCTTTTACGAGATTTGTTACATCTTGGATTTCCCCAAGCTGACAATATATGCAGTTAAATGAGCAGGTGCTGGTCTCAAAAATGGGATCAATTCCAAGGCTCATACCAAAGCGCCAGGACTTTACAGGCCCATAAACGGTCTTTGTGTTGGGAAATTTTTTTTCATTTTTTGAATCTGTCATTGATCCTCAATTATTTCTCTAAGTTTAATTTCAAATGGAATCTCTTTTCCGAGTACATCCATCAAGTGATCAAGCTCAGCCTCTAGGCTGATATGAGTTTTTATGACGATGTCTCGATAGCCCTGCCCAAGGGACTCTTCCAAAGTGGAGTAAAATGATAAACCTTCATTGGCCTCTAAAGTAAAATAGACAAAGGCCGATTCTTCTTTTGGAACTCGAATAATCGTGTGAACTAGTTGGTTATCTTTCATCAAAAACTCGCTTTTTATACCCTGTTCAAATAGCATGGAAGTCTCTCAATGAATAGGGAAAGTACCTTATTTCATTGACTTGATTTT
>JAIBDQ010000080.1 GCA_024686135.1 Halobacteriovorax sp. | reverse complement strand
GAGCTTGGGCGGAGATCAGGTTTATGATGAGAGGCTTTCCTATATTATGACTAATCTGATGAGAGGTGTTGTTCTTCACGGTACGGGAAGAGGGGTCAAGTCTGTAAGTCAGTATTTAGGTGGAAAAACAGGAACGACAAACTCATATGTGGACGCTTGGTTTACCGGGTTTTCATCAAATGTGGTTACTGGGGTATGGACGGGATTTGATGATAACAAAACTCTAGGCTGGGGTGAGACAGGTGCTAAATCTGCACTTCCAATTTGGAAAGAATATATGAGTGCGGCACTAAAGAAGTTTGGTGAAAGCGACTTTAAACCGCCACTTGGAATTGTGAACGTCTTGATTGATAAGGATACTGGAAAACCAAGCGCTTCAGGAAATACCAGAGCTTTTTTAGAGGCTTTTGTGGAGGGCACGGAACCAGGTAGCGAGAAGGATACGACTCAAACCCCAGAAGGCTCAGATAAAAATACTCAGTTTTTTGAAGAGGACGATTACTACAATAATCAGTAGTTGAAAGAGATAAGGATAATATTTCCCTTAGTCATTTTCAGGCCATTTTACTTAATTTAAATACGTATTTTTGTCGATAAGTCTCTTAGAAAATAAGAGGTTTATTGATCATGAAGAATGATTTGGAAAAAAATTTGGGTTTAAAAAGATATCTAAAGAGATTCTCTTTTTGGGCGACAGTTTTTTCTTTTATTATTCACATGTCCTTTCTGGGAGTAAAAATAAGTCTTCCAGACTTTAAAGATGATCCTAAAAAAGTTTCTTCGAATGTTATTCGCGTTAAGCTTTCCCCGAAGAAAGTTAAGCCAAAAACAAACAACTTAAAGAAACAGATCGTAACGACAGAAAATAACGGTAAAGAAGAAAAACCAAAAGAAAGTAAATTTTTATCAGAAAAGAATCAAACCTTTGATAGGGAAACCGTTTCTAAAAGAATAGGTGTTTTCAAAGAGTCTGGTAAAGGTATTCGTAAAGGGCTCAAGAAATTAGCTCAAAATAAGAAGAATACAAAAATGAATAAAAAAGTAGCAAAAAATAAAAAGAAAAAGGGAATCAATAAAAAGTCCAAAATTGTAAGTCTTAAGGATCTAGCTTTAGGCAGTCAGACTCCAAAAGATGAAAAGAAACTTGAAACTGAGCGCAAGTTGGCGGCCTTAGGAATAAAAAGCGGTAGAGAGGGCCTTTTAGGTCTTTCTCAGAATAATGATTATGTCGAAGATGTACCTCTAGGTGATGTAACGAACTTAAACACAGTAGAGTACAAGTATTACGGCTTCTACCATCGTATCAAACAAAAACTAGAGCAGTATTGGGGCAACTCACTACGTAAGAAAGCAGAGGCTTTGTATAAACAGGGTAGAAGAATTCCTGCCAGTGAAAATAGAATTACGTCCCTAACAATTACTATGGATAGGATGGGTAGCATTGTTGATATCAAGATTAACTCAACCTCAGGAGTTCGAGAGCTTGATGACGCAGCCATAGAGTCTTTTAAGCAGGCCGGACCCTTTCCAAATCCACCTAAAGGTATGATGAGAGATGGACTTGCTCAAATTGAATGGGGCTTTGTCGTAAAGGGCTAAGCCTAATGTGTGTTAGGGTCTGTAGGATCTTTTAATAGCTCTTTAAGCTTTCCTAATCCTTCCATCATCACATAGTTATTCCAAATAGAATCTAACTCTCTAATGGTTTCTACGATCTGAACAGCGGCTTGATCTCTACTGATTTTTTCGGAATCTGCTAGCGTCGAAATCGCACTGGCAATTGCATTAACAGCAGGCTGCTTGCAAATCTCAGAAAGTCTTCTCTCATAAGAGCTGTCGATTTTCTTTTCTTTTGATTTAACAATAGCTGTATTTAATAACTGAACGAGTTCTTGATTTTCCATTTGCATTGGTGTGTGTGCCTCTCCAAAATTTGATTCCGGAAGTATCAGAGTTTTTGCCTGAGGAGTAAAGTAAAAAAAATCAATGAACGATTTTTTTTTACATGAAAGTTTTTTCTACTTCATGACTAAGGAAAGTCGAATTTTCATAGGGAAAAATGGAAATAAAAAGGTAAAACTTTATGTAAATTCTTGACATGAAATTATAAAAAAAAATATTTTTTTTCTTGCAATTAAAAACCCCCATAAAATGGGGGCTAGGTGGTATTTTGATGGTCTTAAGAAATTGTAAAGTAAAAAAAGAGTTATTCGATTGAGTTACAATGCTCCAAGTAGGCCGAGGGAGTCATAAGCTGTTCTAGCTCAGCAGTATTAGTAACTTTAATTTTAACAATCCAATTTTTATATGGATCTGTATTTAGAAGTTCCGGTGCACCCTCTAACTCTGCGTTGGCCTCAAGAACTTCACCGGTTAATGGTGCGTAAAGATCACTTACGGACTTGATAGACTCAACAACACCAAAGGCCGTTTCTATTTCCATGTTTCCGCCGACTTCAGGAAGTTCAACAAAGACAATGTCGCCTAAGGCTGATTGCGCAAAGTCAGTAATTCCAATAGTTGCGACATCCCCTTCAATAAGGGTCCATTCATGTTCTTTTGTGTACTTAAGGTTTTCTGGAACGTTGTGTGACATTACTTATGTCCTCCGGTGACAAATGGCTTTGTATGGTAAGTAGCTGGAAAAACTTTATTCCTAATCTCTATAGAGAAGTTTTTATTCTCAGGCCATTCAGATCTCTTAACTAGTGCAAGGCAAATACCTTTCCCGAGACTAACTGAGTGTGTGCCTGAAGTTATATGGCCAATCTTAGAGCCTTCATTATTTAAAACGGAATATCCCTCTCTTGGAATTCCTTTTTCCAAACTTAATTTCGCTAACCTATAAGTTGGCTTAATGTTTTCGAGGGAGTCTTTACCGAGAAACGAGGGTTTATCTAATTTAACTGTCCACTTTAGGTTCGCGTCAAGTGGGGTTAGGTCATCATTTAATTCATGACCATATAAAGGATAACAAACTTCAAGTCTTAAAACGTCCCTTGAGGCTAAACCACAGGGAGTAACATTTACTTCAATAAGCTTTTCCCATAAGTTTAAAATCTTATCGTTGGGACAGAAGACCTCAAATCCGTCTTCTCCCGTATATCCAGTTCTTGCTAGTAAAACTTCAGTGCCATCGAAATTATCAGGACTTACTGAATAATAAGGAAAATCACCACTAGATAAGAGCCCTATTTTCTTTAGGGCCTCTTCAGAGCCAGGGCCTTGAACAGCAATAAGAGAAGTGTCATCACTTTGATCTTCTAAAGTAATATCAAAGCCTTCCGTTTTACTTGAGATCCAATCCCAATCCTTTTTTATATTTGCAGCGTTAACGCATATCAATACTTTCTCAGCGCCTAATTTGTAGGCAATAAGATCATCAATAACTGTTCCGTTTTCTCGGCAAAGAGGAGAATAGACAGCTTTGTTATCACCAGCATTCAAGAAGTCATTTGTAACGATGAAGTCTACAAACTTATGAGCTTCAGGTCCTTCAACGAGGAATTCACCCATATGGCTAACGTCGAACATACCGCAACCATTTCGAACAGCGATGCTCTCATCCTTAACTGATGTATATTGAATAGGCATATCGTAACCAGCGAAGGCAGCCATTTTGGCTCCTAGGTCACAATGCTTTTGATGGAGGACAGTTTTTAATAAATTCATAAGATGCCTTTAATCTATAAGCTGTTTTCAGCTGCTTGTAAAAGATTTTGGGCCAGAGAAAGAATTGTTAATGGGCCAACTCCACCTGGTACAGGTGTGATTCCTGCACAAAGATCTTTTATGTTTTCATAGTCCATGTCACCACAAAGTTTTCCATCAGCATCATGGTTAATTCCAACGTCTACGAGTATTTGATTTTTATCTTTGCTTAAATATTCAGAGGTTAGGAATCTAGGTCTTCCTACGGCGGAGACTACAATGTCTGCTCTCTTTGTATGTTCTTGAAGATGAGCTGTTCTAGAGTGGCAAACTGTTACAGTGGCATTTTTATTCAACATTAAAAGTGAAAGTGGCTTACCCACTATTAGACTTCGTCCGATTATGACGACATTCTTTCCTGAAAGCTCATGACCGTAAAACTCAATGAGATTAACGACCCCTTGAGGTGTGCAAGGCATTAAGCCATTGCTTTTTGGATCACCCTTAAATAACTCACCGATATTATGATCATGAAATCCATCGACATCTTTTTCAGGAGCGATAAGGGCTCCGCAGTCTATATGCTGTAGGTGCTTTGGGAGAGGGAGCTGAACAAAGCAGCCGTGTACATCCTCTCTATTACTAATTTCCCTGACCTTATTTAGGAATTCATCTTCTTTAATGTTTTCATTCAAGTTTATGATTTCACATTCAGCCCCAAACTTTTCACAAAATCTTTTTTTATTTCTCGTATAAATTAGACTGGCCTTATTTTCTCCAACGAGTAGGACTTTCATATTTGGAGTTACGCCCTTTGCTTTTAAGGAGTCACAACGCTTCTTCAAGTTTTCTATTTCTCTTGCAACGAGGGGGGCGGACTTCATTTCTATAGACATTGATTATCCTTGGGGTAGTAGGCTCTTATCCTAGCCTTATTTTACAGACTTGTGGACTCACTTTGCGTCGTCAAAACTTTTTTGATACAAGCGGTCTAAAGAAATATTAAGGAACTTCATATGATGTTTTATATTGGCTTTGGCCTCCAACTTATCGGTTTAACTACAGTAGGTATCTGCTTGTTTTCTGGTATGTCTAAGGGGGATTATGGGCAGATCGAACTTGTGCAGTTAGTTGGTGGCTCTCTTGTCTTTTATGTCGGGAACTTTGTTCGCGGCAGATTCCAATCTTAAGTTTATAGACACTCTATTTCGCAATTAGTTATTATAATAGGTAATGATTATCTTGGGGATCGATCCAGGTTCAAGAAAAGCAGGCTTTGGCCTGGTTGAATTAAGTGGTCGTAAATTAAACTATTTAGAGTCTGGAGTTTTAAACTACGACTGCAAAAAAGACTTCCTTGATCGATTAGGAAATATCTATCGCTCCTGCGAAGAGTTGGTTCATAGATATAATCCAGATGAGATAGCAGTTGAGTCTCTAATTTATGTTAAAAGTGTAAGTGCTCTAGCAAAGCTTGCTCAGGCAAGAGGGGCGATGGTTGCAGCTTTTATGAAGAGCCATAGTGAGAAAGTTTTTGAGTATTCTCCTAACTTGGTTAAATCTACAGTGACTGGTCATGGCCATGCAGACAAGACCAGCGTGGATAAGTCTTTGATGATGTTGTTTAAAAATCAGATTCAAAGAGAATTTAAAACCCATGATGAAAGTGATGCTTTGGCCATAGCAATCTGTCATTCCTTATTAAGAGGCCAGAACGGAAATACGGGAAAATATTTAAAGGGAGGAAGATCCCTTAAAGAGGCATTTAAAAGATGATTGGACATATTCAAGGTAAAGTACTTTTTAGTGATGGAGTTGAAACCATCGTTTTAACTTCTTCTGGTATTGGATACCAAGTTTTCTTTAATAGAGTTTTATCAGAAGGGAGCTTCGTCAGTATTTTTATTTCTCATCAGATAAAAGAGGCCAGTGAACAACTTTTTGGTTTTCAGAACTTAAGAGATAAGAAGATGTTTGAACTTTTAACTTCTGTTAAAGGTGTAGGCCCAAAAGGTGCTTTTAACTTGCTTGGCTACTTAGGCACAGAGAGTATTATTGAGTCTGTCTTGCTAGAGAATAAGAAAGCATTAACAGCAGCTCCTGGTGTGGGTCCAAAAGCAGGCGCGCAAATAATTTTAGATTTAGCAAAGAAGATTAATAAAATCAGAATGTATTCACCATCTTATAAAGTGGACGCTGATAACTTAGAGGACCTTCCCGTTTTTAGTGCTAGTGAGGTCATTGAGACTTATCCTAATGATAAATCTAATGAAATTATGAATGATGCACTTGTGGCTTGTAAGGAGCTAGGTTTTAGGGAAGATCAAGTATTACCTATTGCTCAGAAGATATTGTCTGATAATGAAGTTACTAAACCAGAACAACTGGTACACCTCGTTTTAAAGGAAATTTAAATGGAAATAGATATCGAAACATCTAGTGATAGATTTTTATCTCCAGAGGGGAGCCGTGACTACAAACATGAAGAGCGTTTAAGACCTAATAACTTTGATGAATTTATTGGTCAAAAAAGAGTAATCGACAATATTGATGTGATGGTTAAGTCATCAAATATGAGAGAGCAGGCAATGGACCATGTTCTATTATCTGGACCTCCTGGTCTTGGGAAAACATCTTTGGCCATGTTGATTGCTAATTCTTTGAATAGTGAACTCCATGTGGTCTCTGGTCCGGCTATAGAGAAGAAAGGTGATCTGGCTGCTGTACTAACGAACCTTCAACCAAGAGATGTGCTTTTTATTGATGAGATTCATAGGATGCATATATCAGTCGAAGAAATTCTTTATTCAGCAATGGAGGACTTTAGACTTGATATAGTAATTGGACAGGGGCCTAGTGCTAGAACAATGCAAATCGAAGTAGCACCTTTTACTCTAATTGGTGCTACGACGAGGTCAGGCCTCTTATCAAATCCACTTAGAGATAGATTCATGGCACATCTTCATTTTGATTTTTATCATGCTGAAGAACTTGGAAAAATAATTCAAAATAATTCAAAAAAATTAGATGTTGAGCTTAAAGATGATGCAAGATTAGAAATGGCAAAATGCTCAAGGGGAACTCCACGTATAGCCAATAGAATCTTAAGAAGAGTTAGAGACTTCGCTCTTGTTGAGGGAAAGAGTTCAATTGGTTCAGAGCATGTAAAAAAATCTTTGGATCTAATGGATATCGATAGTTCCGGGCTAGATAGGATGGATAGAAAAATTCTAACGGTTATAAAAGATTACTATAACTGTGGTCCTGTTGGTATTGAGGCTTTATGTGCAACCTTAGCTGAAGACCGCTCAACAATTGAGGATGTGTACGAACCATTTTTACTAAAAGAAGGTTTTGTTTTACGTACACCAAGGGGCCGTGAAATTTCACAAAAAGCTAAAGATCATTTAGTTTCAATTGAAATTTAATTTACCTTAGCTACAGCACTTTTCACTTTAGTATTTGTTTCTTCTGAATTCGTTTGTGATGCTGCAAATGTAATGAGTGCTAGAAGCACAACTAAATATTTTAGGTATAACATTTTGTCTCTCAATTAATATGTGTAAGATCAATTCTCGTAGAAATCACTAAGAATCTAAACATGAAAAAATTGAAAAAATATTACAGGTGAGATGAAAGTCGGGTGAATATCCTAGATGGCGCCAAGAAACTGACGCCAGAGTGATAATTTTTATTTAATCGTAGTCTTGGTCAAGTAAATCAGTATAGGCGGACTCTATAGAAACCTTATTCACAAGGTTGCCCGAACTTGGATTCATATTCCAATTTAATTTCCTAGTCCACGCAAGGGGTTTTGGCTTAGAAGTCTTAGTTCCATCTTTTACAACAATTCCTTCACCTTCTTTTACTAATGTGGACTTTTTTTCCTTTTTAGATTTAACCGCGACAACACCTTCATTTACACACATCCAAATATCGTCACCGGAACCATAGCTAGCGAAAAACTCAGTTCCTCTAACACCCATGGCGGCAGTTCTTGTTCTTAAGATTAATTTAGATTTTTGTCCTTTTCGAAGTTTACCTTTTAGAACTTTTATAAAAGAGCTTCCTTTAAGCAGGTTTAACTTTGTTGTTTCAGCTTTCTTTTTAGGAAGAGATTTAATGACGAGCACACTTTCTGGTCCAAGTTTAATTTTATTGCCTTGAGGCAACTGAAGAACGACTAAAGAGCTTTTTCCTGTAGTTATTCTGTCTCCAGTTTTAATCATTTGATTTTTCTTTAAAGTTTTTGATTTTCCTATCTTCACAATTCCTTTAGTGAATATAACTTTTCCATTCTCAGCGAATACGGAAAAACTAAAAAAAATCGACAATAGGATAACAACTTTCATTCGGACCTCGTTTTAACAACGGCTAAAGTTAACTTTGATGAGCATACTAATCTGTTGCGATCATCATATATATTTGTATCCCAAACTTGGATAGTTTTCCCTAAGTGGATTGGTTTTGTAATGCCTCTTACAGCACTTCCTTCAATCGCGGGTCTTAAATGATTCGCTTCAATTGAAATTCCAAACGCCACATACTTGCTTTGATCTAAAACCATATTGGCAGCAATCGAAGCTAAGCTCTCAGAAAGTACACAGCTTACTCCGCCATGCAGTCTTCTTTGCGGCTGAACTGTTCTATGATCAACAGGCATAGTCCCCGTTAATGAATCATCGGTGGCCTCTGTGATTTCAATTCCGTTGTGATCTACGGCCGTATTTTTACACCATTCATTTATTTTTTTTAGATCAGGTTTTTTATTCCAAATCATTATTCCCATCCTAAGACTTGATAACCTTGTTTGGATAAACAGTGGTTCACATATCTTTGTTTTAGTTCATCTGGACTCATGGCCCCAGCAACTGCTCCACCAGCACCGCCCATGGCGGCCCCCTGAGCAGCACTACCTGCAATATCACCGGTAAAAATACCGGCCACTCCACCAACAACGCCACCGAGAAGAGCCCCGGCCCCCCCGGATTTTAGCATTTTTTTAGCTTTTGGAGATTTTAGAAACTTATCAGCTTTACTCATGCAAGCCTCTGTATCTTGCTTAGCTTTTTCTTCTCCAACGGCCTCATATTTACTATTTGGATAAAGCACGGGCTTGCTAGCGCACGAGCTAAATAAAATTAATATAAATATAGTTCTGTAAGTACTTAATTTTATATGCATTATTCCTCCAGGAAAGCCTTTTTAGGGTAACTTATTATGACTCAAAATGAGAATAAATAGTGGCAGATTTTAAGAGTTGCCCTACTGAAAGACTCAGAAAATAGAGTAAAACCCTTTGAAATCAGGAATATTTACATAAATTCGCAATTTTTTTCCCTTCGAGGGAGTAGATTTGATACAAGGCAGACGTATATAAATCAGGAATTATTATCCGTTTTAATATCCGTGAAGCAGGGTAGTTTATACTGGTACTGTGTGTTGCCAATAGTAAAAGCAGCACATTAGAATAACTGAATACTTAAATTTGGAAAATGAATGCTTTACCAAAGAACACTAGCAAAGAAAGTTAAAGTTACCGGTCTGGGTCTCCATTCTGGTAAGAAAGTGACGCTGACATTAAGTCCAGCAGATGCTGACTTTGGTATTCAATTCACCAGAACAGACCTTCCTGATGAGCCGGCCATTAAGGCCTCTGCTATGACCGTTGGAGCAACCGAGAATAATACTACGATTGGCTCAGGTAGAAATATCATTCATACAGTGGAGCATCTTCTATCTGTTTTTTACGGATTGGGAATAAATAATGTTCTTTGTGAAATTGACGGACCAGAGGTTCCAATTATGGACGGTTCTGGAGCTTCGTTTGTCTTTCTCCTTAAAGAAACAGGAATTACAACTTTAAATACCTCTAAAAAGTTTTTAGTTATTTTGGAGCCGGTTAGAGTTGAATTAGAGGATAAGTGGGCCACTATCGAGCCAAACTCTAAGCTTGTAATAGATAGTACGATTGTATTCCCACATTCATTAATTAAGAAACAAAATAAGATTTTTGAATTTTCATGTGAAAACTTCATCAATGAGATCTCAAGAGCAAGAACTTTTGGGATGCTTAGAGATGTAGATATGCTTAAAAGAAGAGGGCTAATTAAAGGCGGAAGTCTAGACAATGCCGTTGTTCTTGATGAATTTAAAGTGGTTAACCCTGAAGGTCTTCGCTTTGGAGATGAATTTGTTCGTCATAAAATCTTAGATACTATTGGTGATATTAGTCTTCTTGGCTATGAAATCGCTGGAAAGATCACAACTTATAAGTCAGGTCATAATCTTCATAATATGCTTTGCCGTAAACTTCTTGAAACTCCAAGTGCTTTTGAGATTGTTTCAGCTTCAGCGTTACAAAAAGAAACCATTGAAGCCTTTGAACTCCCGCAGGCGCTAGCGCCGGCATTTCATTAAAAGGCCAAAGACTACAGGGTCACTGGCCAACCTCCTAAATTCATTATATTAATTTTAAAAACACAGGACGAGACCTATGAGGCTTTCAAAGGCATTTTGGCAGACATTTAAAGAAACACCAGCGGACGCTGTAATTCCAAGTCATCAACTGATGATGAGAGCTGGGCTTATCCATAAGTCAGGTGCTGGACTTTATAACTATCTTCCATTTGGATTAAAAACCATTAAGAAAGTTGAAAATATAGTTCGTGAAGAACTAGATAGAGCTGGTTGCCACGAGCTATTAATGACAGTCGTTACACCAGGGGAACTTTGGCGAGAGTCAGGCCGTTGGGACAAGATGACTGAGATGCTTAAGTTTAAGGATAAGGGCGGAAGAGATGTTTGTATTTCGCCAACTAATGAAGAAGCGATTTCAGATATATTTAGAAAAACGGTTAAGAGTTATAAACAACTACCAATAAACTTGTATCAAATAAATACTAAATTTCGTGATGAGATTAGACCGCGTTTTGGATTGATGCGTGGACGTGAATTTATCATGAAGGACGCCTACACATTTCATATTGATAGCGCTTGCCTAGATGAAGGCTATGAAAATTTAAAGAGCGCTTATTCACGAATTTTTAAAAGACTTGGTCTAAACTTTTTTATTGTTGAAGCTGACGCTGGGGCCATGGCCGATAGTTCTGCCAAAACTCATGAGTTCCAAGTGATCGCAGATAATGGAGAAGACCTTTTGATTTATAATCAAGAGGCCAATTATGCTTCTAATCAAGAAAAAGCAAAAACTAAAAGGGCCAATATCGATTTTGATACCTCTAAACCTGCCCAGGAAGAAGTTGCGACACCGAACATGTCGACTATTGAAGATGTATGTAGCTTTCTAAAAGTTCCGCAGCATACGAGTATCAAGTCTCTTGTTTATTATGCCAGTTATCATGAAGAAGATAAGGATGGTGAGTTCCTTCTACTACAACTTCTCGGCGACGATGAATTAAACGAATTAAAGCTAACAAACTATTTAGGAGCAGCTGAAGTAAGACCTGCAGCCGATGATGAACTGAAAGACTTAGGACTAGTAAAAGGTTTTATTGGAGCTTTTAATTTAAAAAATGATTTAAAGGTCTTAGTTGATACTGCCATAGATATGGATGGTGCGTTTACTGTGGGAGCTCAAAAAGAAGACTTTCATATAAAAAACTTTGTTCCATCAAGAGATATTAAAGAATGTGAGCAGGTTGATCTCAGGTTAGCTAAAAAAGGCGATCTAACTGAAGACGGAAAACATGTCGTAGATGAAATTAGAGGCATTGAAGTTGGTCATATTTTTCAACTGGGTGATATGTATACAAAAGCTATGGGGATCACAGTTTTAGATCAGAACGGTAAAACGATTTCTCCTTTAATGGGTTGTTATGGAATAGGTATTACAAGAACAGTAGCTGCAGTCATAGAACAACTTCATGATGAAAAAGGTATTATTTGGCCAAAAAATATTGCACCAGCTGATATTTACTTTGCATCAATCGCCAAGAGTGATGAGCTTAAAGCTCTTGCTGAAGATATTTATAAAGAGCTACAGGACTCAGGTTTTGACGTAGTCTTTGATGATAGAAAAGCAGGACCAGGATTTAAATTCAAGGACTCTGACCTATTAGGTTTACCAATTAGAGTAGTACTAGGAGAGAAGACTTACGGTGAAAATCAAGAGCTTGAAATAGTAGTAAGGAAAACCGGAGAGTCTTTTAAGATTAAAAAAGATGAACTTGTTTCTAAAATCAAAGAACTAATGGAAACCCTGTAATGGCCCAAGAGATAATTGTCGGCATTCACTCAATCGTTGAGGCCTTAAATAACCCAGAAAGATCTGGACATAAGTTATTCACAACAAAAGAAAATAAAAGTGAATTAACTAAGAAAATAAATCTGAATAATATTTCAGGCTTAGAGATATTTGAGCATAAGTCCCATGATATCCAGGAAGAAGCTAAAAAGCTTTATAAGGAGATGGACTTTTATTTTAGTAGAGTTCCCTCAAACACTTTCCTAGTGACAGAAAGGCTTGAATTAAAGAATCTGACCTTCCTTTATAATCTAATAGATTCAAATGAAGACTTTAAAATGCTTATTCTGGATCAAGTTACAGATGTACATAACCTTGGTGCTATCATGAGAACCGCAAGCTTCTACGGAGTTAACGCTGTTTTAATCTCTAGAAAAGGCGACCTTTTGAGAACCCCAACATTTCATAGAATTTCATCTGGGGCATTTGAGCATGTTCCTTTAATAAATTGCGGAAGCCTTCCAAAAACCATCGCAAAGCTAAAAGAAAAAGATTTAATGATGCTTGGTTTTTCTGAACATTCTGAAGATTCTTCTTTTGAGAGCTCAAAAAAAATGGCCCTAGTTCTTGGTGCTGAAGATGTGGGATTATCCAACGCAATAACCAGAATACTGGATAAAACCATCAGTCTACAGCCTCGTGGAAACATCAAGAGCTTGAATGTTTCAGTTGCAGCTGCGGTTGCCATGGAAAAAATGATTTCAACTAACGCTTAGCGCGGTTATAAATTTCTTGATTTTAATATTCCAAATGATTATAAACATCCACTGACAAACGAATTTGGGCTGGCTTAGCTCAGTTGGTAGAGCAACGGTTTTGTAAACCGTAGGTCGTAGGTTCAACTCCTATAGCCAGCTCCATTTTTTTTTGTTAACATAGTGGCGAGGTTGCCGAGTGGCCAAAGGCAACAGACTGTAAATCTGTCGGGTTTCCCTTCGATGGTTCGAATCCATCTCTCGCCACCACTATTCTCAATTAAGCGGGCGTAACTCAGTTG
The DNA here is from genome assembly GCA_024686135.1 of Halobacteriovorax sp. Taxonomy (GTDB): domain Bacteria; phylum Bdellovibrionota; class Bacteriovoracia; order Bacteriovoracales; family Bacteriovoracaceae. The sequence continues at coordinate 16 of JAIBDQ010000080.1, read as the reverse complement.
GTAGAGTGTCAGCCTT